>CAZKQQ010000325.1:0-5007 GCA_964554945.1 uncultured Solibacteraceae bacterium | reverse complement strand
CATTCTGGTGAATCGCGTTTTTCACTCCCAGGTAGGCCGGAGTAGCGTTCAGGGCGGTATTCACCAGGTAGTCATAGCCGGAGCCGTGGAGACTGTTGGTGCCGCTCTTCGTGACTACGTTCACGACAGCTCCCAGGCCGGCCCCGAACTCCGGGGCGAAACTGCTGGTCAGGATATTGACTTCCTGAACTGCTTCCGCCGAGGACTGCGTCTCCATGGTGGCCCCCCCAAGGCGTGAGCTAGTGGGGTTCATGGTGGACCCATCCAGTCGAGTCGTCAGTGAATTGTTCGGCGTGCCGTTGATGACGGTGACGGTGATGGCGTTGCCGCTCCCGCCATTGGGGCAGGTCGCGCTATCGCAATACTGCACGCCAGGCAGCAGGCGCGACGCTGAAAAATAGTCGCGCACACCGTCATTGGTTGCGCCCACCGTGAGAAGCGGCAGGTCGTCCAGTTGCTTCAGTGTGAAGTTGCCCGAGACTTCGGCGCTTTCGGTTTTTAACAGGGAGGCTTCCGCCTGTACGGTTACAGAGTCGCTGGCCGCGCCGACTTGCAGCGTCACGTCTTCGCGCATGGTCTGGCCCGCGGCTAAATGGAAATTCGTGTGCGAGTATTTCTTAAAGCCCGGCACGGTGACGTCGAGGGTGTAGTCGCCAATCGGCAACTGCTGCACGGTGTAGTTTCCGGTATCGGTGCTCG
This sequence comes from uncultured Solibacteraceae bacterium, assembly GCA_964554945.1. GTDB lineage: Bacteria > Acidobacteriota > Terriglobia > Bryobacterales > Bryobacteraceae > PSRJ01. The sequence continues at coordinate 4,308 of CAZKQQ010000325.1, read as the reverse complement.
CCGTCTTGAAGACCGCACCGTTTTCCAGGTTGTGGACCTCGACGGCAGCGCTCGCAATCGCGGCTCCCGATGGGTCGGCTATCGTTCCGGTGATTGTGGCCAGGCTGGTTTGACCAAAGCCAGCGGACGCGGACAAAAGCAACACGGCTAAAAGCGAAACGCGCATCACAATAGATACTCCCTTTGGAAATTTCGTCAATATGAGTGAACGGAAGGCACAGCGACAGCAATCAGACATTCACTTAAAATCTGACTTGGACTCCTCTAATCCCTGAAAAAAGGTATGTTGCACATTTTGTCACGGTTCTGGAATACAGTCAACCAGCCTTAGCCGGTCCGGTTATCTACAGAGCGCCTCCCTCGCGTCAGCGAATTTACTTCTTGCCGGGCGGCGAAACATGGTGCCTCACGCCGTTGACATCCTCGAGACACTCGTCCTCGATGATTCGAGCCCCGGCCTCTTTGTGGCGTTGCAGCGTGACGCCGATTTTCCACGGTTTGGTGAACACTTTAGGATCGGTCATCGTCGCTTCATACAACAGCGTGTTCGGTCAAGTCAAAGGGCATCGCCCTACCACTACCAGTTCCTTTACGCGAACAACGCGGGCCACGTTGACGCCAACGCTCTCTGCGATTGGCATTGTGCCTTTTCGTTCTCCACAGTCCTATCGACCCTTCCGGCGAAACTCCAGATTCTAGTATCATTAAAATCTCGCTAGAGAAAATCGCCGCTGAAAAAGGGTAACGGCGATACACTCGCGCGATCAGGAGGCGAGAGTTTGACGGCGCCCCAAAATGCGGAGAACGGAGGCCTGGACCGCTTCTTTCCGGGCAACAGCGCGATGGCGAACCGCATGCGGCAGTTTGACTGGTCAGATTCTCCTCTCGGACCGCCCGAGACGTGGCCACAAACCCTCAAAACGAGCGTGCGCATCATCCTGACCTCCCGCCACCCGATGTTTCTGTGGTGGGGAGATCAGCTGATCAACCTCTATAACGACGCGTACGCCGCTCTTCTCCATGCCAAGCATCCGGCGGCGCTCTGTCGGCCCGCCGCCGCCGTTTGGCCTGAAATCTGGGATCAGGTAGGGCCGCAAGCCGAGTTGGCGATGCATCGCCTGGAAGGCACCTATGATGAGGCCTTACCCTTCGTCATTTATCGCAAAGGCTACGCGGAGGAAACGTACGCCACATTTTCGTATACTCCTATTCCCAATGATGAGGGCGGGTTCGGCGGAATATTGTGCCCCGTTACGGAAGAAACGGAACGTATCATCGGGGAACGTCAGATGGCGCTTCTCCGCGAGCTGGCGGCGAGAACGGGCAGCGCTCGCACGTGCGAAAAAGCATGTGAGCTCGTGGCGAGTGCCATTGAAACTGACCCGGACGATCTGCCGTTTGCGTTGATCTATTTGATCGATTCAGAGAAGCGGGTTGCGCGGCTCTCGGGAAATTCGAGCGTATCTCGCGGGAGCGAAGCCGCGCCGGAAAGTGTGCACCTCGATAGCCCTTGTATCTGGCCGCTGGAACAGGTGTGGCGGAATCGTCTGTCTCTGCGCGTCTCCGATCTGGGTACAGTTTCAGACAAGCTCCCGCTGGTCCGGAAGCAGTATCCCGTCACGGAAACCATCGCCATACCGATCTTGTCTTCCGGCGCGGGGCGCGGGGGCGTGCTCATCGCCGGGCTCAGTCCGCTGCGCTCGTTCGATCACAGCTACAGCCAGTTCCTCGACCTCGTTGCCGGCGGTGTCTCGGCCGCCATCACCAATGGCCAGGCCTACGAAGCGGAGAGGCAGCGAACCGAGGCACTGGCGGATATTGATCGCGCCAGCCTCTCGGGCCTGACGAACGACCTCATCGCGAGCCGGCACGCCTTGCGGCGCGGCGAAGAACATCTGGCCGAGAGCGAGCGAATCAGCCACACGGGGTCTTGCGCCTGGAATACGAGTACAGGCGAACTCGTGTGGTCCAAAGAGCACTGCCGGATCTTCGGCGTGCCTCCAGATCAACAGAGGCAAACGCGCGCGTCGTTCCTGAACAAGGTTTACCGCGAAGATCGGGAATTTGTCGGGAGGGCTGTCGATCTGGCCGCTGAACAGAGAACGGGTTTCGATCTCGAGTGTCGCATTGTACGCCCGGACGGCCGGATTCGGCACATTCATGCGCTCTGCAGGCCGGCCGAGGAGACGGACCGCTCCGCGGATTTTATCTTAGCGGTCGTGGACATTACCGAACGGAAAAAGGCGGAGCAGGAGCTGCGCCTAAGCGAAGCGTACCTCGCGGAATCCGAGAGGCTGAGTCATACCGGGAGTTGGGCCTGGAACGTTACCACCGGAGCGCTTTTCTGGTCCGAGGAGCACTACCGTATTCTTGGCCTTGTCCCCGGCCATGGCCAAGTCCCGCTTTCCGAAGGGCTGCAATTCATCCATCCGGACGATCGGAAGGCGGTCGAGGAGGCGCTGGAGAGGGCTGTGCGGGACGGAGCGGATTTTGAAACGGAAAGCCGCATCGTCCGTCCCGACGGAATGGTTCGGCACATTCATAGCCGTGGTCGGCCTGTTTTCGATTCCGCCGGCGGCCTGGTCGAATTCGCGGGCACAATTATCGATAATACGGAACGCAAACAAGCTTACGAAGCCCTGCAGAAGGCACAGACCGACATGGCGCATATGGCGCGCGTCACCACTATGGGAGAGCTGGCGGCGTCCATTGCCCACGAGGTCAACCAGCCGCTCAGCGCCGTGATTAACGATGCCGCCGCATGTTCGGGCTGGCTGGATCGACCCCAGCCGAATGTGTCCGAGGCCAGCGCCGCCGCGGCCCGCATTATGGAGCAGGCGATGCGCGCCAGTGAAGTAATATCCAGAATTCGCTCCCTGCTGAAGAAGAGCCAGCCCGACAAATCCGTTGTTTATCTGAATGAGCTGATCAACGAGGTTCTGACTTTAACTCAGTACGAAATCCTGACCCACAACATCGCGGCTGAAACCGAGCTCGCGAATGATCTTCTTGCGGTGCGAGGCGACCCCGTCCAGCTCAAGCAGGTTTTGGCTAACCTGGTCGTCAACGCCATTGAAGCCATACTTGAGAGTACTGGGCCGGCGCGGCGCCTCGTCATCGTATCGCGGAATTCGGCTCCGGACGAGATTCTTGTTGCTGTGCGCGATTCCGGTGTTGGTATCGACCTCGAAACCACAGGGGAGTTGTTCCGGCCATTCGTCACTCACAAGCCGGAAGGACTAGGCATGGGGCTGGCGATCAGCCGTTCCATTATCGAGGCTCATGGCGGCCGTTTGTGGGCGACGGCGAATGAATGGGGGGGTGCCACTTTTCAATTGTCTCTGCCCGCCTTGAGAGCGACGTAATATGGCGGAATACGCGGCAACGGTGTATGTAGTCGACGATGACCCCGCAATTCGGACATCTCTGGACAGCCTTCTGCGAGCCGCCGGATTTCGCGTTCGGACATTCGCTTCTGCCCGGGATTTCACGATTGAGGACCTTGCAGGAGCAGTTAAGGACTCATTTAGCAAGGCAAAGTGACACCCTGCCGACTTCTGAAGCACGCGTGCAGATAATTCCATGTGCACACCAGAAATCAAAGAACTACATCTCTGGTCGATGTAAGGAGAAGACAGGTGCAGCCGGTTTCGCTCCAGACCCGATGATCGACGGTGTCAGCCTCCGCCCGGATGTAATCGCCCGGATAGAGCTTCTTGCTATCAATCATCAGCTCTCCGGAGAGCAGATGCAGTTCTTCCACGCCGGCATGGCGGTGAGATGGGTATTCCGCTCCCGGCGCGAGCCGGACCAACATGCAGACGCGTTCTTTCTCCGCATCTGTCGCAAGCAGTTGGCAGGAGATTCCAGGTGCCGGTTCTTCCCATGCCGGTTTGGTCAGTTCTCGCGAAAGCGCATAGACCGGCGCCTTGTCCGTTTCCGCTGCAATTCGCTGCGCAAGCCGCCCCCACAATGACTGGGAGGGTCGGAGCACATCGGTTGGCCAGGAGACTAACGATTCGATAGTAGGACGAAGCCTTTCGACTTCCTGGCGGCATTCCGCACACTCGGAGATATGAGCTTCCACGATGGGAATTTCGTTCGCGGGTAACGCTTGCAACGCGTACAGGGCGGCCATATCCAGGTGTTCTCGATCGTGTTGGCCGGATTTTGTATTCATGAGCTCTCGAGTGTCCCAGCGAGAACATTTCGGAGTTTGCCAAGGCCGGAACGAATGCGTGTCTTAACCGTTCCGATTGGTTGATTCAAGGTTGCCGCCACTTCACGGTAAGTTAATTCCGAAAAAAA
>CAZKQQ010000324.1:0-5030 GCA_964554945.1 uncultured Solibacteraceae bacterium | reverse complement strand
AGGGCGACGTCGTGCTGACGAGCGACGCGAGCGCAGTCCTCGTATTCCGGCGTGTACGATCCTTCGCTCGAAATCTTCATGCGCACGGTTCCGTAGGGCGTGCTGACTTCCGCGCTCGTGCGCGCCTGCACGCGCCGTTCAGCCGCGTAGATCCGCAGACCCAGCGTTGACGTTTCGGCAAAAATAAGCTGTGCCAGCGATTCGCGATCTTCCGGACGTGCGATCACCCGCAGCAGATTGCCGGGCCGTCCCTTCTTCATAACCAGCGGCTGCAAGGCGACATCCAGCGCGCCCGCTTCCAGAAGACGTTCGGCGGCATAGGCCAGCACTTGCGGGTTCAAGTCGTCGATATTCGCTTCGATCACGGAGATTTCAACCGCCTCGGCGGCGCCGCTCGGTTCCCCAAGAATCACGCGCAGCACGTTGGCATGCTCGGAAAAATCGCGGCTCCCTGCGCCGTAGCCGGTCCGGGCAATTCTCATCGGCGGCAGAACCCCGTATGCGCAGGCGAAAGTCGCCGCCACCGCGGCGCCGGTTGGAGTCGTCAGTTCGACAGCCGGCCCGCGCGCATAAACCGGCACATTCTGCAGCAAGCGGGCGGTCGCGGGAGCCGGAACGGGAAGCACCCCGTGGTCGGTTTGGACCGTGCCGCTCCCTACGTTCACCTGCGAACAGACCACTCGCTCCACAGCGAGCGCATCGAACGCTATGCAGGCGCCCACTATGTCCGCGATGGAATCGGCCGCGCCCACTTCGTGAAAATGCACTTTTTCCAGCGGCACCTGGTGCACTTCCGCTTCTGCCTCGCCCAGTTTGCGGAATACCGCTTCCGCGTTGCTCTTCACGCGGGGCGAAATTTCCGCATTCCCGATCATCTCCAGGATTTGCGAGAGGTGCCGGTGCATCTTGGTTCCCTCTGCCGAGACCAGATATCTGGTCGCTGCGATGCCGCAACGCTTCACCTTCTCAAACGAGACAACGGCCCCGATTTGCAGGGACGCCACGGCATCCACGATGGCAAGCTGGTCCGCGCCGGCATCGGCCAGCGCGCCCACCAGCATGTCGCCGCTGATTCCGGAGAAGGCGTCGAGATAGCAGGTCAGGGGCACGGTTTCTCCATTGTAGCGGGCTGATTTCGACTGCGTCCGAAAAGACCGCTCACCACGTGCCAAGGCGAAGGACCATCCCGGTGCTGACCTGGAATCCAGTGGAATAACCGAGCCCGCCGAGTGCCGCTACCGTGGAACGCGAGAACTCCAGTCCCGCAACGCGAATCGCCAGCGCATCATTGACCAAGTAATCCACGCCCGTGCCGGCTGAGACGGCCATGCCGCTGCGCTGTGTTCGGGACGTATATAAGTCGTGCAGCCGGTGCGAAAGATCCGGATCGCCGGCCGGATTCGGATGCGCGAGTTCCACCGCAATCTTCTTTTCTGGGAACAATTGCTCGTGTGTGATCTTCAAGCCGCCCAGAAGCAGCTCGATGTACGGCGACCACTTCGCCGACGGCCGGGGCGTCCACCGCGACCCAATCTGGAAGAACAGAGCGTCTCCGCTCAGATTTTTTCTCAGGCCGAGCAGTTCGCATCCGTTCACATTCACCAGCAGTTGCCACTCTGGCGCCACCCGGTACGCTGCTTCCGCACCGCCTCCCAGACAGGGTCCGCTGCCGAATTTCCGGTTGTTCGAAACGATTCGAAATTCGATCGGCGCGATCCCCGGCCTGGCTTCAACCTTCCCGGCCGGCAGTGCAGCCGCTGGTTGCGCTTCCGCTTCATATTGCAGGATGCCGGGGCGGGTCTCGCGGTGCCACGGTGCTTTCCTGTCCATAATGTTGGCGAAGCTGCGGGTCGGGTTCAATCCCGTGCGCAGAATCAGGCGGGCCCATTTGCCACGGGTTCGCCCTTCCAGCGGCTTGATGAGATATTTATCGAGGGCATCCTCAGCCAACGTCAGGCCCAAGCCGACAGTTGGCGTAATCACATGGTCGACGAAGCCCTGCTGTGGAAACCGGTTCTGAATCTGCCCGAGGGACGCTTCGCTCAACAGCCCGATTTCGAACTGCTCGCTGAACGCCCAGGAGAAGGCCGCGGCCCGCAGTTTGCCCTTCCAATACCGCGCATCGGCGCCGAATTCATAACCCCTGTAACGCGGATCATGGTTAGCCAACAGCCGCGCCGAAATTGCGCCTTGCGCGGGGTGCCCCAGGTAGTTGACGTAATACGGATCGCCGTCCGCCCAGCCGTGCAGGTTCGCCAAGGAGCGAATGTAGCCGGATCCCAGTCCGAATCCGCCGGCTCGCGTGTCCGCTTCGGTAGCCAGCCGGAAGGCATGCATCGTCGCCAAAAAGCGCAAGGAACTCCGGCTGACGGCTGTCCATTCGATCCCAGGGGATTGGTTCGGCTCAACTGATAAAGGCAGAATGGCACTACTTAATTCGTTCGCGGGCGCGGATCCGGAGTCTGCCGGCTGGCTGAGCGCCGTCAGCGCTACTTGGGCGTACGGCAAACCGGATTCTTGCGGTGATACACACAACCAGACCAGGCAGAACAGCGCGGTGGGAGGCATCGGAAAACGAACATTCTACCGTGGCCGCGGCGGCTTCCAGGTGTGTCTGATTACTTCTAACTCAGGAAACGCAGGTAGGCGTACACCACCGGCAGCGTGAACAATGTGCTGTCTACGCGATCGAGCATGCCGCCGTGTCCGGGCAGCAGCGTGCCACTGTCCTTCACGTTCGCACCCCGCTTCATTGCCGATTCAGCCAGATCCCCCAACTGTCCGGCTGCGTTGGAGGTCAACGTGACCGCCAGTACCTGCGGAATCGTCAATCCTCCGACTAACCAGATCAGATATCCGCCTGCGATCAGCGAAGATGCTAACAGAGATCCAGCCGCGCCCTCCCACGTTTTTTTCGGGCTTACTCGCTCGGCCAACTGGTGGCGGCCCAAGGCGCGGCCCACGTAGTACGCCCCAATATCACCGGCCCAGTTCACCAGCAGTGCGAACATGAGCCAGTGCGGATTGCGCTCCCGGAGAGGAATCGCGCATTTCCAGGTGCCGAACACATACAAGACACCCATCACACGCAAAGCGGCGCGGGGCAGGGAAGTTCTCAGATCCTCGTCGCGCATCGCCAGCACCAGCGCGAGTAGAGCCACCGCCGTGAGGAAAAGCCAAGCCTCCGGTAGCGGGGCCAACAGCAGTAAGCCGGCTGCATAGCCCATTGGCCCTGGTGTTCCATAACCATAGTTTCCGGCAATGCTGTCGTACTCCCGGTAACAGAGGCACGTCACCACCACCAACACCGCCAGAAATACGTGGGAATTGGCCCACAGAACTACATAAACAACGACAGGAATGAGAGTAATGGCGGTAACAACCCGCTTCATGAGGGACGGAGCACTTCGATGAACGCTTCGTCACCGGGCTTGGGCACGCTCTGCACCGCCGAAGGACCCTCGGGGCCGGCGCTCAGTCCGCCATAGCGCCGTTCGCGCTTCTGGTACGCCAGGACGGCCTGGAGCAAATCTCGACGTGTGAAATCGGGCCACAGCGTTTCGGTGACGTATAACTCTGCGTAGGCAATCTGCCACAGCAGGAAATTACTGATCCGCATCTCGCCCGAGGTCCGGATGAGCAGATCGGGATCAGGACAACTGGATGTGTAAAGGTTCGAGGAAATCAATTCTTCGTCGAGCTTGAGCGTGGCCAGGCTTCCATCCAGGCGGGCTACTTCCAGTATGGAGTTGATCGCATCGACGATTTCCGCGCGGCCGCCGTAATTGATGGCCAGATTCACCAGCAACCCCCGGTTTGCCGCTGTGGCGTCCACAACCGCATCCAGTTCACGCCGGACTTGGGGCGGCAAGGCTTCGGGCCGGCCGATCGCCTGTAGACGAATGTCATTCTTCTGGAGTTGGGGTAGCTCCTGCCGCAGGTAGTACCGGAGCAGGCGCCACAACGTTTCGACTTCGGTTCGCGGCCGCTTCCAGTTCTCTAACGAAAACGCATACAAGGTGAGGACTTTGACGCCCAGGCGCGCGCAGGTTTCTACCGTGCTGCGTACCGGGCCGATCCCGGCTTGGTGTCCCGCCACCCGGGGCAGACGCCGCCGGCGCGCCCAGCGTCCGTTCCCATCCATGATAATTGCGATGTGCGCGGGCAAACGCGTCGGATCGACCGCCCGTGCCAGATCCCAATCCTTATCCCCCGGCGGGATGGATTCCAATAAGGCATTCATGAAGTAACCACTAATAGTACAACACAGGCGTGCTCAAAAACCCGCGAACCAGCCGGACCTTTCCAATCGATATCAGTGATGGAAACTTCGTCCAGTGTGGTCAGGCGATTTCAGGCATCGACAAGGTATTTTCGGTGTGATGCACACGGAATTTATGAGAACTGATCCGGACTGCGGTCTCGCCGCTGCCGCTCCACACCACGAATCCGGTGGCCTGCAGGTCGATTGGGCGGTTGGCTTCCTGCCGGACGGGCCAATCGATCCGAAGCTCGACATGGGAGCCCACGGGCAACGCGTGGCTGCTTTTGAACGCCACTCCATCTTTACTCATATCGCGAGTAACCCCATTGCTCCACCGATGCTGAACGCCCTTCTCCGATTGACGATAGCGCAGTGTGAGATGAACGCCGAAACGGGTGCTTCTGCGCCGCTCTTCTGCAGACTTCTGCATGTAGGAGTTTGCCTCTCAGTTCCTTGCGCCTATTGGCGTCTGAAGCATGCTGCAATTAAAAGGCCGCACGGTAATTAGCGGATTATCCACGACCTTATCAGGTACAAACCAGAACTTTTTACTCAGCTGGCGCCACCGCTATTACGAATCTGCCCAGTCCGCGAAGCCGCGGAAGAACGCGGAATCGTCCGGTCTCTGGTAGGATGAAAAAACCCCGTTTCCCTTATGGCGTTGCGCTTCTACAACACGTTGTCTCAGCAAATCGAGACATTCTCACCCGCTCATGACAACACCGTCCGCATGTACACGTGCGGCCCTACCGTCTACGATTATGCC
>CAZKQQ010000323.1:0-5032 GCA_964554945.1 uncultured Solibacteraceae bacterium | reverse complement strand
ATGCAGTTTGCGAAGGGTTTCGTTGGCGCACGCTGGATGGCATCCGACCCCAACGGCGATTCGCTCGTCTACAAAATCGAAATTCGCGGCGCCAACGAAAAAGAGTGGAAATTGCTCAAGGATAAGGTGCCGGAGAAGTATTACTCCTGGGATTCCACGGCGTTTCCGGATGGCGAATACCGGATCCGCGTCACGGCTTCCGACGCGCCGTCTAACCCGCCCGCCGAAGCGCTCAGCGGCAAACTCGAAGGCGATCCGTTCCTCATCGATAACACACCGCCCAAGATCACCGGCTTGAGCGCGTCGCGCAGCGGTGGCAAGTTGCAGGTCCGCTGGCATGCCGCCGACGCCCTGAACGATATTGAGAAAGCCGAATACTCTTTAGACGGCGGCGACTGGACCTTGGTCGCGCCGACCACGGGCCTCTCGGATTCTCTCGAACTCGACTACGATCTCAGTGTCGATGCCGCACCCGGCGAACACACCATTGCGGTTCGCGTCGAAGACTCGGACGCCAATCAATCCACCGACAAATCGGTAGTCCGGTAACGCCCGGGCTAGGCCGCCGCTTCTCTCGCGTTGAACCGCACCGAGACCAGCCGCGACACGCCCGCCTCCTGCATCGTCACGCCATATAGCGCCTGCGCCGCTTCCATGGTCCGCTTGGAGTGCGTGATCATGATGAACTGCGTCTGGTGCGACATCTCCTGGATCATCTTCACCAGCCGGCCGATATTGGCTTCGTCCAGCGGAGCGTCCACCTCGTCCAGCACGCAGAACGGGCTCGGCTGGTATTTGAAAATCGCCATCAGCAGCGCTACCGCGGAGAGCGCCTTCTCGCCGCCCGACAGCAACAGCACGTTCTGCAGCCGCTTGCCCGGAGGCGAGCAGATGATATCGATTCCCGATTCGATTACGTTCTCCAGATCGGTGAGCCGCATCTCGCCGGTCCCGCCGCCAAATAGCGACTGGAACGCAATCCGGAAATTCGCGTTGATGGCTTCGAACGCCTCCACGAATTTCTGCCTCGAAACCACGTCGATTTCCTGGATCGCTTTCTCGGTGTCGCGAATCGAATCGAGCAGGTCCTGGCGCTGCGCGCTTAGAAAATCATGCCGCTGTTGCGCTTCCTGGAATTCTTCCATGGCGGCCGGATTCACTGCGCCCAGCCCTTCGATCTTCTGCCGGACTTCGACGGCCGCCGATTCGGCATCGAGAATAGTCTGCTCTTCCGGCACCGGATCGTCCGCCTGCGCCAGTTCCTCTACCGGACAGTTCAGCTCCTTGCGGCTGGTCTCATCCAGGAACTTGAGTTCAGCCTGCTTTCGCACCAGCTCCACTTCGATCTGCGATCGTTTCTCGTGGGTCTCCTGCACGCTCGTCCGCAGCGCCTTCAGCTCTTCTTCCGCCGCCCGCAATGCCTCGCGCCGCTCCGCGTCGTCGGCAGCCATGCGGTTCACCGCCGCTTCCAACTCCACAATCTGTTCCGCGAGCATCGCCGCTTTCTGGCTCAGCTCGACGTTATCGGCCAATAGCCGCGACCTCTGTTCACCAAGCCGATCGGCTTCCGCCGTGATCGCGTTGCGCCGGTTCGTGGTTTCGCGGAACTGCTGTTCGATGCGGGCGAGCGCGCTTCGCTCCGCCCGGTCACGCTCTTCCAAGCCCGCAAGCTCCGCCCGCACCGCGGCGTGCTCCTCGCCGACATGCGCCGCCTCTGATTCTACTTTTTCCAGCTCCTGCCGTCCGGCCTCCAGCGCCGCCTCGCGCTCGGCCCGCTGCTGTTCTTTTTCCTCGACAGCCGCCTCGTTCTTCTCTTTCTGCTCCGCCGACTGCGCCGCATCGCGCCGCAACCGGTCGAGTTCCAGCCGCGCCACCGAAACCCGCGAATTGGCGCGCGAAAGATCTTCGCCGAGCTTGCGCTTCTCGTGGTCCATCGCCACGCGATCCTTCTCCCGCGCTTGCTGCAGGCCGCGCAGCCGCTCCAGTTCGTTTTCCAGGCCGCTGATCTCGCGGGTGAGGCCCTCCAGTTCCGCCACGCGCCCGCCCAGAGCCGTTTCGCGTTCCTGCAGCGCCATCACCAGTTCGCGCGCCTCGCGCTTCATAGCCAGCGGGCCCGCTCCGCTTTTCCGTCCGCCCGTCACGGTGTGCCCGTGATAGCAGACACCGTCCGGCAGCAGAAAATACAAGTGGGGATAGGCCACCGCCAGCCGCTGCGCCGCCGCGCGATCCTCCGCCAGGAAACAGAGCGAAACCCGCGGCAGCAGATCCACGGCGCGGTCCCGAAAGCCGTTCGTCAGCCGCAGCGAATCGCTCAACCGCGCCGATATCCCCGTGGCCGGCCCAATCGCCGGTTCCGGCAGATGCCGCGTCGCATTGCCGCTCGATTCCGGATGCACCAGGAAGGTTGCCCGGCCATCGGTTTCGGCGCGCAGGAAGTCCAACCCGCGCTCAGCCTGCTGCCAGCTTCCCACCACAACGTACTCGAGTTCTTCGTGCAGAAATTCTTCGGCCGGCTTTTCGAATTGGGGATCGACATCCACGTAGTCCGCCAGTACTCCGAGCGGCTTCAGTTCCTCGGCTTGGCCCTTTTCGAGCGAGGCGAACAGCCGCTTCACCGATTCGGCCGTGTAGCTGCGATGCGCCAGCACCTGCTCGATCGACTCCTTGCGCGCCCGCACCGCCGAAACTTCGCTCTTGAGGCTCTCGATTTCCTGCCGCAATTCCTGCGCCGTGCGCCGCCGTTCCGCCAGATCTTCTTCCACATGCTGCCGCTCGGAAGTCACCGCTTCCAATTCGAGCTGCCGCTGCATCATGGTTTCGGAAAGCTGCCGGCTCGCCGCCTCCAGCCGCTGGATCTCGGCCGCGGCCGTCTGCTCCTCGCGCTGCGAACGTGCCGCTTCGCGCTCAATCGCGGCCAGGTATTCCTGCACCTGCGCCAGTTGATTCCGCAACGTCGAGGCTTCGCCCAACAGCCGCAGCACCACTTGCCGGCCGGACTCCAGAACCTGTTCGCGCTCGCGGATTCGCGTCTGCAATTCTTCGCGCTGCCGGTTGATTTCCAGCATGCGCGCGCGCGTTTGCGCAATCTGAGCTTCCAGTCCTTCGACTCCGCTCTTCTGAACGGCGATCTCCGCGTCCAACGCCTCGATCCGCCCGCCGAGTTCCTGCGTTTCCCGCTCGGCTTGCGCGATCCGCTCCTCCATCGCGCCGCTTTCCCGAACCTGCGACTCCACCCGCCCCCGCGTGCGCTCCGCATCGACGTTCTTCTCGGCGAGTTGCTGGCGCGCCGCCGTCAGTTGCTCCTCTAACTCATAGCAGGCCGTTCGTTGCTGCTCGTGCGCCTGTTCGCGCTCGGAAACCTGCTGTGTCAGCGACTTCAACTCGCCCGCCGCCAGGTTCAGATCGATCGCGGTCTTCGCTGCATCGCGCTCCAGCAGCCGGTACTTGCCCGAAAGCACCACCCGCAGCCGGCTTTGCAGTTCTTCCTTCAGCTCCACGTATCGCCGCGCTTTAGACGCCTGCCGCTTCAGGGAATTCACCTGGCGTGTGACTTCTTCCAGAATGTCGTACACGCGCGCCAGGTTCTGCTTGGCGCTTTCCAGCTTGGCCTCGGCCAGCCGCTTCCGCGTCTTGAACTTGGTAATACCGGCGGCTTCTTCGATAATCGCCCGCCGGTCCTGCGGCTTGGAGCTCAGAATTTGCCCGATGCGTCCCTGCTCGATGATCGCGTAGCTTTCCGGTCCCAGGCCGGTTCCCATGAAAATGTCTTGAATGTCCCGCAGCCGCGCGATGTGACCGTCAATCAGGTACTCGCTCTCGCCCGATCGAAACAGGCGGCGCGTAATGGTGACTTCGCCGCGTCGCGCCGGCTGGCCGTCTTCCACGGCCTGGATCTTGTGGCCGCCCTCGTGATGAACCTCGGGATCCACCAGCGTCATCGTCACGGCTGCCATGCCCAGCGGCTTGCGGTCGCGCGTGCCGCCGAAAATCACGTCTTCCATGCGAGCGCCGCGCAGGCTCTTGGCCGATTGCTCGCCCAGCACCCAGCTGATCGCGTCGCTGATGTTCGACTTGCCGCACCCGTTCGGCCCGACAATGCCCGCGATCCCGTCCCCGTTGAACCGCAATTCGGTGCGGTCGCAAAACGATTTGAACCCGTGTAGTTCGACGCGTTTCAGTCTCAGCAAACCGTTACCTCGCTGGTTCCCGGGGGATCGTCACTATACTAAACGCGCGCGGCATAAAAGTAAAGCACGTCCACCACTGCTAATGGTACTCCATCCGGGGCCAGCCCTTTATCTAGGGGCCAGCAGGGACGGCCAATGCGCCTCCCGCTTTTCCCGAAATGCTTGAAGTCCTTCGCGAAAGTCTTTACTTTCAAAGACTTCATCCCGAATTCGTCGGGCTATCTCCCCGCCACTCTTCCAATCTCTTCCGCGGACCTCATGCACGAAGGTCAGCCCGCTCCGGATTGCGGTCGGCGACGATTCCGCCAATCCTTTCGCCACTTCCCGCGCCCGCATTTCCAGATTCCCAGACACCTCGTGCACCAGGCCCATCTCTCGCGCCTCGGCAGCCCCGAAGATGCGGCCGGTCAGCGCCAGCTCAACCGCCCGCCTCTCGCCAATCGCCGCCGTGACCGAGCGAAATACCAGGAACGGCCACAACCCCAGGCGGATCTCCGTGAGCCCGAAAACCGCGTCTTCGCGCGCCACTACGATGTGGCAGTTCGCCACCAGGCCCGTGCCGCCGGCCAGTGCCGCGTTCTGCACCGCCCCTACCAGCGGCTTTCCCAGCCGCGCGCCGATGGTAAACAGCTGCTCCTGCACACTGCTGATCTCATCGGTGTTTGTGTCGGTGATTTCGCTTAGATCCATGCCCGCACAAAAGCATTTGCCGTTTCCCGAGAGCAAAATCGCGCCGACGCTCGCATCTTTCTCCGCGGTTTCCAGTGCGTGCACCAGTTCGCGGGAAAGCTGGAGGTTCAGGGCATTGCGCTTATCCGGGCGATTGAGGGTGATAAAAAGGAGGC
>CAZKQQ010000322.1:0-5101 GCA_964554945.1 uncultured Solibacteraceae bacterium | reverse complement strand
TAGGAATTTGACGGTTCACCATGCATCCACGCTTTGTGGCGCGAGGAATCTGCTGCGGGATCACTCGTACTCGTTGATAGTCTGCGAGCGCGATATACCGCCCGATACATGGAAGGATGTCCTGGTCGAGGTGGCCTCGCTTCCCAAGCCCCCATTCTTCATTGTGACGTCACTGCACGCGGACGACTCGCTCTGGGCGGAGGCGCTCAATTGGGGAGCGTACGACGTGTTGATGAAGCCGTTTCAAAACACTGAGGTGGTGCGGGCGGTCAATATGGCGTCGCTGCATTGGAATTATCGACATCCTCCGGCCAAGATGCGCGCACGAACCGCAACGGGATAAAAGCGCGAGCCCGGTTACGGGCCTCAGGCGGCGATTCTGTTTCCAGAAACCGCCGCCCTCGGCCACTTCGGTTAGTAACTATAGTTTTGCGGTTTGGCGTCGGGTTGTGATCGGCGGACGCGCAGTTGGCTAGAATTGTTTCCTCTGGTCTGACCGAAGGCGGCAATCCTGCGCAAATCTGGAAGTGTTGGACACCTCTTGTTCATCTCCACGGAGAAACAAGTCGGGCCACGGTAACCAATGTAACCAACCGCGTGTTTTCTCTATGCTTTTCGGATGGGTCCGCTCTCAGTGTCGATTTCGTAGTGGCATCGGGCGCAGCGCTTGGCTTCGAAGTATGGCTCCCGGTCCTCGAAAGTGATCGGCTTTCCGCAACTGGAACACTTCCACCCCTCGGTTCGGGCTCGGGTTTCAAAACTTTCGCGCGTTTCCGGTGACATGAGATCCCCAGCGCTAATCGGAGCATGCGAGATTCCACGGTGCAGGGGGCTGCGCGGGAAAAGGTGCTGGAGCCACCCGCCGGGCTTGAACCGGCGACCTGCTGATCGCCGACGACTTGGGCAGGATGTGTCAGATCTCTTCCCGCTGGTTGCCTCATCGGTTGTCGGGCGGAAGCGTTAAGGTCAGTTCGCGCTTAGGCGAAACCGGGACCGTGAAACTGATCGTCGGTCCGCTGTCGCTCTCGACCGAGAGATCGAGCCAGCCTTCGCGGATGCGTGGCAGAGTTGCCCTTCCTCCAACGATTCGCGCAGCCTCCGGATATGGGATAGGGTGCGCTGCTTCTTCGAGTTGCGCCGGGTTCTCTTCCACCTGCCGCCACGATTCCGACATGCGGTCGCGAATGCGCAGAGTAGCGTGCTCCGCTGGATGGCCGCCGGCATCGGTCACACGCACCTGAAGATCGCTCAGGGGGTACTCGCTGAAGTCCTTGAGCACCGTGGCAGAGGTCACCTCCAACTGGACAGGAATACCGCCCTAGGCAGCGACTGGCGCGGTGTAGGTCGTGGTATTGCCGCCATATGTGTAGGTTTTCGGTTCGCCAATCAGGTGCTGATACAGGTGATAGTTGCCCGCAGGAATCCCCGCCAGTGTGAAATGATGCTTTTCCTCGCCGTCGCGGGAGTCTCGCTGCGGAAGATATTCTGTGACGGACCAGCCGGCGGGATTGTCAGCGATCAGTTGTAGCCGGGGGCCAGCGAACCCGTGGTCCGATCTCTCGAGGCCGCCGCCGTAAGTACGCATAGAGCCTTTAAGAGTTCTCGTCTTCGTCGGTAAGACGAGCGTCATCGACGCACTCGGCTGAATGTCGATGTCCCGCCAAAGAGTGAGTGTCCGGTGTCCCTCCTGAGCCTCGACGTGCCACTTGCCCGCATAAGAAAGGGCAAGAATCGGTTCCGTTTTGGACTCGCGCACAGCAGTGGCGCCGACCTCGGAGAACCCTGGAAGCCCGGGAACCGGGATCATCGCGACCCATTGAGTGGGTCCGCCGCGCGGCGCGGATTCCGACACGGAGAGACGCCAGCCCTCACCGGGGAGCCGCACAGTTATTCGAGGCCGCTGATCCACCGAGCAATCCACCGTGGCGGTGCTGGCACTCGCTACCGCCAGGCGCTGGTACCCGGCAATCGCGCCGCTCGCGTTGTAGCAGGTGATGTCATAAATGCCGGGCGCAACGTGCGCGAGCGTCCGTCGACCGGCGCTCAGAATAATGGTGCGCACTGCACGAGGTGATCCGGCCTGCCTAATTCGCGCTACCACCGCAGTGGGGGAAGGCGGGAATTCAAGGCTCGAACTGCGTGCCGTGAGATCGATTACTAACGGCGGTCCGGGGTTCCAAATGGCTCGCCGAGGTTCGAAGCCTTCGCCATAAACGAATACTTCGACAATCTCGTCGCGCCGCCCAGGAGTTGCAGGCGGCCATCAGCTGGGACCAAGTGGGTGTCCAGAACACGGCGCTCGTCCGAATCTAAATTCACGATGGACTCGACATCCACAATTGCACCCGCCAGTGGCTTTCCCGCGCCCCGCACGGAAAGCGTCCGGCGGACGCTTGAATCGAACTGGAATGCCATCGGCAACTCGGCCGGAGGCTCGGCTTTAGCGGGGTCGAAATATGGAACCTCCAGCTTCTGGGTCAAGGGCAGGTAACCGTCAGCATCGATTCGGATCAGGGAATGCCAAAGACCCCAAGCAGGGACCCACGGGCGCAACGAGGAGAACCGCTGCCAGCCGAACGAATCGTGCCACCAGGCGGCTCGCGCTTTCGAATTGTCCAGGCCGGAGACCCGGATCGACAGCCTCGACGGTTTGGGCATCACTATGGTTTGCGGCGTTCGCAGCCAGTCCTCGCAGGGGACATTACGCAGGCTAGGCTTGGAGAAATACAGGTTCCAATAGTCGGAATCACCATACGAGACACTCGGCGTGGTGCAGTGCGTCAATCTGTATTTCAGGTCGAAACGACCATCGCTGCGGGTGCGCACCCACTGCACCATCGAACGGTGGGGCGGGAGGCTAAAGGTGCTTACAAAGGCACCTTCGATAGGGCTTCCGTCGGGGCCCACAACGCGCCCATCCACTTTAAATTCTCTGAAGAGGGTCGTTGCAGGAGCGACGCTCGATGAGACTTCCATTCTCCCTTCGGAGTGATACTGGCTCGCCGGCTTGACTGTATCCCGCAGCAACCGGAGAGTGAACTTCTGGTCGCGCCGGCCGCTCTGCAGGAGGAATGGAGCGGTGAAAACTTCGGATTTCGACTTCGTGTACAGGCTCACTTCCCAACGACCGTTCTCGAACGAAATGCCACGTATGACTCGTTCCAACCCGACCTTCTCCGCAACCATTCGCGGCCATCCGGGTTCGCCTACCAGGACGACCGTCGGCTCGCGATCACCACTTTCGAGAGGCGAACCACCAATTAACTCGACCGCAACCCGAACGATAGCGGCCGGGCGGAGCTGAATTACACCGACGTCTACCTCAGCGGCATTTTCACCCACCACGGAAATTCCACCTTCCAGCCACTCTTCCGGAGGAAGCCATGTCAGGTACGGCGGGTAGATGCTGTTCACATCAAACAGGGTGAATCGGCCATCGGCGCTGGTCACAACATCGGCCAGAGGTAGTGAACGGGGTCGGCCCGCGTTCAATTGGATGTGCACTCCGCCAACGGGTTCGCCGGCCGGGGTCGCGACCCGCCCATGAATCATTGCGTGATAAAGGCCCCGGCGTTCGTAGGGGCTCTTGGGTGGTTGGATAACCTGGAAAGCGGGCGCAACTGAAACAGCCGCGACCGCCATGGCAACCAAGCTCAGCGTCTGCATGATTCGCTCACAGAATAGCGCCAATCTCAACCGATTGGCCCGAAGGTGGCTGGCCGCAGCACGCCATCACGTCTAAGAAAGTGCAGCGATACGGGCCTGCATCAAACAGTTTAGATACCGCTGTGCGCAACGAAGTTCCCAGCGCTCTGGCGCTGCGGACGGGTGAGGCAATCCGGAACCGAAGCTGCAGCTGCGGCTATCCGTTTGTAGGGCCCGAAGAGCCGTGCACTGCAAACCTGAATCCACGCTGACGCGCGCGAGTCGACTGGCTGTCGCGAACCGTCCCAAGCCGCTACACGAGCTCAATCGTCACGCGGCGGCCTACCATCGCGGCCGCTCGCTGCAGACTCGACAGCGTGATGTCGTCTTTTGCGCTGAGGAGCCGGTCAACTTGCGTGCGGCTTGTCTTTAGCAGCGTGGCCATTTTGTTCTTCGAAATTTTCTTCTTCTTCATGGCCTCTGCAAGCTGCCACGCCACGACCTCCTTGACAGCTTGTGCTTGCGCCTCCTCGAAGATACCCTCCTCTTTGAGGAAGTCATCGACGCTCGATCCCATGTGTTTCTTGCTCATTGCTCCAACTCCTTCTTGCGCTTCCGCGCCAAAGCCAAATCCTCATCTGACGTTGCGCGGGTCTTTTTGATGAACCCGTGCAGGGCGACCAGGTGCTCACGGTAAACGCAGAGCAGCACGCGCGCCGTGCGCTTCGTCGGCAGGTCCGTCCGAATTTCCCAGAGCCCGCTTCCCATCGCGCGGCACAACGGCATCCCTACCGGCCAACGCCATTGCGCTCGCAATAGGTCCTTGCCTATCGCCTGCCTTTCCTCTTGTGGCAGTTCCTTCAGCCATTCCCGTACCGGCTCGCTGCCGGTTAGCGCGCGGAAGAAAATCAGCGGAATTTTTTGCCGCTGAGGATCGTCCGCCATATCGTGTACCGTACTTAGTACATTGTACCTTAAAATGTGCAAGCAGCCGTTAAGGGTATCGACCCTTCAATACGCGGTCAGAGAATCTGATTGATCGTTGCGGCATGTACGGACCCGCTAAATACTAATGGACTCCTAAAAGGCATATCGGGACGCAGTGGGGCGAAAATTCAAAAAAAAGAAGGCGACTCCCGAAGCTGATTCCAACGTGTTACGACGGGTTGCGTTGCTCGACCGTGCGCGGCGGAGAAACCGCTCTCAAGAACTATGGGAGTCTGGGAGGATTTGGGGTGGTCTGTGCCCGGCTAAAGATGAACTTATAAATTCGGCCGAGTCGGCGATGCAAGCTCGTACCCGCCTCGCGCGGAAAAGCCGCCGCCGAATTGAACCCATTTGAACCCAACTCGATGACGGGCCGCTTGTAAATGATTGAAAGGTGCTGGAGCCACCCGCCGGGCTTGAACCGGCGACCTGCTGATTACGAATCGTCGGCGAACGAAGAATCAGCAAC
>CAZKQQ010000321.1:0-5111 GCA_964554945.1 uncultured Solibacteraceae bacterium | reverse complement strand
AATGCGGGCGGCCAGCCGGCCGGGGATCCGTACGGCAGCATGGCGTACCTGGCGCTGGTGGTTCCGACGAGACTGAGCAGCGGCGCCTCACTGCCCACAGTTAAAGTGCTGCTTGAGGGTCTGATGCTGGCGGAGTACGGCGCGGATGGCGCCTACAACCGAGATCGATTCTCCAGCAATCCAGCGTGGATTCTGCTGGACATCCTGAGACGCAGCGGCTGGAGCGTTTCGGAGATCGATCTATCGAGTTTTGCGACGGCTGCAGCGTATTGCGATGAAGGGATCGGCGCAACCGACCTCAATGGCAACGGGATCACTCTGCCGCGGTTTCAGTGCAATCTGGTCTTACAGAACCGGCGTAGCGGCGGTGACGTCGTGCGGGGGGTTCGAAATGCGGCCCGACTGTACCTCACATACGGAACCGGAGGTACGCTACAGGTCCAGGTGGAGAATACCCTGGCTCTGGAGCGACCGGCGAAACCCGAATATTCCAACAGCACGGAAGAGCTGAACAGCGGCTGGCCCAGCTACGAGTTTGGCGATGGGTCCACAGGGTGTTCGGGGATTCTACGGCGGGCCAGCGGAGAACCGGCGTTAACGGTGTCGTCCCGCAGCACTGCCGACACGCCGAACCGCCTTACCGTGGAATTTCAAGACGCTCTCAACGGCTACCAGCAGGACAGCTACTCAATGGTGGATCCGGAGGATGTCTCGCGCGCCGGACAGGAGATCTCCGCGACTTTGCCAGTAATGGGGTTGCCGAATTACGACCAGGCGGCTCGGATTCTCAAATGTAATCTCGACAAAGCAGTCCACGGGAACACGTACATCACATTCGACACCAGCGTGAAGGCGGTGGGCATCCGGCCGGGCGATTTAATTACGATCACATATTTAAAGGAAGGCTTTAACCGACAGCCATTTCGTGTTCTAAAGATTTCTCCAGCGACGAACTATCGAACGTCGACGATCACGGCACAAATTCATGAGGATGCGTGGTATGCAGACAGCAACGGTCAGAGCGGAGCGGCGGCCGGATCAGCGCGGAGAGCCGACGCGAGCCTCGGTCTGCCCCGACCATTACTCGGCAGCGTGCTGGACACGAACGGCGATATTCAGCTTGGCATTGAGGAGACTGGAGCCATAAGCAGTGATGGGACCGCGGAGGCCAGTGTGTCGGTGAGCTTTTTGGCGCCACCGGCCGCGTGCGGAACCGGGCCCGTGATGCCGTTACTCAGTCTGGCGGCCACGGTGGGAGGCGGCGGCTCTCTCGCGGGTGGGCAGACACTCTATTACGCAGTATCGGCAACGGATAGCGCGGGCAATGAAAGCCCCGTGTCGTTCGTGGTCAGGGCGGTGATCACGAGCGACGGCAGCAGCGTAACGCTGATCGGCTTGAGCTTTGCGAGAGGTTCAAGCGTCTTTCACGTGTACCGGGGCACGACGCCCGCGCTACTTTTCCGGATCGCCAGCGGCCAGCCCTTAGCGGGTCAGTTTATCGACACAGGCCTGCCAAAACAATTGATCGCTCCTCCAGACACGAATTTCGATCACGCGAATTTCTATTGGCGCATGGAGTTGGAGCCGGAGAGCGCGGCGACCCTGCACGGGCCAGCAACGATCGGGAATGGGACGCTACAGATGGCCGTGAACCGGTATCGCGGGATGACGGCGCGAATCATGCGAGGGCACGGCGCAGGCCAAGAGCGGGTAGTCACTTCCAATAATGCAACCACGCTGACGGTATCGCCGCCTTGGGTATTGGAGCCGGACGGCAGCAGCTTCTTCGTTGTGACCGAGGCGGGCTGGCGATTCGGCGCTCTCACCGGGAGCAGCCCGGTGCAGTTTACGATTCCGAACCGATCAGGACAGATTGTGCAGATCTGCGGGCGCTCGGCAAATGTGAATGACGCCGAATGTGCGCCGGAACTATCGATTGTGACCCGCTGGCAGATTGGCGGATCCGGAAATGCCGATAGCGCGGCGCCACCGCTGCCCGATTTTGGTTTGGGACCAGGGGCCCGCGGCGGCACCGTGGAATTGAGCGGGGTTTCATTTTCGGATCTGACCAATACGCGATCGATTTCCGCAGCCACCCTGACCCTGAACTACGCCGACGAACTGCTGGGACTGCCGATAACCAGACTGGCAGGAGACGTTAGCGCCGGAGATTCTCAATTGAACTTGACGGTGCTGGGCACGGCCCAACCGGGCAGCCTGATTCAGGTCGACGCAGAGGTGATCCGCGTGGAGACGGTGCTCAATAGCGGACTTCAGTATACAGTCACTCGCGGGATACATGGCAGCGCAGCAGCTCCCCACGCTGCTCAATCCTGTGTCTATCACTTGCTGCGCAAGACGATCATCGCTCCATTTCCGCGGGACTTTTTCGGTAGCTCGTACAGCGGGAACTGGAGCTTCCCGATTTCCCTTCCGAACATCCGGGTAGCCACCGCCGAGCTATTTGTAACCAATGATCGGGGAACCAGCCCAGCGCGCAGCTTGTGCATGACGGGCACGGTGCAGAAAGGGCTGCGCACGCTTTCGGGACGCCAGATCAACCTGACGGTGGACGGCTTGGTAGCGATCGAAAGCAATGCCGTGCCGCCGGTTACCCTGCCGCAACCGGGCAGCATTCGCGACATTTTCGCGGTTGCGGAGCAAGGCCCGGTCGGATCACCGCTGACGTGCGTGGTGCGGGTGAACGGCCTGGCGGTCGGGACCCTGACCATACAGGCAGGACAGATCCTTTCTAACACGATCGACATGACGACGAACCCTAGCGTAGAAGGGCTGGTTATCCCGGCGGATCAGCCAGTCACATTGGATGTTACAGCGGTGGGATCGACATATCCCGGCCGGCGGCTAATGGCCATCGTGCGGATGTGATGGAGACGATCTACAAACTACAGCCGAACCGGACCATGCACCTGCAAGGAGCCAACGCGTACGGAGCGGGTGCGGCGCTGTGGGGGACGTCGGAGAATGGATTCACAGTTTCGGGAGTGTTTCGGGATGCGTCCGATTTCGCGGTTCTTGTGTTCTGGGACCGCGACGATTTCTATGGGCACCCGCGCTGGTCTTACCTGCCGGACGGAAATTTCACGGGGCTGGTGCTGGATTTCGATATCATCTTCCAAGGCATTCAGGCCTTCGAGTCCAAGAAGGCGCCGTGGACCGACTGGCCTTACCTGAATTGCCAACTCACCAATGGACAACGGCTGCAAAAGAAGCTGATCGAATTGTCCACGGGGCCGGACGGCCGGACGGGCGCAAGCGGCACCTTCACTCTTAACGCGGGGACGATTCAGGGATACGACCGTGTGACGCTGTGGTATCAGAACCTGGCGTTTGACTATGTTGTTCCAGCCACTCCGAATGTCACCCCAGAGCAAATCTGCCAATCCCTCGCAACCGAGATCAACTCCACAAACTGGACCGCCAACGGGCCGGTGGCCTTGTCGGCCGGCGCGATGGGCAATCAGATCGAGATCACTGCGACGCCGGGGGCAGACGGGAACATGGTCGCGCTCTACGAACTCCACAAAAACTCGAACCTCTTTTTCTCGCCATCCGTGGTGAGGTTGACCGGCGGGAGTTCCGATAATGTGCAATGGCACATGCACGTGGATTTCTCCGGGCTGGGCTGGACCGACATCCAGAAGCTTTGGCTCACGTTCGCGCCCATGCTGGCAAACGGAAGCGCGTATGCGGCGACGGAATGGGAAGTGGTGGTGTCGAACTGGACAGTCAGCGATGGGTCTGGCACGAGGGAGCTGAAGGTGGCGGGGCCGAGCTCGGCGCGGATCGAAGAAGACAGCGAATGGGTGCAATACTCCGGATACTGGGAGCCAGCTCCCGAGACAAAGGGTATCTTCAGCCAGGGACGCGCGATGCGGGCCTCGCAAACCGGCGCGACAGCGACGGTGACGACACATTGCGGGCAGACGCACGACATCTACGTGGGAACGCGTCTGGATTTCGACTGCGGCAAAGTGGATTTTCTTCTGGACGGCACGCCAGCGTTCGCCCCGCTCGACTGCTACCGGCCAGCGGACCAGGCGCAGTCGCGGATTCGGAGAAAGATTTTCAGCGACGTGGCGCCCGGAGAGCACACGGTGGAGATTCGGATCGGCAGCGATCGCAACGCAGCAAGCCAGGGAACATACTATTATTTCGATTTCGTCGAATGCGCGGTCGCGAGCAATGTACCCGACCCGCCGGAAACCCACACGGATGTCGCGGTAGCCACCGATTTCGACACAGACCACACTTACAAGTGCTCACCGCAGCGGCTGGTCTGGGCAGTTCAGAAGAGCGGCCTGGTAGGACGGATCGACCACTACGCGGGAGTGTTCTGGTGGAAACAGGCGATCGGGGTGGGCGGTACGATTCCAAGCGTGCAAGTGGCGTGCGACACAACGGCGGATGCGTTTGTGACGATCAGCGGCTGGACGATTGGAAAGTCCGTCTTCCCGGCCGATACGGCGCAAACCATAGCGGCGCACTTCGCGTATTTCATCAATGAAGCGGCGGGAGGCGTCTGGGCCGATACGGATGGGAATGGGATGCTGCGCATCTACTGCCGCTCAGCAAGCTTCAGTTTTACGTGCACCGCTTCAGGAGGGGCGACTGTGGCGAGCGGATCGCTGAGCGGAGGGATTGCGCCGACATGGCAGATCGATCCGACAGCGCCGGAGATTTTTAACCGCGCATTTCGGGACTGGCACGCCGATTTCTTCGTGACGCTCAAAGCAGCAGGGATCGAGGCGGTGGCGGCGTTTTCGCAGGAACTGGTGCAAGCGCCGGATAATCCGCCGGGCGAGGTGTGGTACCAGCGCTATTGGGATGGGACACCGGTTTCGACAGCCACCGGCTTTCAGAACTTGTACAGCTCGCAATGCGCGTTTTCGGCGATGGTCCAGCATTACCTGGAGCGGGCATACGATGCGATGGCGGGGCTGATGGAAGCAGCCGGCTTGACAGCCCGGCTGCAATGCGGCGAATTTCTCTGGTGGTACTTCGCCAACAACTCGGGCATGGCCTTCTACGACGCCGAGACGCTAAGCGCATTTCAATCGGCACACGGGCGATCTCTCGCGCGTTTTTGG
>CAZKQQ010000320.1:0-5114 GCA_964554945.1 uncultured Solibacteraceae bacterium | reverse complement strand
CCGGACCAGAAACGAGGTTTTGCTCAACGGCTCCGCCAGATAAACCGGATCGGTGGTCAGGGAGAAATATGTGATGCGGTCACCGTGCCGCACAAAATGCTCCAGCACCGTCGCCTGATCGCTTTGCGGGATTCCGTTCGCCCGAAGCCAGCCGCGCTTGATATGAGTGGTGTACACGGTCAGGACGTTGCGTTCCCACTTGCCGGTGGAAAATCCCGACCACGTGTGGATCGCATAAGCCGGAGGGTGGGGACGCCCGTCCATCCAGATGGTCCGCGTGCCTTCGCTGATGGCGCTGTACATTTTGATGGCGATCAGCCGCTCCGTGATGGGATCCCGCTCTTCCCAGATGCGGTAATTTCCAGGAGCCACATAAAAATACGGCGGCACATAGCCGTAGCATTGCTGCTGCCGCACTGTCATACGCGACGCCTTCCAACTCAACCCGTAAATGCGCGCTGCCTGGTTGATGGGAAGTCCGCCGTAATCGGCGAGCATGCCGGCCGCGGTGCCGAGATCGGCATCCTGGCTGCGGCCGGGCACCCAATTGCCCGCCAGGTCGAGGCCCGGTGCCGGCGCGGCGTTTTGGCAAAGAGCTCCGGCGCTGATCAGGAGACACGCCAGCGGAACGCACGCGCGGGAAATACTTTTCATCGGAGCTCCTTTAGGGTATATATGTTACTCCGCGTCCCGCGGCTTGGAAAGGATGAATCTCACGTCGTGGCCCGATTCGCGCTATTCGCTTTGCTGATCGCGGCGAGTCTTTCCGCCCAACGTGGCGGAGGGGTCGCGCCGGTTCCCAAGGTCTCCGCTCCGTTTGACATTACGGGATACTGGGCCTCGGTAGTCACGGAAGACTGGCGGTATCGCGCGTTCGTTCCGCCGAAGGGTGATTTTCTGGGCATACCGCTCAACCCCGAGGGCCAAAAGCTCGCGGACGCCTGGAATCCGGCTCGCGACGAGGTTTCCGGCGAACAGTGCCGAGCTTATGGCGCCCCCAGTCTCATGCGGCTTCCGGGTCACATTCACATTACCTGGCAGGATGATCGCACACTGAAACTGGAGGCCGACGCAGGAATGCAGACGCGGATTTTCCAATTTGGCGCGCTGCAAGGGCAGGGCGGCAGTTGGCAGGGAATTTCGCAAGCCTTCTGGGAAACGCTGCCGGGGGGCCGCGGCCAGGCGCCCATCGTTTCGTTAAGAATCGTTACGACGAAGCTCAAGCCCGGATACCTGCGGAAGAACGGCATCCCCTACAGCGCGAATGCCACGCTCACGGAATACTTCGACCGGATCGATGAATCGAACGGCGATTCGTACCTGGTGGTTTCGACCACTGTAGACGATCCGACGTATCTGACGCAGCCCTATTTGACCAGCGTGCATTTCAAGAAACAGCCGGACGGCTCGGCGTGGAGTCCCACCGCCTGCCAGTCCCGGTAGTCATTTCACCAAACCGCGCGAGTAGCAAGCTCCGTCCCGCCGTTGACAGGTCGGGCCTCGCGTTGTACTATCCGGGTCTGGAGGAGACATGCGAACGATCAACGTCGGGGTGATTGGAACAGGCTGGTGCGGGGGCATTCGCGCCGAAACCTGCGCCAACAGTCCCTTCGTCAACGATCTTCACATCGCGGAAATCAAGGAAGCGCGGCTCAAAGAAGTCGCCGATCTGACCAAACCGGTGACGGCTAGCACCGATTACCGCGTGTTGGTACAGAACCCAACGATCGACGCCGTGATGATTTCAACCACGCCCGAGCCCACGCACTATCCCATCGCCAAGGAGAGCCTGCAAGCCGGTAAGCACGTCCTGCTGGAGAAGCCCATCTCGCTTACTCTCGACGAAGCCGACGAGTTGATTGCTCTGGCGCGGTCGAAAAATTTGCTGTTCACCATCGGCTACTCCCAGCGCTTCAATCCGAAATTCGCATACGTCAAGCGCTCCATCGATGAAGGCCGCATCGGCCAGCCCGTCAGCGCGCTCGTAAGCCGTCACATTACCCGCAATCTGGGCAAGAAAATCGGCGGCCGGGTCAAGCTCTCGCCCGCCGCCATGGAAGCCACTCACGACATCGATTTCGTTCTGTGGTGCCTGGCCCCACGCAAGCCAGTCAAAGTCTATGCCCAGGAAGTTCGCAAGATCATGGGACCGCAATACAACGTCCCGGATTGCGTCTGGATCATCGTCACCATGGACGATGGCTCCGCGTTCACCATCGGCGCCGGCTGGGTATTGCCTCCTGCTTATCCGAACTTCTCGTCCACCTGGATCGAGGTAGTGGGTACCGAGGGTGCGCTGATGGTCGATGACACGCACCGCGACGTGTATGTCACCACGATGCAAAACGGCATCCAGTTTCCGATTTCCACCATGCCTGGCGAGAGCGTGGGACACGTGTACGCGGGTCCCATGGCTGGCGAGACGATTCATTTTCTCGAGTGCGTCGCGTTGGGACGCCAGCCGATCGTCACGCCCGAGCACGCCAAAATGGTGATGCAGGTTTATCAGGCGGCGGATCTTTCCGCCGAATCCGGGCAGCCTGTAGATATCGTCGTCCAAGAGCATCCGGCTGAGACGCCTTCTTTCGTCTAGGCGCAGTCATGTGTTAGAAACCAGTCGCACGGCCGCGGTTCCGAGCACGGGCACGTCCAGGCCAACGAAGACCCGTTGGGTGGTCCTTTTCCTGATCAGCCTGATGTACCTGATCTGCTACATGGACCGCAGCAACATCACGGTCGCGCAGGTCGAGATCGCCAAACAATTCGGACTCAGCCGCACGGCGATGGCCCTCGTCTTCAGCGCGTTCACGTGGGCTTATGCGATCGGCCAGATTCCCGCTGGTTTTCTCGGCGATCGCTTCGGTCCGAAAAAAGTGCTGCTGGTGATTATGCCGTGGTGGGCCGTGGCGGCTGCTCTGACCGGTGGCGCCTTCGGGTTGGGCTCCCTGTTCACCGCGCGTTTCTTGCTGGGACTAGGCGAGGCGGGCGCGTTCCCGGTGGCCAGCCGGGGCATGCAAATGTGGTTTCCGCGAGCCGAGCGCGGTCGCATTCAGGGCATCACTCATTTCTTCAGCCGCTTCGCGGTGGCGATTACGCCGTTCGTAGCCGCCAGTATTATGTTGGCTTTCGGTTGGCGCGCTATCTTCTATACCTTCGGATCGTTAGGAATGGTGTGGTCGATCGCTTTCTACTTTTACTATCGGAATATGCCGGAACAGCACGGTGGCGTTAATCCGGCCGAGTTGGCTGAGATCCGCGGCCGGAATCCCGATGGCACCATCCGGGAACTCGCCACGACCCGCCCCATGGTTCCATGGAAAGTCATCTTTAGTTCGGGAAACATGTGGGCCATCGCTGCCGCGTATGGATGCTTCTTCTACGGAACTTACTTTTTCCTCTCGTGGTATCCCACTTACCTGCGTGAGTACCGCCACGTGACCCTGCAGGCGATCGGTTTGATCGGCTCGCTGCCGCTGTTCGCCGGCATGGCTGGCGATGTAGTGGGGGGCGGTTTGACCGATATCCTGTTCCGGCGCACCGGCAACGCGAAATTCGCGCGACGCATTGTGGCCGCGCCCGCGATGCTGGTGTCCGGACTGTTTCTGATCCCCGCTGCGACGACTCACGACACCTGGACGTGCATCCTGTGCCTGGCCGCTTCGTTCTTTTTCCTTGAATGGGTCATCGGCCCCGCGTGGGCCGTCCCCATGGACGTCGGCGGCCAGTTCAGCGGTACCGTGACCGGCATCATGAATATGGCGGGGGCCTTGGGCGCCTCGCTGACGCCTCTGGTGTTCGGCTACTTTATCCAGCGCGGCTCGTGGGTCACTCCCTTCTTCGTGACGACTGGGGTGATGGCGCTCGGCACGCTCATCTGGACCTTCCTGATCAATCCTGAAAAATCCGTGGTGACCGATGATTAATGCAAAACGAATTGTGCAACTGATGGCCTGCGCCGGTTTCGGCGCCCTGGCGCTCCATGCGCAAGGCAAGTGGACGGACCTCGCTCCGTTCCCCGACCCGAAAGAAGAGGTCATGGGCGAGGCCGCCAATGGCAAACTGTACGTGTTCTCGGGGCTCATCCCTTTGTGGCATCCGGCCGGACTCGTGTACGAGTATGACCCCGGCAAGAACACGTGGACCAAGAAAAAGCAGATGGCCTTGCCTTCGCATCACGTGGCCTTCTGCGAGCACGACGGCAAAATCTACGCGTTCGGCGGTTTCGTGTATCCCGAGTCCGGCCCAGCCGCTTGGGTGCCGATCAACAACGCGTGGGAGTATGACCCCGCCAAAGATTCCTGGAAAGCGCTCGCCCCAATGCCGACCAAACGCGGCGCGGCTGTTGCTGCCGAAGTGAATGGCAAGATCTACGTGATTGGCGGCGCTACCACCGCGGCCGGAGCGAAAGAAAACTACATTAACCAGCAAACCCGCCAGAATGTTCTCGGCACGGTGGAAGAGTACGATCCCGCCGCGAACACGTGGCGGCAGCGGACGAGCATGCCCACCCCGCGGAACCACATGGGAGTAGGCGCCGTCAATGGAAAGATCTACGTGATCGGCGGCCGTGTCGGCGCTGCCTTCATTGGACTGGCTTCCGATATCTCGCTTGTTGAAGTCTACGACCCGGCCGCTGATGAGTGGGGCCCGGTGGGAGCGCGCATGCCGACCGCCCGGAGCGCGGTCGCGTCCGCAGTCTACAACGGCAAGATCTATCTCGCGGGCGGCGAGTGGCAGGATCCGGTGGTGCAGACCGCCTTCCGCGTTTTCGAAGCATATGACCCGGCAACCAACACATGGTCGACGCTGCCGCCGATGGCGACTCCGCGCCACGGTGTAGCCGGCGCCGTAATCGGCAATCGGTTTTACGCCGTAAGCGGCGATGTCCAGTCATCCGGCACGGGCGTGGCCGTTTCGACGCCCGCCGCAACGGCGTTCGAGTTCGCGAAGTAGCGCGCTCACAGGATCGCGCGTGCCAGCAGGCGGAGTTTTGCCCTGTTACTCGCTGCGCCGGGCGATATTTACATCCGTGCACGCAGCGATCACATCCACGAATTTCAAATAGTTCCCTTCGCCCACCACGAACGGATTCGGATCGCCGTTCTTGCGGCTCT
>CAZKQQ010000319.1:0-5123 GCA_964554945.1 uncultured Solibacteraceae bacterium | reverse complement strand
GGACAATTTGATCCAACTAAGAACCGCTCCGCTTTGTAGCGACGGCCAATCATTAATCTCTTCAATAAAGGATGGCATCCCGTGGAAGCTGTCAACCGTAAACTCATTCGTCCGTCTCTGAACGAAATCAAGGAGCAGATCACGCCTCCCCGCCGTCAGGCGCAGCAGAAAAAGCCGGTTCCCCCGGATCAGACCAACGCGGAGAATTTTTATTACGTGAAGCAGATGCAGGCCAAAACTCCGATGGTCTTTGTCCTGCGTGACGGCGAGACGCTCCACGGAGTGATCGAGTGGTACGACAAGTGCTGCCTTAAGGTGAATCGCACAGGCGAGCCCAACATCCTGCTCTATAAGCCGAGCATTAAGTATATGTATAAAGAGAACTGATCGGCCGGGCTTTCGTCTCGCCGATCGCTGCTTCTAAACTTGCACCTTGCGCGTGGCCAGGCGATATTCGCGCCGCTCCCCGGCCTCTTGGTACCGTCTCTTTTCATCCTGAGTTTCCGGAATAACCGGCGCGATCGCCGCGGGCTTCCGCCTTTCGTCCAGAGCCACAAACGTGAGGTATGCCGAACAGGTATGTCTCTGCTCGCCCGTCATCAGGTTCTCGGTCGTTACCTTCACCCCTACTTCCATCGACGTGCGGAATACCCGATTCACCGAAGAGCGCAGCACGATCAACTCCCCGATGTGAACCGGATGCAGGAACTGAAGCCTGTCGACCGATAGCGTCACGACCGGCCGCCGCGCGTGCCGGATCGCGGCCATGGCGCCCGCCAGATCCACCAGGTGCATCACCTTGCCCCCGAGCACGTTGCCCAATCCATTGGCATCGTTGGGGAGCGCCAGTTCGGAATACTCGGAGATCGATTCGCGTACCGCCTTGCCCTGCGTCATGCTCTCACGCTACCACGTGGGGCGGCTCGTAATTTATCCGCTTCGGACCTGCCCCGAGGCTCGCCAAAAGCTAACCTTCGATCACGTCTCCTCCGGCGCACGAACGCCCGCTTGGTGGGCAAAGTTCGGGCCGGAGACGAAGCGCTGAGCACCTCGATAAACTGGGCTGGATCGGAAAAGGAAAACCGGAGAGGAAAGCCTGAAACAACAAAAAGGCCCCGGAAAACCGGGGCCTTTATAGTGGAAACTGTTTTTGCGGGCCCTTGTTCAGGGCCTCGTCAAAACTACTTCTTTTTCTTCGGAGCAGCTTTCTTTTTCGCTGCTGACTTTTTGGCTGCGCTCTTCATCGATTGATTCTCCCTAACATCAAATTTTGCGACTACAAAAATCGCAATGTGATTCATATATAAGGTTGTTCTCGATGAAAGTCAAGAAAAAAATGAATCTCGCCTTCCCTTTCGATCTGTATCGGGTTGCATCGTGACAAGTCGGTCGCCATGCTTCCGGCGCAGCTTCAGCGGAGGCCACATGCTGCCCGCGCTCTCTGCGCCGATACTGCGATGTCGTGCGCAAATGCGCGCCGCGGGTCCCTCGCGAGCCCGCGTTATAATGACCCAGACTGGAGGCATGAATGGCCGTGAGCGGCAATTTTTTCCGAGATAACGAATGGTGGGTGAGCCCCTATAATTTCGTCCCCGACGTGCGCGCGCAGTTCGATCTTCCCGAGCGTGTCAGCATTCATGACGCCACGCTGCGGGACGGCGAACAGACCCCCGGCGTGGTTTACAGCGTCGCCGACAAGATTGCCATTGCGGTGAAGCTCGCGGAAATCGGAGTCGACCGCATCGAGGCCGGCATGCCCGCCGTCTCGGAGCAGGATTTCGAGGCCATCAGGCAGATCTCCCGCCTGGGCCTGAAATCCAAAATCTACACTTTTGCCCGGGCCATCAATGCCGATATCGACAAGGCCGTCGAATGCGGCTGCCATGGGGTCATCATCGAAGTCCCGATCGGCTACCCCAAGTTGAAATACCAGTTCAAGTGGACCTGGGAAGACGTGCTCAAGAAGAGCATTGGTGTGATCGCCCACGCCAAATCCCGTGGCATGCACGTAGTCTATTTCCCTTATGACACCACCCGCGCCCGCGAAGAGGATTTGACCAACCTCCTCCGCGGCATCATGCAGGAGGCCCCGCCGGATGCCGTCGGTGTGGTGGACACCATGGGATGCGCCCTCCCCCAAGCGATCAAGTATATGGTCCGATTGGTGAAGTCGCTAACCAAGCTTCCGGTGGAAGTGCATACCCACAATGACTTCGGGATGGCCGTAGCCACGGAGCTGGCCGGCGTCGAGGCCGGAGCCGAGTGCGTCCATAGCTGCGCCAACGGTTTGGGCGAGCGGACAGGCAATGCCGCCCTGGAAGAGCTGATCGTCGCGCTTCACGTGCTTTA
Source organism: uncultured Solibacteraceae bacterium (assembly GCA_964554945.1). Classification (GTDB taxonomy): domain Bacteria; phylum Acidobacteriota; class Terriglobia; order Bryobacterales; family Bryobacteraceae; genus PSRJ01. The sequence goes on along the minus strand of CAZKQQ010000319.1, from coordinate 2,774 downwards.
TGGTTATGAGACCCGCTACGATCTGAGCCGCCTCCCCGAGTTGGGCGCGCTGGTCAGCCGCCTCAGCAGCTTCCCCATCGCCGCCAACAAGCCCATCCTCGGTGAGAGAAACTTCACGCGCGAATCGGGTATTGGCGTGGATCTGGTGGTGAAGGAACCGCTCGCGATGTTCGGAACTCATCCGGAGCTCACTGGTCGCCGCGGCGAAGTGGTCCTCGGAAAAAAGAGCGGCAAGGCCTCCATCACGTACAACCTCGAGCAGATGGGCGTCACCGGCGTCGATGACGACTCTGTGGCCGAGATGCTGCGCCAGGTCAAACAGAAAGGGATCGAAAAGCGCGGGCTGCTTACGCCGGAGGAATTCAAGGACATCGTCGATGCCGTTCTCGCTGCCGCGCGCCCGGCCGCCCGCTCATGAGCCGCTACGTTCGTTATCGCGCCGCATCCGGCCCGGCCTGGGGCATCGTCGAGGGTGAGACAGTCCGTGAGCTTCGCGGCGGACCGCTGGACGGCGGCGCCGAAACCGGCAAGACCCACAAACTGTCCGGCCTGACTCTCCTTTGCCCCTGCGAGCCCGGCAAGATCGTCGCGGTCGGCCGCAATTACCGGAGTCACCTCGGCCCCAACCGCCCCCACCCCCCGAACCCCGAAATCTTTTACAAGCCGGTGAGTTCGCTCCAGGACCCCGACGGCCCGATTGTCATCCCACCCGAGGCCACCGACGTCCACTATGAAGGCGAACTCGTCCTTGTAATCGGCAAGCGCGTGAAAGATGTTTCCGGCCAGGCGGCTCTCGCGGCTATCTTCGGCGCCACCTGTGGCAATGACGTCAGCGAGCGCAACTGGCAGCACGGCGAGCGCAAAGACGTCCAATGGTGGCGCGCCAAAGGTTCTGACACGTTTGCCCCGGTGGGGCCCGCGGTCGTCACCGGTCTCGACTACGACAATCTCCTCGTGCAGACGCGCTTAAATGGCGAGGTGGTGCAGAAGGAGCGCACCGCCGATTTCATCTTCGATTGCGCGACCATGGTGAGCTGGATCAGCCGCTATGTGACCCTCCTGCCCGGCGATATCATCTTCACCGGCACACCCGGAACGACGCGCAAGATGTCCCCTGGCGACGTCGTGGAAGTCGAGATTGAAGGTATCGGTGTATTGCGCAACCCCGTAGGATAGGTCTCCGACCACGCTACGGATTGCTCCCAAACGGTAGCACCAGGCTATATACCAGAATCGCCAGAACCGCCAGCGTGATCGCCACGTAGGTGTGATCTCCCTCCAGAGCGAAGCCCACCAGCGCCAGGACCACTCGCGCTACCGGCGTCGCGATCAGCAGCAGCAGCCCCAATTCAATTACTCCTTCCGGTTGGGGATGGGCCAGGCTCTTGAGCAACGCGCCTATGTGTCGCAGCTCCGGTGGTTCCTGATGAAATTGCCGATACGAGGACGCGGAGCCGCCCGCTTCGGCTAACCACCACACTCCTCCCACAAACACGATCACGGCCGAGATCAGGACTCCCGCGCGAAGCAGCTTTCCCACCATCTCTTCAAGCCGCTGGTCCGTCATCGCACTCCACCCGAGAATCCGTTGTAGATCATCTCCAACGCCAACACACCAACAACGGCCGCAAACACCAGGCGCAAGGCGCGCGTCCGTGCCGCCATGAGCCGTGGCGCGCCCAGCAGCGACCCCGTCAACACCCCCAACATCACCGGCATCGCGAGTCCCGGATCGATGTACCCATGACTGAGGTAGATGCCGGCGCTGGCGGCCGCTGTTACCCCGATCATGAAGTTACTCGTGGTGGTCGACACCTTGAACGGGATCCGCATCACCTGATCCATCGCCAACACTTTCATAGCGCCCGACCCGATCCCCAGTAGTCCGGAAAGCATGCCTGCCCCGAACATCAGGCTAAACCCGGCTTTGACGTTGCACACGTGATACGGGATCGGGCCCCGTTCCCCCGGATAAGCGCCATCCAATTTAAGCCGGATCGCCAGCGGGTCAGGTTTCGACTCCTTCTCTCGGGGAGTGCCATGCAGGGAATGCCAGGCCGAATACATAAGGACGCCCCCAAAGATGATTGCCAGCGCTGAGGCGGGCACCACCGTTGTCAGATGAGCGCCCGCCACAGCCCCCAGAGTGGTCGCAATCTCCAGAAACATGCCGACCCGGATGTTCGAGAAGCCTTCTCGGACAAACGCCGCGGCCGCCCCCGACGACGTGGCAATCACCGAGACCAGCGTCGCACCGATCGCATAATGAAAGTCCACCCCGAGCAGTAGCGTAAGAACCGGGGTCACGACCACGCCACCGCCCAATCCAGTCAATGACCCCAGGAAACCGGCCACCGCCGAAATCGCATACACAACGATAGAGAACGCCAGTAGGTTCATAGCCGGCCTGCGGCTTCAGTTTAAGATGTTTGGTGGGATCGAAACCAGTTGAATCAAAAAGAAAAGGGCAGGTATGCACCTGCCCTTACCGTCGCCCGGGAGGCAACGGCCTTCGCTAAAACCGGTCCCGCTGCCCCGGCGCCATTCGACGCAGTCAGGACCGAATTAATCTTAATTTAGCCTCTCCTCCGGTTACATCAAATACAACAAAGGTCGTATTTTATATGCCCGGTTTCCTTCGGAGAATGGTGTTTTAGACCCTCGGCCTTCTGAACTGCCCCAGGAGATAAGATGGTGTCAGAGTGCGCGAAGGATCTCCACAGGGTTGGCCGGCACGAATGCTCCGCAAGTTAGGACGGCGTTCTGTATTGCGC
>CAZKQQ010000318.1:2272-5136 GCA_964554945.1 uncultured Solibacteraceae bacterium | reverse complement strand
GAGGCCGAGATTACCTTCCAATAAATTGCGATCACTGGCGGCAACGTTTTGATAATCGGGGAGGCGATCCATCCCGGCATAACCGGCGACGTTCCAACTCAGTTGCAAGGTACGCGGCGTATCGTAGATCAGGTATCGCGAGTGCGCGAGCTTCAAGGAATATCCCTTGCGGCCGACCTTGGTTGGACCGAACAGGTCATAGAAATCGGCGTTGTTGTAATAGCCGGTTAGCCTCCAATCCCAGAGGTGGGAGTCGAACGTGAAGTGCAGTTTTTCATTAGCGCCAAGAGCGCTGCTGGGGCTGTATGTCGCCGTAACATTGGCTCCAGTCAGGCGAAGCCGATCGGCGAGTTCGATGCGCATGCCTGCGGCACTCGAATCTTTATACCCTTGCATAATTGGATACGCGGAAATCAGCCGGATATTCCGCAATGGCTGGTAGGCTCCGGCGCGGGTGATGAGCTTTTCCGATTCGATGGAGGACGGCGGCGGCAGTTTCCAGGTTCGCAACGCGGGGTATTTATCCACTAGCGCCGTCCCCAGGTATTTGACCGCCGCGACATCTTCGAGCGGCTGGTTGGGAACCGAGGCGAGCACGAAGCCTTTCGCGGTGTATTCAAAGGCCATCAGCGAACCGTCCGGCAGCGGCAGGGGACGGAAGAGCCCGGTTTCGGCGTTGCTGAGGACATCCATTTTCCTGGTCTGGAAGTCGTACCGAAACAGATTCGAAGCGCCCGTGTAGTACGACGAGCCGTAGAGATACAGCCCGTCGGGCGAATAGACGAAGTTCCCTGGACTGTTATATCCGAAATCGTAAAGCTCTTCAAAGTCCGCGTTGCCTTCCAGCAGCCTGGCCGTTTCGAACCGCACCAGCTTCTGCCGCCCGCTTAAGTCGGAGAGCGCCCCAGTCAACCAGCGTCCGTCCGGCGAGACGTCGAGGTCAAAAAGATCGGTCCCATATTCGAACTCGTGTACCATCTGGGCTTCGCGGTAAGGAGGCGCTACCCGAACGAGGCTGGAAAGGCCGTTGCTGTGGCGGATGCTCCACAACGACGTGTCCGGCGAGCTGACTGCCAAGTCGCCGATCCGCGCATCCGCCAGCAGTCGGTGGTTGCGGCGAGTCTTACAGTCGAACACGTACAGATCGCGCAATTCATTGTTATCGGTGGTGTAGAAGAGCTGCTTATGCGCCGGATCATAGGCCAGCGAGGTGACGTAATAGAGACCCGGCCCCTTGATGTCGTGCAGGTGCTGGATGACGCCAGTATCGGGGTGAATCGCCGCGATATTGGCGATCTCTCCTGGATGACGAATGGCGACATAGACTAGCTTATCGGCGGGATCGTAATAGGCACGCGACACTCCACCTAAGGTCGTCTTTGAGAGCTGCTTTGGGCTTGTGATGGGATATTGACGAAGCGCGGTCAGGTTTGCATTTTGCCACCGCCGTTCGTCTGCGATCCAGAGACGCCAGCCTTGGTCCAGCGACATCCCGTACACCTGGGCAAAGCGCGAGCCAAAGTAACGCCGCGTATTCTCACCTCGGGTGATCCACTCCACGAGCTTGTCGGGACCGTAGGTGTAGCACAGCCAAGTCATGAAGCGGGTCCCATAAAGGTAGGAATTCGCTCCGGTCTGAAAATCGATCGCGGTGCCCTCCGATTCCAGGCCAACCACGTTATAGATGTAGGCGTCATCGCGCACCATGGCGCGAAAGACCATTTCGTCGTATCCGCCTATGGCGCGGCCGAGGCCCCCCGCCATCCAGGTCTCCATGAACGCGGCGATGCCCTCGTGGAACCAGCGCGTGGAATAAAACCTGGGACTCGCCAGAGAGCTGTAGAATATCGAAACCGGGTCGTCGGCGTTGGGTGCGACCTTGCCGAAAAACAGCGAGCGAAACCGGCGATCCCCGCGGTTGCTGTTGTCGCCCATTACGATATGTATCGATTCGTGATTCATGATCCACGACATCCGCTCATTGGACGGCAGGGTCTCGTACGTGTAGCTCATGGGGGCGATCCCGATATTGATGAAATTCGAAGGAACCGAGCCCGCCGCGCCGTGGCCGTAATCTTCGAAGTCTTCCAGAAGCACGCTCAGTTTCTCCGAAGGTGTGTAGTGAAAGAGGTTTTTTTCGAAATTCAGGGCATTCTCATAGGACCGGATCAGGTGAGTGACGAGGTACTCATGGGCCGGGGAATAGTAGAGCACCTCGATGTGATTGCTGGCCTGGATGTAGAGGCGGGTCGCCGCCTGCGAGTGATGTGCCGCCAGAAAACAAAGGAGTCCTGCGAAATTCCGCAGGACTCCACGAGTGAGGATGGATCGGTCGAGCAACTGGGTCGCGATGAACTATTTCTTGGCTGCTGATTGCCTGATGTTGGCGTTTAGGTCGCTCTGCAGAGCTTTCTGAAACTCTGACCGCGCCAGCACGCTTTGGAATGACGAGTTATTCACCAGATCCGCGAAGGAACTCATGGAGACCACGCGCCCCAACTCGAGGCGTAGATCCTGGGCTCTCATGAGGGACTGAAAGCTGGCATTCGACATGAGATTATTGAATGCCTGGCTCCGGCTCAACCCGTCCGCGTCGAGTTTCTTTTTGAGATCCTGCACCGCGTCTGCATCGAGCTTCTTCTTGAGATTTTGCGCCGCATCCGCGTCGAGCTTTTTCTTGAGATTTTGCGCCGCATCCGCGTCGAGCTTTTTCTTGAGATCCTGCGCCGCGTCTGCATCGAGCTTTTTCTTGAGATCCTGCGCCGCGTCTGCATCGAGCTTCTTCTTGAGATTTTGCGCCGCATCGGCATCGAGCTTTTTCTTGAGATCCTGCGCCGCGTCTGCATCGAGCTTTTTCTTGAGAT
>CAZKQQ010000318.1:0-2172 GCA_964554945.1 uncultured Solibacteraceae bacterium | reverse complement strand
CCTGCGCCGCATCGGCATCGAGCTTTTTCTTAAGATCCTGCGCCGCGTCTGCATCGAGCTTTTTCTTGAGATCCTGCGCCGCGTCCTGCCGTACGTCGCCTTCTAGCTTCTTTTTCGCCGACTCCGCCAGGGCGTCGCTTTTCAGGTAATCCGAGAACGCCTTGCTCTTGCTCATTTCCGCGAAAGAAGGATTGGCCAGCATGGCGAGGAACTGCTGGTTGTGTGCCAGAGCCTCAAATGACGCGCTGGCCAGCAGATCTTGATAAGCCGGGTTGTTCGCCAGAGTCTTGAATTCCTTGCTCTCCAGGAGAACTTTCGCGGCTACCGGGGCGTTTCCGGGCGTGGCGTTCACGTCCTCCGGATTAACTTGGCTGTCTCGATAGACGTCGCGCTGCGCGATTTCTCCCCGGATCTGCGAGGAATTGATGTGGGAATTCGACTGGTACAAGAGTACACCGGCCGCTACAACTCCGGCGCCGATGAGCACGGGGAACCTGAACTTTCGAGCATTCATCGTTTTACCTTCTTTCTGTCTGTGCCGACTACCTGTTTAAAGATGACGAACGGCGACGCATTATTGCATGGCCGGGAAGAATTATTTTACGAGATCCGCTGACGGGTAAGCTCCGTGCCCGGAAAACACGAAGGAAACCCGGTTACAGCCCCCGTCCCGCTCGTAGCGAATGGATTGGCCCGGCCCTTCCACGGTTTAGCGTACCCCCCACCTCCCCGGAACCCGGGGCATAGGCGTACCGGGCGACATTCACGACCAAAGCCCCCTTGGTGGCCGGACGGAATTCTGGCGCACTCGTGCTTATCGATTGCCAGACCGATATTTAACTCGGAAATACCAGTGTCGAGAGGACACGGGAGTTTTTATGAACAACGTTTTCGCGAATCGTTTGCCAGAATATCTGTCAGGCGCTGAAATCCACTCTTCCCTGCAGATGTGCTCAATGGATTGGCCAGCCGTAAGAGGCGTGCAGGCCGAAATTGAGGAAGGCGAGGCCAACGTCGTGCGCCAGATATTCCAAATGTATGCGAATGGTATGGGGCTGGCACAGATCGCCATTCGGCTGAATCGTGAGGGCGTGGCGTCGCCCGCGGCTGCAAAGAACCAGCTACGTCAGGATTGGTCGAGGTATACGATCCGGGAGATGCTGCACAATGAGCGTTACCGTGGTGTTCTGGTTTGGGAACGAACCAAGAGGGGTTGACGAGCTTCGCCTAGTCCGTTTCGAGACCAGATCGCTTCAACAGTCTCCGCAGGTCGGCAAAACCCTGATCTCCTTCCGAGGCCGATGTGACGTTGCCATCCCGATCGATCACGATATACGTCGGTATCGCACTGACCTGATAGGGGCGCGGAATCTGATTTTCCGATGTCAACACCACTGAGTAATGGACCTCGGACGCCTTCAGAAACTTTTGGACCGTGGCACGGTCTTCGCCCATCGAAAGACCCACTATTACCAAGTCTCGGTCACGGTATCTTCGATCGAGTTTCTCGAGAGCGGGGGCGTCGGTTTGACACGGAGGACACCAGGTCGCCCAGAAGTCGAGAAGCACAGTTTTTCCTTTGAAGCTGGATAGCGCCAGCGAATTTCCTGCTAGATCGACAACCGTAAAGTCCGGAGCCGGCTTGCCCGCCAGTTGCTTTCTGATCCGAGCCGCATTCCACGGCGCAAACCGCTTCACTTCGCGCAGACCATGGGGGAGCCTGAAAAGGTCCGGATCGAGAGTTCCCCCGGTGGCCTGCCGTTCCAATACAGAGGTAGTGATCTGCCGGTACCCGGTTCTCTGGTTGTCGACGGCTTGAGCCGTCTGGGACGATACCATTAAGCCCGTTACGACGTCGGCCATCAAGCGCCGCTCGCCACCTCGGACGGTGATCATTTGGCCGTTGGAACTCAGATGCGTGCGCTGCCTGACGGGCAGCTGCAGCACGATGCACGGATCGCTGTCCACTGGGGCATCGCAAGGCCGGCGGCCTAATTCAACAGCCTTAGAAGGATCGAGATCGCTAAAATCATACACGGAGGGCTGAGGTTCGGGCGCCTTCGGGTCGCGCTTGACTCGCACGTACTCGCCATCGTCTACTTCAACCTGGAAAAGGTCCATGCCATCGAAGATCCTGGCAGAGTTGGGTCCCGATTGCTCCCGCCATTGTCC
>CAZKQQ010000317.1:0-5136 GCA_964554945.1 uncultured Solibacteraceae bacterium | reverse complement strand
GGGGAAGTAGTCGGAAACTGGTAGTCGTAGTTGTTAATGGCAATGCCATTCGAGATGGTTCCAGGAAGATTGGGCTGAGGATAGAGCGCCTGGATATTCTTGGCCACCGTGTCGAGCATGGTAGCTGGGATCCGGTTGTTGGTGAACGGCTGCCGGGTCACGATCCCCGTAGCCGGGTCCACGGTCTGCGTGGTCGGATCGTAAATCGGAGGCAGGCCCGCGAAGTCGCCCGATCGCATCGCTGCCGTCGGTACCGTAATGAAACTCACGGGCGGCGAACCATGTTGGATCGTGTTTTCCACAGCGAAGAAGAAGAAAACTTTGTCCTTGATTACCGGACCCCCGATGTTGCCTCCAAAGTCGTTAAATTTTATGGGAGCGTTCACGCCGGCGACGCCGTTGAATCCGAAAGGAGCGGCATTCAGGGCGGTGTTTTTGAAGTAATCGTACCCCATGCCATGGAAGCTGTTGGTTCCGCCCTTGCTGATCTGGTTATAGAGAACCCCGCCGCTGCCGGTTTGCGCCGAGAACAGCGAACCGCTCATCTTTACTTCCGCAACGGAGTCGAAGATCGGAGTGTTGATGACGTTGTTACTCATCGGCGAACTGGTCGACGCGCCGTCCAGCAGGGTGTTCGTAAACGGCATGCTACCGTTTACCGACACGCCGCCCATGCCTGGGCTGTTATTGTTGGTCCCGTTGCCTCGCGTGCCCGGCAACAAGGTTAGATACGATTGCCAGTCCGGGATTCCTCCGGTCTGTGGAAGGTTCTTCAGAGTTTCCTGGGACACCGTCGAGGAGATCTCGGCCGTGGTGGTTTCGAGCAAGGGCGCCGCTGTCTCTTGGATCACGACCTGCTGCGACGATTGCGCCACGGATAGTTCCACATTCAAACCGGTCACGCCCGTACTTAAGGTCATGGGCCCGCGCTGAAGCGTGGCGAAACCCTCTTTCTTGAACGTCAGCGTGTAACGGTCTGTCGGGACGAGCGGGCCCGTGTCATAGACACCCGAAACGTTGGTGTCCAACGTACGTTCCACGTTCTTGTCGATGTCTTTTACGGTCACCGTGACACCGGGAACGACAGCGCCGGTCGAATCGGTTACCGTGCCGGTAACATCGGCTGAGTTGGTGGCTTGGCCCCAGCCTGTGACAGCGGACAGGGCGGCGATCCAGCCACACAAGATGAACACTTTTCCCCGGGAGTGCGTCGGTACAGTCATGGTTTCCCCTCCGCAAGCGCTTACATGAACAGGGATTATATTAGAGGCCCGTCCTGAAATCAAGCCACAATTTTCAGCGCCCGTCTCGCATTGGTAAGCGGTTGCAGGCTGTACCGTCGTCAAACGGCCCTTTCGCCACTTAAGGGTTTAGAGGTTGGATTAGCCGCAGAGCAGGCCTGGTGTTGAATTCCTGAAGGTACCGGCTGTGGACGGCGTCACTGGGGAACGCCTCGCCCGCAGGGTAAGGGTAGCGGCTCATCCCATGAAATGGGAGAGGCTCGACGCTCTGCGAGAACGCCGTGTTGGCATCCGCGTCCTTGGCCCAGCCGTCCACGAGGAGGAGAAAGTCGCGGCTCCACCCTGCAGGCAACGAAGGCAGCCGGCCGGCGTCGTACCACAATTCCAGTTCGTCGCCCGAGCCCATGACCACTGGCCGGTCATCGGCTTCTCGAACCAGTTCCCGAACGTCCCCATACCGCGTATACCGGCCCGCCGTCGGATTCCAGTTCGAGAGAGGCGAAATCGAGTCGTAATCGAAACTCTCGGGCTGTTTTCTTTCCGGATCCACACGGATCCGCGAGAACCCCCGAAAATGCAGGCGCGCCGCGCTGGCGTCGAGTGGCGTCAGCCGGGACTCGGGAGCGGATGCGTCTTCGCCCAGAAAGATCTCGTCCCAGTACACGCACATATTTGTGATGATGCGGACTTCCCGAGACTGCGAAAGGAACTTTCCCGTGAGATCGACGGCGATGGTTTTAGTTTTTCCCGACGGCATCCCCATGTCCTCGATCACCGTCTTCCACGCGCCCGACACATCCCGCACCTGAAGCATCGGAGGAACCAGTGGGCGCCCGGCCTGGGCAGCCTTGAGAAAAGTGCTGCCATCGGCCCAATCTACCCAGCCGTTGAGCACCAGCACCGCGCGATTCAAAGACGCCGCCTCGGCTCCAAAATCGAAGTCGAGCGTATGCGTTTCCGCCATTCCGGCTACATCGCGCGAAAATCCGCTGACGTACACGCGGTCGCGATGAAGCAGCGCGGGCAAAACGTCGCGCCCGCGTTCGTCGCGCGCAGCCTTTGGGTAGACGCGGCGCTTCACCCCATACAAACGAAACTCCGGGTACGGCGGCCCCTTCCACTTCTCGTTGGAGAAGACCTCCGTTCCGGCGGGGTGATCCAGCGCGAGCAATTGGACCTCGTCCAAATAAGAGACCTCGTTCAGCTCTTCGGTGATGTGGATTTCGTAGCGACCCTGCCGGCTAGCGAGTGAAGGGCCGGGAATGGAGACGTACTCGTCGTGGTCGACCGGAAAGTACGTGCCGTCGCCGGAGCTGGCGCCCAGAGGCGCCACGCCAAGCACATCCGTAATGAACTCGAAAGAGCTCCCATTCCAGGTGAAGATCATCGGGCACGACCCGGAGAGCCGCGGCGCTTCCTTCACGTGAAGACCGCGCCGCGCCGGCTTGCGCACCTCGTTTTGGATCATCCCGTTGGGCCAAATAATCCGTATGGCGTCGACCGTAGCGCGGTCGCCCAGATCGAAGGTGATCGGCGCCGTGTCATACCATCGCCTTTCGTAGAAGGTTCCCGCCTTGACCTCGATTACCGCGCCTGTGGGGATCTTCAGGCTCTTGACGCCTTCCAATGTGATCGTCAGCCACCCGCGGCGCGAGCCTTCATCTGCAGCGTATTGAACCCGGCCGCCCGGCGTTACCAGCACCCGATCGAGCCGCCCATTACCGCGGAAGTCGGCGGCGTTCCAGGCGGCCGCTTCGGGCTCCCCGGCCCTTGCGTCCGGAATTTCACCTGCTGCCCGATGCGGCTCGGTCCCTTCGTAGCGGCCATTCAGACGATCCCGGTAGTCGATGGCCGTGCCGTTGTCGTAGATCAACGTGACGTCGAACGCTTTGGTGTCGTCCGGCGCCATGCGATGGGCGTAGCCTCGCCCGCCGACTCCTGGAGCGAACGGAAAGTCCTTCGTGCGATCTTCCCACCCCGCCTCGCCGTCATTGCGAAGCAACAGATTGCGTTCGCCGGCCAGGATCAAGTCGAGATCGCGATCGTGATCATAATCGACCCAGATGGCGGCTCGGAAGCCCCTAGACGCCGCAGCGGGCAGCGGCCTAAGCTCGAAGCCGCTGGCACGGCTGTTGTGAAACAGCAGCGCGCCCTCGGGCGTAACGACGCTCAGATCGACCAGCCCATCGTTATCGTAGTCCCCGGCCGCCACCGACAGCACGTGTCGAATCTGAGAGAGCCCGCGATCCACCAGCTCGGTTCCGCCGCGGTAGAGCAGGATCCCGGAATCGGACCACACCAAGGCGTCCGGCCGCCCGTCACCGTCGAAATCCAGGATCAGGACGCGAGCGGTGCGTGGGTCCGCCGTACCCTGCAGAGCCCGCTCGCGAAACCGGAATTTCGCGGTCGCGGCGGGAGGGGCCGCGCGGTCTTCGGAAGGGTCGTAAATCTCAGCGTAGCGGCTCCAATTGACATTTTCCTGTTCCGCGTCGGGTTGATCCTGCTTCGCTTTGATGGCGCGGAATTCGGCGATGACCCGCTCGGCATCGGCGGGCCGGTTCAGACTGCGATACGCGCTGTAAAGCTGGAAACGCGGCGCAGCGAAGCTGATGTCCAGGCGTGCCGCCGTTTCGAACTCGCGCACCGCGCCGGCCAGGTCGCCACTCTGGCGATACAGCACGCCGAGGTTGTAGTGGGAGACCGGTTCATTCGGATCCAGCCGGAGCAGACCCTGGAATTGTTCGATCGCGGCTGCTGTATTCCCCTGGGTTTTGTACGTCACTCCGAGATTGAACCACGTGTGCGGCAAAGAAGGGTCCTGCTTCTGGACTGCCTCGAGCTGCGCCACGCCCTCATCGCGGTTCTCCGCCTTGAGCAACGCCAGTCCGTAATTCAAACGCTCCCGGACCGAACCCGGATTCAAATCCAGCGCCTTGCGGAACTCGGCCACTGCTTCCTTCTGCGTGGTGGGATTTTCGTAGAAGGCCTTGCCCAGGTTGCGGTGCTGCCACAGCAAGTCCTCGTGAGACGGCTGATGGGCGCCGTGGAGAGCGGCAGCCGCCGCGATCACTCCCAAAGCCAGCAGTCCCGTTCGGGCGCTACGGCCGGGCTTCTTTTCGTACGATACCCTGAGCTTCATCAATCGTGACAAACTGGTTGACCCCAAGACTGCCAAACTTCTGCTTTGCTCCGCTTGGCCATTCGACTTCGAGCGAGGTAACCATGGTGTCCGAACCCAATCCGAACGTTAGCGCCAAATCGCTTTGCGAGCAATAGCTCGAACCGCTGCGCACCATGTTCCACTGCTTGCCGGAGCGGCTCTCGATCCGCACCACCGCCCCAATTCCATCGCGGTTGGATTTGCCGCCGACGGTCCGCACATTGATCCAATGATTGCCGTTGCCGAGGTCGTTGCGGTACAGGAAAGCGGGGCCGTCATTGGTGGTGATGAGGAGATCCAGGTCTCCATCCCGATCGATATCCGCGTACGCCGCTCCGCGCGCCACCATGGGACGCTGGAACTGTTCCCCGACGCGCGCCGATGCATTTTCGAATTTGCCGTTCCCTAGGTTTCGAAACAACAGCGGCAACTGGCGATATTGAATCTTCGGCTGAACGCGGCCGATTTCTTCGTCAATGTGCCCGTTGGCCGCGAACAAGTCCGGATGTCCATCCAGATCGTAGTCGAAAAAGAACACGCCGAACGTCAGGCTGAGAAGGCTGGCTCGCCCCACCGCGGAGGAAGGCGCTTCGTCGACGAACAGGCCGTTGCCCTCGTTATGGTACAGGCCGAGCATCTGGTTGGAGAAATTACCGACCACCAGGTGAGGGCGGCCGGACCGGTCGTAATCTCCGGAATCCGCTCCCATCGCGCCCCGCGCCACCCCATCCTCGC
>CAZKQQ010000316.1:0-5301 GCA_964554945.1 uncultured Solibacteraceae bacterium | reverse complement strand
GAATTGGCAGACGCGCATGGTTCAGGTCCATGTACCCGCAAGGGTGTGGGGGTTCAAGTCCCTTCATCCGCACCAAGTTCTTCGTAGCGACAGTTTATCCGGACCATCCAATCAAAATCCCTGTAGGGTTTGATCCCTTGGTACACCCGCCAAATCCCCTTTCACCCTACTTCCACTGCCCAATCTATTGAAAAGACAGTCCCGCTGACGATGACCTTTGTCTATTTTGAATGGAACATTGGTCAGGGGTATGATCGCCGCAAATGCGAGAACAGAAGCCTCAGCTTATTGGTTTCTACCATCGCAATCGGATCTGGATATATCGGGATGAGGGCCACGAAAAGCCATGGCGGGTGGTTTTTGACGGGCTCAGCTCTCCGGAGATCAGGGAACGCTCAGAGGTAGGTGCGAAAAATACTGCTCTTGCCCTCGCCCAGAATATATATTTTCCCGATCTCCGCCCAGTTCTGGAACAGATGGACTGGCGTGACCTCCGCCGCTGAGACTTCCAGCCGACATCGTTCGATATTCCACCATGGTGATGCTTGAATCGTGCTTAGCAGCAAGTATGCTCAGGGCATGCCGACTGCAATCGTAATATTCGTATTCGCACTAATCCTGGTGTGCCTGGGGCTTCTGGTTCGGTGGGAATACCGCCGCATGCTCCGGAGTCGCGAAATGCGCATGTTCGACCGGCTGAATGGATGGCGGTTCTCGACCGAAGACAAGAGCAACGCCGGGGTCGAGCGGCCACACCTGGTCAACTCGCGGGTTCCCCTATTTTTTCAGTTTTGATGTTGGTCCCAATCGCGAGACCCCGTGTAGACGCCTATCGATCACCCTTCGGTTGCTCCTTCCGGCCGGCCCGCCGCTCCCTCCGATAGTTCGATGTACCGGCACAGCGCGTTGGCGAGCCGCATCTGATGAGGCGTCCTGCACTCCGGATCAAGAAGTCGCGGATTTCCGGCCGGTCTCCCGTGCGGGCAAGCCACACCGTCGATCATCCCGTATAGACTAAGTTTGATGAATACGAGCAACCCAACCCGTCTCCGAACCCGTGCCGCGTTGTATCTCCTGATCTTGCTGGGAGTGGGGCTGGCGGCCATCGCGTCGCCTGCGCCGCCCAAACACGCCCGGCCTCCCAAATCTCTCCGGCTATACATTTTTGTTTGCGGAACTATTCACACCACCAACGCCGACACCTATTCCTTGAAGAAGGAAGAAGTGGGCTCGACGGAGATGGCGATTCCCTGCATCCTCGTGGCCCACCCCAAAGGAACCCTCATGTGGGACAACGGCGACATCCCCGATCGCGCGTTTCCTGCCGGCGGCGGGCCGGCCACCGCGGGAGTCGTAACGCAAGCCCGGCCGCTGCTGCCGCAACTCGCGGAGGTAGGCTATACGCCGGCGGACATCACTTACCTCGCGATGTCGCACTATCACGGCGATCACGTCGCCAATGCGAACGCGTTTGCCGGCTCGACCTGGCTGGTGCGAAAGGTGGAACGCGACCGCATGTTCTCCGATGTCCCGATTCCCCGCTCCGACCCCGCCAACTACAGCCAGTTGAAGAACAGCAAAACCGTGATTATCGACAAAGACGAGTACGATGTGTTCGGAGATGGGACCGTCATTATCAAGTCCACGCCGGGCCACACTCCCGGGCATCAGTCGTTGTTTCTGAAGCTGGCCAAAACCGGGCCGGTGGTGCTCAGCGGCGATCTATATCACTATCCCGAGGAGCGCACGTTGAACCGCCTGCCGGTGTCCGAATTCAATAAGGAACAAACCGCTGCGTCTCGCGCGGAGCTGGAAGTCTTCTTGAAGAAGACGGGCGCGCAGTTGTGGATTCAGCATGACTTCCTGGGTAATGCGAAGCTGAAAAAGGCACCCGCGTTTTACGAGTAATCCGTCCGGCCGGACTTAAAATGGAAGCACCGGACCCATGCACAAACCGAACGCGGTCCTCACGACGCTTGCCGTGCTCGTGGCCGCTCCATTATGGGCGCACCATTCCGCCAGCGCGGAGTATGACGCGTCCAGGCTCCTGGTCCTCACCGGGACGGTAACTAAGATCGAGTGGACGAACCCTCACGTCCATCTGCACCTGGATGTGAATAAACCGGGCGGCGCCCCCATCGACTGGTATTTCGAAATGGCGAGCCCCAACGGAATGCGCCGACTCGGCTGGTTGCCCAAAACCATGAAGCCTGGTGATGTGGTCACCGTAGAAGCTTACGCCGCCAAGGATTACCCTACCTTGGCGAAAGCCCATCGCGTGAAGGTCCCGGATGGCCGCTGGCTGTTCGTCGATTCCGGCGGCTACAACGTACCGCCGGAGTAACGCGCGTCAGCCCGACGCTACCCTCGTGACACGCAGATTCGTATTGCGTGTTTGTTGGTGTGGGTGATATCATCCCGCCTCAGTAGGGGTTTACGAAATTCAACAGGAGACACGAAATGCTTCTGCGCCTTCAGACGGCTCTGTACGCCACTGTGCTCTGTCTCGGATTCTTGAACGCGCCTTTGCGGGCGCAGCGGGCCACTGCCAGTATCGCGGGCACGTTGACCGATCCGTCCGGCTCGGCGATTCCCGATGCCGCCGTGCGCGCGACGAACGTCGCCACCGGCTCCAACCAGGCCACAAGAAGTGATTCCGAAGGCCGCTATCGGATCGCCGAGTTGCCGGTCGGCGAATATCAGGTGCAGGTCACGAAAGAAGGCTTTCAGAGCGTGGTCCATTCCGGGATTGTGCTCAGCGTGGGTGGCGAAAGCGTGGTGGATTTCTCGCTTCCGGTCGGTCAGGCGACCCAAACTGTTTCCGTCAACGCCGAAGTCTCCACGGTGAATACCACGACGGCCCAGCTATCCACCCTGATCGAGCAGACGCAGTTGCGCGAACTGCCGCTCAATGGCCGGAACATCGAGCAGTTGGTTCTGTTGGCCCCGGGGGTCAGTAATTTCACCGGCATCTTTCAGGGGCCGTTTTATGGGGGTGGATTCACCTATTCGGTAGCCGGCGCCCGGCCGAACGGGCAGGCCGAACTGCTCGACGATACCGATGTGCAGAACTACTTCGCTCATGGCGCGGGCGCAGGTTCGTTGAACACGGCCATGGGCATCGACGCGGTAGGCGAGTTCCAGATTTTGACTAATACGTACAGCTCCCAGTTCGGGGGCAATGGCTCTGTGCTGAACGAGGTGACCAAATCGGGCACCAATGCCTTTCACGGCTCGGGCTACGGCTTTCTCCGCAACAGCGCTCTCGACGCGCGCAACTTTTTCGACAAAGCCAGCCCGGCGCCGTTTCGCAGAGGACAATTCGGCGGCACTTTCGGCGGGCCGGTCAAGAAGGACAAGATGTTTTTCTTCGTAAACTACGAAGGCTTGCGGCAGGCGCTCGGCGAAACTCGTATTATTTCGGTTCCCGACAGCAATGCGCGCCAGGGATACCTGCCTTCGGGGACAGCCGGTCCGCCGCAGTGCGTCAACAACACCGCCATCGTGTATCCTGATCCGGCTTGCGCGAACACGATTCCCAAAGCCATCCAACCGTACCTCTCCTTTTATGATCACGTCCCGCCCCCGACCACGCTCATTGGGGGCGGTATTGGACAGGAAACCCTGAACCCCGTGCAGACGGGATCGGAGAACTACGTAATTGGCCGCTACGATTGGACGCTGTCCTCGAAAGACTCGATTTTCGTGCGATACCTCGGTGATTTTGCGCGCCTGTTCGAACCCACAGGCGGCCCGCTGCCCAATGTCTGGCCGTCGATCAGCCGGAATCGCAACCAGTTCGCGACCATCGAAGAGAAGCATATCGTTTCCAATTCCGTCATCAACTCCGTGCGATTCGCATTTTCGCGGCCGTTTCAGGACAGCAATACCGGCGTGAATTCGTATCCGCTGTTCCAATACTTTCCTGGGAAAGGACTCGTGGACGGCAGCATGGCGATTACGGGCCTTAGCGGGTTTGGAACGGCTGCACCCGGGCCCTGGCACTTCGGCCAAAACAAGTTCGCCGTTGGAGACGATGTCTACTGGAACCGGGGCGCGCATACGCTCCGGTTTGGCGGCGAGGCCAAGCGAGTGCAGTCCAACGTCTGGTCTCCCGTGCCGGGCGACGGCGGCTGGACTTTCCAGAGCCTCGCGCTTTTCCTGCAAGGCAGCCCATTTTCATTCAGCGGAATTTTGCCGGATGCTAATGGCAATCCGCAGTCCGATGCCGCGCGTGGTTTCCGCGAATGGGATTTCGCCTTGTATGTGCAGGATGATTGGAAGCTCTCGCCGTCGTTCACGGTCAATGTTGGTTTGCGGTACTCCCCCACCACCAATCCCACCGAGGTGTCCAACAAGCTTTCGTCTATTGTGAACGCGCCTTTCGGAGGATATGTCTCGGTGCCGCATGTATACGAGTCCAATCCGTCGCTCCACAATTTCGACCCTCGCATCGGCTTCGCATGGGACGTCTTTAGGAATCACCGGACTTCATTGCGCGGCGGCTTCGGCATCTTTCACAACCTCATCGGCCCTCGCGATTTTGCCGCCGAGTACTACAACAACCCGCCGTTCAAGACGGGAACCCAGTTCAATCCCACGTTCCCGCTGATCTTTTCGGCCGTCTCGCCTACGCAGCCGACGCAATCGTTTGGACTGGACTATCATCTCGGCACCACACCCTACGTCGAACAGTGGAATCTCAGCCTGCAGCACGAGGTGGTCAAAGACACGGTGGTGTCTGCCGCTTACGTCGGTTCGCATGGTTTGCACCAGATTGAAGAGACCGACGCCAACCCACCCGTTCCCAATGTTCTGCCGGATGGGCAATTGCAATTCTCGCAGCTGGTGAACGGCAGGATCGTTATGAATCCTTTCGTCAATCCGGCTTACGGCGCGCTGCAAATCGGTTATTCCAGCGGGTTCTCGAAATACAACTCAGCGCAATTAAGCGTCAATCGCCGCCTGACCGGCAACTGGCAGGCGCAGCTTTCTTATACATACGCGGAATGCACGGATAACGGCTCGGGAAGCTATCTCGTGGACGGCGGCACGGTCCTGGCAAATCCATTCAACGCGAAATATGACGTAGGCTGGTGCGCCTATTACAATCGTCACACGGTAACGGTGAACAGCACGTACATGCTGCCATTCCGCCGCAACAAGTTCCTGCAAGGTTGGCAAGTGAGCGGGATTTTTAGCCACCACACCGGCTATCCCGTGAATATCACCGATGGTTTCGCGCAAGCCTACAGCGGTGGTGGCGCGAACCGGCCCAACGTCGCGCCGGGCTGCGATCCC
>CAZKQQ010000315.1:0-5315 GCA_964554945.1 uncultured Solibacteraceae bacterium | reverse complement strand
GAACTACCGCCAATCGCAGATCCAGGACAAGCAACTGCGCAACAACATCAAGTTGAATGTGATCAACTCGCGCACCGCCATGACGCAGGCGCGGGCGGCTTACGAGAACAGCAAGGAAGCGCGTCAACTGGAGGACGAGACGCTGGCCGGCACGAGGAGAAAGTATGAGCTGGGCACCGCAACCATCATCGACCTGCTTACCACCCAGCGCGACGCCACCACGCGCGAACTGAACGAATCGAGCGCCCGCAACCAGTATATTCACGCCAAAGTGAACCTGGAAAACGTGCTCGGAAGTATCCTCTCCGATTACGATGTGAGCATCGAAGAGGCGCTCAAAGGCCAGGTAAGCCGTCCGCCCGATCCGGTCCCCGTTGTGACGCAGCCGTAGTTGTTATTCTGGGGATTGGCGCACATCTATCCGTTCCAACCGTACCGCTACACGGAAAAGGCGGGGCCGCCGGACAAGCTGCTCACGCAACCGTACGACAAAATCTCACCGGCCATGCGAAGCCGGTATCTCGAGCTCAGCCCATATAACCTGGTGCGGATTATTCTCGGAGAGCGCTCGGCGGCCGAGACGGATTCGGACAATGTTTACACGCGCGCCGCAGGCCATTTGCGAGATTGGATCGCGTCCGGAATTCTGGCGCGGGATAATGATCCCGGCGTTTTTCCGTACTCCCAGGAATTCACGGTCCCGGACACGGGCGAACGGCTGGTGCGCAAGGGCTTCATCGCGCTCGGCGCCGTGGAAGATTATGCCGCGGGTGTGGTGCACCGCCACGAGCAGACTCTCTCAGGGCCCAAGCAGGACCGGCTGCAATTGCTCCGCCACACCCACGCTCACTTCGGCCAGATCTTCATGCTGTATCCGGACGAGCCGGAAACCATCGACGCGATGCTGGACGCCGGCACGCGGGGCAGGCCGCTGATCGAGGTGACCGATGAGTATGGCGCGATCCACCGCATGTGGAAGATCGCCGATGCGAGCGCCATTCAGCAGGCGATGGCGGACAAGAAACTGCTGATCGCCGACGGCCACCATCGCTACGAAACAGCGTTGGCTTTCCGGCGTGAAAACCCGAGCCTTGCAGGCGCTGACCGTGTGATGATGACGTTCGTCAACATGCATTCGGCGGGGCTGAAGATACTTGCGACGCACCGGCTGGTTAGCAACGTCAACTCGCAAGGATTCCCTCAGACGGCGGCCGTGGATTTCGCGGTCGAAGAAATCGATTCGCCCGCCGTTCTGCAGCAGGCATGGCGCGACCGGCCGGGCCATACTGTCATCGGGGCTGCGATGGAAAGCCGGCTTTTCCTGATGGAAGCGCGGGGCCTGCGGAACGAGTTGGACGTTCGCGTCCTGCACGAACGCATTCTGGCGAAGGCGCTGGGGGTGAATGAACAAGCGGTGCGCGAGGAAACGAACATTCGATATGTTCGCGGCATCGACGCTGCGCTTGCGGAGGCGCGCCGGGGCTCGGCGCAAATCGCTTTCCTGCTCAAACCCACCTCGATCGAGCAAGTAGCCGCCACATCGTTCGCCGGCGGCGTCATGCCGCAGAAGTCCACCGATTTTTATCCCAAGCTGCTGTCGGGACTGACCATCTACAAGTTGGATTGAAAGGTCCGCCGCTCGCGGACGGTCGCGCTTCTGCGTGGGAATCTCGGCACAGAACCGCGCAAACAGGCAGGAAGCGCGATACGCTACACTTCCCTCATGACCCTGTACTTGAAACCTACTTGAACCTCCTGCCGCAAAGCGAAGAGTTTGCTTCGCGAAAGAGGCGCCCGGTTCGATGAGGTCGATCTGAGCCAGGGACTGACCGTGGCTCAACTGGAACAGTTGATCGGGAAACGAGATTACCTCAATTTTCTAAATTCCCGGAACGAGCTTTACCGCGAGCGCGGGATGAAGGAAAATCCGCCGCCGCGGGATGAGGCGCTGCGGCTGATGTCGGAGAATCCAAACCTGATCAAACGGCCCATCCTGGTGAAGGGCCGCGAGGTCGTGCTCGGTTTTGATGAGGAAGCGCTATCAGGCTTGGTGTAGCTCGCCATAATCCTGCGCGAGGCTCGGCAGCAGGGGCGCGGCCACCGGAGCGGGCGCCGGCGGCGTTATCTGTGCAAGAGGCGCGCTCTCTTCTTCCTGGACGAAACAGCTTTCAAAGGCCCGGGTCAGGATGGCATCGTTCAGCTCGAACGGCAGCTTCTCAAAATGGATCAGGTTGAGCGCATGGGTGAGCACGTCGCGCGGATGGCAGCGGCGAAACGGCTTACCGGTATTCCGATAATACTGCTCGATGAATCGGTGCGGGAGCCCCGACGGACACGGAATCTTCTTTTCCGTGCAAAACCGCTCGAAGATTTGCGTGAACTCGCTTTCACTCGGACCGCGCAGCAGCATCTTGTACTGAATGCGGCGCAGGAACGCTTCGTCGCCCAGGTCGGCGGGGTTCAGGTTGGTGGAGAAGACCAGGAACGTTTCAAAAGGCGCCGTCATCTTGCCGCCCGTCAGAAAGCTCAGATAATCGACACGCCGCTCCATGGGGACAATCCACCGGTTCAGTACTTCGGCCGGCGTGGCGCGTTGGCGGCCGAAGTCGTCGATTAGATAAATGCCATTATTCGCCTTCAATTGGAATGGCGCCTCATAGACTTTGGAAGTGGTGTTGAAGCGCAGGTCGAGCATGTCGAGCGAAAGTTCGCCGCCGCTGACGATGAACGGACGCTTGCATTTGATCCAGCGCCGGTCGTGCCCGCGTTCCATCGACACAGTGAGGACCGACGGCGCGTCATCTTCGATCGGCTTGTGATAAATGGGATCAAAGAGCTGGATGATATTGCCCTGGCACTCGATGGCATACGGCAGATAAACGGGCGAACTCTCCAGGTTATTTAAAGACTCAATGAGGAATGTCTTGCCATCGCCCGGCTTGCCATAAACCAACAAGGATTTGGCGGCCGCTACGGCTGGACCAATCTGAGCCAGCGTGCGCTCGGTGATCACCATGTCCTTGAGCGCCAGTCCTAACGCCTCCTTAGTCAGCCATCCGTCCTGGTGCCTTTGGCGGTGGACGACTTCGGCGTATTGTTCGGCGGGCACCGGCGCCACACCCGCGTACTGATTCGCGTCCAGATGCTCCCGCGCGCGGGTGCGTCCGGCTTCACTGAGCGCAAAAAGCGAGCCCACACTGCCCATTCCCATCGAGCGCTTGACCACAACCTGGTGCGTCAGCTTCAGCGACTCCACGAGTTCGCTGATCACGCTGAACTTCAGGCCGATCGCGTTCGACAAATCCTGCCCGTACAGTTCTCCGCGGAAGTAGAGAATTTTCAGAATGAGGTGTTCGATGGTGGTTTCGGCGAGGCCGGTCTCTTGGATGGACTCCGGTTCGCGCGGCGCCTGTATTGTCGGATTCTCGAGGTGTTCGCCCATGGTTAGCCTCATCAGGATACGCGCTTTTGGCAGGCCGGTATAAGTCGACTGAAGTTAACGCGGTACCAGAAGTACGTCAGGCCGGGAGCCTCAGCGTTGCCACACAACCTGGGCCGTCTGTGCGGTTCTCCAGCGTCAACGCGCCGCCATGACCCTCCGCGATCTGACGGCTCAACACCAATCCGATACCGGAGCCCCCAGGCTTGGTGGTGAAAAACGGGACGAACAGGTTGGCCGTAGTGGAGAGGCCAGGGCCCTCGTCCTTGACCCAAATCTCCACCATCGCGCCATTCCTGCGCCATCCGATGCGTACCGGCGTGTTGGCCGGTGACGACGCATCAGCGGCGTTGCGCAACAGGTTGATCAGGACCTGTTCGAGCTGATCGGGATCTCCACGCAGAGTGGTGTTCTCCCCCCCTTCCACTCGGACCGGGACGCGAGTCTCGAAGCTGACTGCTCGTTCGACGCAACGCGCGACCTGAAGCGGCTGTAGTTGCGGGCGTGGCAGCTTGGCCAGTCGCGCATACGCGCCAATGAACCGGCTGAGGCTGTCAGACCGCGAGGTGATGACGCTCAAGCCGCGCCGCATGTCTTGACGCCAGTCCTCGGGGAGCGACTCGCGGCCGAGAAGAGTTTCCAAGGTGCCCGCAATCGATTTAATGGGAGCCAGCGAATTATTCAATTCGTGACCGAGTACGCGCACCAACCGTTGCCAAGCTTGTAGCTCCTGTTCGCGCAGTGCCTGGGTCAGATCGGATATGACAACGAGGTCGAGCGGCAGACCATGCTCCCGGATGCGGGTTCGACGCATTCCCCAGCGTCCGGCGCCGCCGGGAAAGACGCCCTGGAACGTGCTCTGCGGTTCTCCTTCGAGGCAGGAAGCGAGGTGAAGGTCCTCCGCATTCTGGCCGATCAGGCGCTCGGCGGGAGCGGCCAGGAGTTGTTCCCCGGCGCGGTTGAGAAGACGCAGCCGGCGGTCCTCGTCAAAGGCAAACACCGCGACGCCGATTTCCCGCATCACTGTGCGGAGCAGCGTGCTTGCCTCCATCGCTCCCAGTCGCTGTTCGCGTAGCGTGCCGCCCAGGGTATTGACCTCGCGCATCACTTCCCCCAACGCGTCGTCGGGTCGCGGCGCGCGGCCGCGCACGGAAAAATCACCTTCCCGCAATGCCGCCAAAAGATTCGAGAGCGTCTGCAAGGGAAATACGACTCGGTCACGGACCGCCATCGTGAATCCCCACCAGGCGCCCACGATCAAGACCGTGAGGGTCCACTGCGTTCTAGGCGTGTAGCCGCCCGTCCAGAGAATAATAAGAGCCGCCGCCGTGCCGGGGAGTCCCGCCAGCAAGGCAAGCAGAACCACGTGGCCTTCATAACTGAGGCGAGCTTTACGGGTGCGAGCCACGACTACAACCCGTATCGCTGGAGCCGCCGGTAGAGCGCGCTGCGGCTGAGCCCCAAGGCTTCGGCGGCGTGGCTGACGTTGCCATCGAAACGCGCCAGCGCTTTCTTGATGAGCAGCGCCTCCACATCTTCCAGGCTCATGTCTTCCAGGCGCGGCGCGCCCTCCCGGCCGCTCCGAAGGCCGAGGTCGGAGGCGCGCACCGACTCGTCGGCGGCCATTAGAACCGCGCGTTCCACCGCGTGGTCCAACTCGCGCACATTGCCGGGCCAGGAGTGTGCCAGCAGCGCTTTTACCGCACCTTCATCGAAGCCGGTGAAGTGTTTCCGGTAACGGCCGGTGTGCTGGCGGAGAAAATGCGTGGCGAGCGGCACGATATCCTCGCGGCGATCCCGTAAGGGAGGCAGGTGAATTTCGATGGTGTTGAGGCGGAACAGCAGGTCCTGCCGGAAGCGGCCGGCGTCGATTTCG
>CAZKQQ010000314.1:0-5338 GCA_964554945.1 uncultured Solibacteraceae bacterium | reverse complement strand
GGGCGGATTTAAGCTGATCTTCAAGCAACGCTACCTGCTGTACATCGCGCTGCTGATTCTGGTTCTGAACGTAGTCAACACGGACGGCGAGTACATGCGGGACCGGATTTTTACGCAAGCGGCGCGACAGGCGGCGGTGAGCGGGACGACCGGGGGGCTTTCGGAGACAAGCCTGCTCGGCACGTATTCGGCAGATTTTCAATTCTGGCAGAATTTGCTGGGGCTGCTAATCCAGTTCTTTCTGGTGTCGCGCGTGTTCAAGTACCTGGGGGTGCGCGGGTCACTGCTCGTGCTTCCGGGAATTGCGCTGTGCACGTATTCGCTGATCGCGGCGTCGCCAATTTTCGCGTTCATCTGGGTCGGCAAAGTGCTGGAGAACAGCACCGATTATTCGCTCATGAATACGGTGCGAGGCGCGCTCTATCTACCGACGAGCCGCGAGGCGAAGTACAAAGCCAAGCAGGCGGTGGATACATTTTGCGTGCGGTTCGGCGATGTCGTGTCCAGCATCGTGGTGTTCACAGGCGCGGGACTACTGGGCGTGGGCATCCGGACGATGGCGGCGTTCAACCTGGCCGCAGTCGCTGCGTGGCTGGTGCTGGCCGCGGGCGTCATTCGCGAGCATCGGAAGCTGACAGCGGGCCATGGCGCCGAAGCGGCGTAGCCGTTGTCCGAAACGATCGACGCGGGCTTTACCGCCCAGCCGCCGAGCCGCCGAGAAGACTTCAGCAGCCATGGTCCCGCAGGTGTTGGGCATAGCTTTCCCGCGCCTTGTCCCATCTCTTGCGTGCGGCTTCAATCGCTTCTTCGATTTCCGGCAATCCTGCGACCCCGCTCCCGACACTTGCGCTCTGCTTGCTTTTTAGCGCAGTGAGTTGGCTAATCGCCTCGAGCACTCGTTTCGACAGGCGTTCTTTTTCAACGCAGATCGGTGCCTTCGCAGGTTCCGGCATTGGGGAGCCCCACTAACCAGGAAATCTATTAGCGGTTGGCCCGTCAACCCTGATCCGTTTCAATGCTTACGGCGTTCTGTTCGTGTTTGCCGCTGGCCGTGCTCTTTATTCCGGCTACACGGTTCTCGCCGGCAGTTTCCGAGCCAATATAGGTCGAATGTCAAGAAGCTTCCACATTCTTTCGGCCGTTTGCTCCGCTTTCGCCGGGTCGCCGTTACTGGCGGCCCGCTCAGCAGCCGTGGTCCCGGATGTGACGCTGGAGGTTTTCGGCGACTCGATCCCTGTTTTGCCGCGCTCTGGGCAATTGCAGCTGAAGTCCGTCGAATGTCGGGAGGTCATCACGTATTGGTCAGGGCCGCTATTGCGCCCCACGTTCAAGGGCGACACCAGTGGCCTGGTCGTTGACTAATTTCCATTCCCGACCTCGTTTTTGCCAGATGTCCATAACGCGAGTTGATAGTATGTAGGGTTCTCGCGTCTTCTGGTCTATGCCCCGGTCTAACACGAGAGCTGTGTAGACGGCCGCCTTCTCCAACGGACGCACCTGCCGGTTGGCGGACTGCGAGGAGGCCTCCTCTCTTCCCGATACCGCCGCCAGCACATCCTGTTTGGTGATGACGCCCCCGCCCACGGTGATACCCGTGTAGTCGTCGGCGATCAGCTTGTCGACGTCCGCCACACGATGGTGCGATTCGGCGTCATCGAGAAGCTCCTCCAGCCGGAGAATCGTGGCGGTAATTGTTTGCGGAGTTTCGAGAGCGTCCGGTTTGATTCGCGGAGCCGTTCGCGACGCTTCCAGGCACAGCGCCGCAGCCGCTAAGCCAGCCACTTGAACAATGACAGAAGTTGGTCGGAACATGACGTTCAGTTTATCCGAACCAAAGCACGACGGGTACCAGTTCAGGCCTTGCTCAGCACCAGAGCGCGGAGGCAGAGCGCGCAATCAGCGTCTGCTACGAGAGGAAGGCTTGAGGACTGACAAATTGCAGCTGATCCCGTGACCCGCCGGGATTATCGTTTCAGTGGCGGCAGCAGTGGCTCACGCCCTGGCGGAAGGTGCTGATCGACGGCGTTCAGCATGAGACCTACCCGGTAGTAATCGCCCATAATCATCATGAGCTGGACCGTGCGCTGGCGCCCGAAATGGCTCACCATCTTTGCCCATAACTCACTGCTGACCCGGTGTTCCCGAAACAGCGCGCGGCCGAAAGTAATCAGCGTGGCATCCTTGTCGGAGAGTTCCGCCACCTCCCGGTTGTACTTGACGATATCGATGACGGCTTGCTCCAAGCCCTGCCGCCGACCCGCCGGCTCGTGCGAGGACCATTCGTAGGCTTGGTCGACCTCTCTTGCGGCGATCAGCGCGGCGAGCTGAAAATATCGAGGACCGACCGGGCTCTTCTCACCACTCGGGATACCCAGATCGAGCTCTCTCGGGCTGTAGACAGTGATGTGGGTTGGTCCGGGCCCGGGCTTAAAGTTGGTCCGCGCGGCCAGAAGACGCTGCCCCTGTTCGTCCAGGTCTGCCGCGGTGACCGGGGGCAGCCGTGAGAGCGTCACCGGGTCGATGTCTCGCGGCAGCGAGTTCTGGTCCTGAGGGACCATCGGTAGCGCAGCAAGCAACAGGACACACCATCGGATCATCCTCATCAAGTCACCTCCTCAGTGTGACGTTACCATTCCACAGCGCGCGGAGCCGTCCGCACAGGTCGCAATCCAAGATATCAAGAAACTCAGATTTTTGACGGGGCCAATTACGACTGGCTCAATACGATTGGACATCGTTCCGGCTCGCTTACACTGAAGTAATGCCGTGAGTGTCATACTGGACCAACGACAATTCGCTCCAGCTCACATGCTCGGAAATCTTGCTGGTGCGACGTTAATCTCGATTTGGAATAATCCCGGTTTTGGAGGAGACGGACTATGCATAAGACCATCGTTGCTGCTGCCGCAGTGCTTTTGACTGGCGCGGGCCTGTGCCTCGCGCAGCCAGCCGGCATTACTCGCGAAATGATTACGCGGGCCTTGCCTCTTGAAGGTGCGCCGCTAGCGGAGCCTGGACCGTACCAAGTGACGTCCGAAAGCGCTTTCGGCTCGACCGGCCTTCACCTGTATCGCCCGACGGCGCTGGACGCGTTTCCCAAGAAGGACACGCTGCCGGTGATGGTGTGGGGCAACGGCGGCTGCGCCATCGACAGCACGCACTTCTCGGGGTTTCTCACCACGATCGCTTCACATGGCGTCCTGGTCGTGGGCACGGTCGCTCAGGAAGGCGCCGCACGACGGCAGGAGACCGCCGATGACATGCGCGCTGCGATCGACTGGGCCGAGAAGGAAAACGCACGAACCGGCTCGCCGTTAAACGGCAAGATCGCCGTGGACAAAGTTGCGGTCATGGGTACATCGTGCGGAGGATTTCTCTCAATCGCGCTCGGCGCCGATCCCCGCGTGAAAACAATCGGCGTGTTCAATTCCGGCGTGCAGAACGAGGCGGCGGGCGGTCGGTCGCCGCAACCCGGACCGGACGCGCTGCCCAAATTGCACGGGCCGGTGCTGCTCCTCAACGGCGGCGAGCCCGACTTCCTGATGCCGGCATCGGCGGCGACGTTTGAAGCGATCAACCACGTGCCGGCGTTCTACGGCGCGCGGCACAATGCCGGCCACAGCGCGACGTACTTTCATCCCGGCGGCGGCGAGTTCGCCAATGTCGCCTCGGAGTGGCTCCTGTGGACGTTCAAAGGCGATAAGAAAGCCGGCAAGATGTTCGTGGGCAAGGACTGCAGCCTGTGCACGAATTCGAACTGGGATGTGAAATCGAAGGGCATCAAGTAATGAAAATACGAGTCGCTCTCGCGGTAGCCGCCGCGTGCACGGCGGTGGTTGTCTCCGCGCAAACTCCATCGTCTTCGTTTCCGCGCGGCAGCAGCCTACAGAGCTGGCAGAATCCCGGCATAAAGAATGTGCTCGCGAAGTGCAAGAATCCGCCGAAGCCGTTCTCGATTCCAGGCGCCGGCCAGCCGGCGAGCGCGAACGCAGCGCCGCCGGCTCCGGCACTTCCCGCGACGGCCGCAATTCCCGGCGTACTCGCCGCGGGGCAATCGTGGAAGGTCGTCTGGTCGTGGGAAGGCAATAACGTCGACGGCCCCATCGCCGGCGACAACGGCACGGTGTTGTTCGCGAACAACGACGCGAGCAACGTGATGCAACTCGATCCATCGACGGGGCTCGCCAAGATCGTCCACCGCGACACGAACACCGGCGGCGCGGTGTCGCGTAGCAAAAACGGCGCGCTGTTCGTCGCGGAACGCGGGCTCGGCTCGGCCATTGAACAGCTGGAGCCTCAGCGGAAGATGCTGGCGAATTCATTCCATGGCGAGCCGCTCGAATGCGTCGGCGGCGTCGTGAATGACTTGATGGCCGATGCGCGCGGTGGCGTGTACTTCTCGGTGACCGGCGCCACCGGCAGCGGTGTATTTTACGCCGATTCGAAAGGCGTGATCTCGCAGTATGGGAAGGATGTACCGCTCGCCAACGGCATCATCCTGAGTCCAGATGAAAAGACGCTCTATGTCACGAACGGCGCCGTGGTCTTCGCGTTCGACGTGAAACCGGACGGCTCGCTGACCAATCAGCGCGAGTTCGGCAAACTGCAGGGCGGCGAGGGCGGCGACGGTTCGGCCGTCGATCAGCAGGGGCGCGTCTATGTGGCGACGGGCAAGTCCGTGGATGTTTTCGCGCCGGATGGCAAATTCGTTGGCAGCATCCCAGGCCCACTGGGCCTGCACGGCACGTTCTTCGGCGGCCGCGACAAGAAGACTCTCTTCGGCATCGTGTTTTACGGCGGATGGGGAACACCGAGCGCACGCAACCTGATCGTCGCCATGCCGACGATCGCGCAGGGTTACGCCGGGCGAGCGAAGTAGTTCCCGCCCATTCACACGCGCCTCGCAGGTTGGGGGCTGGAAAACACGCCGGCGCGAGCGGAGACCGCTGGGTATAGAATGACTCGGAAGGAAAAGTGAGGGTACCATCATGACCTTTCGACAAGGAGTGATTTTGGCGAAGGCCGCGCTCGCCATCGTTTTGATAATGGGTGGGGCGTTGACAGCCGGTGCACAGGGTGGCGGGAGGGTTGCCGAACCGTACACACCGGCGGCGGACGCCAAAGACCTGAAGGCCGTGCTTTTCCGGTGGATGTGGGGGATGGGCATGCTGAAGGGCCATGATGAACGCGACATGGTGGCATCCCTCGAATACCAGGGCAAAGGCACGATTCAGGTGGACGGGCAACCGTGCACGCTCACGAAATATCGTGCGAGCACGAACTACCAGACCTTCAGCCAGCGGATTCAATACACCTGCACCAAGCCGAATGGAGAAAC
>CAZKQQ010000313.1:0-5508 GCA_964554945.1 uncultured Solibacteraceae bacterium | reverse complement strand
AGCAGCAGACAGCCGGCTCTCGCGATGACACGCCGTATCATTTCCACTCATTATCCGGGTACGATGATCTCTATGTCCACAGCAAATACAGGCGCCGGGCGAGTGATTGGAATTGGTGGAGTCTTCTTCAAATCAGCGGATCACGGCCAACTTCGCTCCTGGTACGCGGAGCATCTCGGAATCGATCACGGTTCCCATGGCACGGCGTTCAAGTGGCGCGCCGCGGACCAGCCGGAGGTCGAACGAGCTACTGCCTGGAGCATCTTTCCGGCGGCTTCGACCTACTTCGACCCGAGCGAATCCCGGTTCATGATCAACTACATCGTCGACAACCTAGATGCGATCCTGGCGAAACTCACCGCTAGCGGTGTCCGCATCGATCCCAAGCGGGAAGACTACGAGTATGGACGTTTCGCGTGGATTTACGACCCGGAGGGCAATAAGATCGAGCTGTGGGAACCGGCATAACAAGTGCGGCGCTTCGCGCCGGGGCAAGGCGGGAGCCTTACGGTACAGCCGGCACGTAGGTTCTTAAGAAACGAGCGGGCGTGTCGGCGCGCACTACCGGTTGTGGCTCTGCCGAGGGCAGCAGCCAGACTTCCGCGGGCCGAACCGGCCGATCGTCAATCCGGCCGGCGCCTTCGAGGCAGATCCAGAGCTGGCATAATTCAGCGGTGGGCTTGAGCTCCGCTCCCGGCGCCAGGCGAACACACTCGGTCACGAAATGCTTCGAGCGCACTAACAGATCGCGGCCTTCGCCCAGCGGCTCCGGCCGGGCCGCCCCCGGATGCACGCTCAAATCCGAAATCGGGACGGCCTTCTCGACGTGGATCTCGCGCGGCCGGCCGTAGTCCCAAAGCCGGTAGGTGACATCGGAATGCTGCTGGATCTCGCACAGCACGATGCCGGCCCCAATCGCGTGCACAGTATGTGCTTTCGTGTAGAACGTATCGCCGGCCTTAACCGGCATCCAATTCAGAAGCGTTTCGATCTCTCCGGTCCGGGAGGATTCCCGCAGACGCTCCCGTGAGATGGGCTGGCGGAATCCCAGCGCGATGGTCGCTCCGGGCTCGGCATCGAGAATATGCCACATCTCGGTTTTGCCGCGCGGGCCGTCTTCCCCATCATCCGGGTGGACCTGCACGGAAAGCCGTTCAGAGGTGAAGATCAGTTTCACCAATAGCGGCAGTTCGTGCTCCGCGAGGTACCAGGCCTCGCCGATTGGCTTGTCCGAGTCAGGAAACCAGGGGGCCAACCGGGTCTTGCCCCACACCTTCTCGCGCAGAGACGGCGTGAGCCGCAGCGGTCCCGCCATGGCTATGCGTTGTTGGCGACGAATTGGCGAATGCGGTCCAGCCCGCGCTCCAGTTCCTTCATGGAAGTCGCGTAGGAAAGCCGCAGATGCTGCTCCGTCCCGAAGGCCTCGCCCGGAACCACCGCGACCTTCGCCTCGCCCAGCAGCCGCTCGCACAATTGCACCGTGTTCTGGATGCCGTTTTTACCGATCACGGTTCCCAGGTTCGGATACGCGTAGAACGCGCCGCGCGGCTCCGCGCACGTTACGCCGGGAATGGCGCGCAGGCGCTGCACCACGAAGTCGCGGCGGCGGCGGTACTCGGCCAGCATGGTCTTCACCGAATCCTGCGGCCCGCGTAGCGCCTCGGCGGCGGCTTTCTGCGCAATCGAGGTCGGGTTCGACGTGGAGTGGCTCTGCAGCTTCGTCATCGCTCCGATGATTGGCGCCGGCATCAGCCCGAACCCGATCCGCCACCCCGTCATGGCATATGTCTTCGAGAGCGATCCGACCACCAGTACGTTTTCCTTCGCGCCCGGCAGAGACGCGATTGAAAACGGCGCACTGTCGTACAGGAAGAAACAGTAGCACTCGTCGGTCATCAAATAGATGCCGCGCTCGGAGGTCAACTTATAGATTTTTTCGAATTCGGCGCGATCCACCACCGCGCCGCTGGGATTTGACGGCGAATTGACGATGATCATTTTAGTACGCGCCGTCAGGTGCGGCGCAATCATCGCCGCGGTCACCGCAAATCCATTCGCCTCGTCGGTCGGAACAAACACGCACTTGCCGCCCGCGTAGTTCACCACGTCTTTATACGTGACCCAGTACGGCACCGGAATCACGACTTCGTCGCCAGGATTAATGAGCGCTTGCACCGCATTAAAGATGATGTGCTTGCCGCCGACGGTGATCAGGCACTCGGCAGGCTTGTAAGCGGTGCCGAAATGGCGCGCGTGATAGTCGCAGACGGCCTGCTTCAAGTCGGCGGTACCGCCGGTATTGGTGTACTTGGTGAAATTCTCGTCCAGCGCGCGAATCGCGGCCTGCTTGATATTGGCGGGCGTGGGGAAATCCGGCTCCCCCGCCCCGAAATCCACGATGTCCACGCCTTCCGCGCGCAGGCGCTCGGCCTCCGCCGCCACCTTCATAGTGGAAGAGACGCTGATCAATGAAATGCGGTCCGCGATTGCGTTTGCTACTGCTGGCATGTCCTTTTAGCTTATGCCCCTCTCGGTTTAGTTTTGGCTAACCGGCGCTGCAGCCGCTCTTCGACCGAGTGCGGCACCAGCCCCCCAATATTTCCGCCGAGCGAAAAAACTTCCTTCACCAGACGGGAACTGATAAATGAATACGCTTCATTGGATAACAAAAATACGGTTTCGAGCCCAGGCCGCAGCCGCCGGTTCATCAGGGCCGTCTGCAACTCGTACTCGTAGTCCGAAATCGCCCGAATTCCCCGCAACAATACCTGAGCGCCGCGTCTTTCCGCGTAATCCACCAGCAGTCCATCGAACGAATCGACTTCGACATTCGAATAGTCCTGCACCACTTCGCGTAACATCTCGATTCGTTCTTTCACCGAAAACAGGGGCGACTTGGTTTCGTTGCGAAGAATCGACACAATCAGCCGGTCAAACAACTTCGATCCCCGCTGGATCAGGTCCAGGTGCCCGTTCGTGATCGGGTCAAAGGATCCCGGATAGATTGCGATTACACTCGTCCCCTGGCGTGGCAATCGGGTCTCACTTTCCGGCTAGTCTTCTGATTTTAGCAAGTCTGGGGGGCATTTCCGCAATCGGTCGCTACGCTTTACCGCGGAGGCGCCCCTCGGGGCTGACGCGTCGCGATGAGGCTGCGATTCAGGCGTCGATCACGTCCCTATAATACTTTTCGTAAAGCGGCAGAATCTTATCGGGGCAATACCGTTCGGCCGCGTTCCAGCGCCCGGCCTTGGCCATCCGGTAGTGCAGCGCATCGTCGGTCAGTAGCGCAACTACGCGCGCCGATTGCGCCGCAATATGGCCGACCGGCTCCAGAAAACCGTCTTCGGCGTGGGTAATGAGCTCGGGGACGCCGCCCACACGGGTGGCCACCGGCACCACACCGCAAGCCATCGCTTCGAGCGCCGCCAAGCCGAACGACTCCAATTCGCTCGGCATGAGCAGCACGTGCGCCAGCGGGATCAACCGTTCCACGTGGCTCTGCTTGCCCAGAAATGAGACATGCCGGTCTACCTTCAACTCACGCGCCAAGTGCTCGGCGGGCCCGCGATCGGGCCCGTCTCCCACCATCAGCAAGTGCGCCGGAACGTGTTTCCGCACCTCGGCAAGAATCCGAATGCAATCGAGGACGCGCTTGACGGGCCGGAAATTCGAGAGATGGATCAGGAGCTTCTCGCCCGCGGGCGCGTATAGAGCGGCGCCCTTCTTCTCATTGTCCGGGTGGTAGAGTTCGCAGTTGACGAAGTTCTTGATCACGCGAATTTCATTCGAGACATCGAACACCTCAACGGTCTGCAGCCGCAGGTATTCGCTGATCGAGGTAATCCCATTCGATTTCTCAATTGAAAATTTCGTGATCGGGAAATACGACCGATCCGTCCCGACCAGGGTAATATCGGTGCCGTGCAGTGTAGTGATAAAAGGCAGCCGCCGATTGGGCGCCAACATCTGCTGCGCCAGCATCGCCGAAATCGAATGAGGAATCGCGTAATGGACGTGCATCAAATCGAGGTTGTAGGCCTCCGCCACTTCGGCCATACGAGATGCCAGCGCCAGGCAATACGGCGGGTACTGGAACAGCGGATAGGTGGAAACCTCAACCTCGTGGTAATGAATGCGCGGAATGCCCGGGTCGAGCCGGATCGGATTCGCGTAGCTGATGAAGTGAACCTCGTGCCCGCGCGTGGCCAACTCGAGGCCCAACTCGGTAGCGACGATCCCGCTGCCCCCGTAAGTCGGATAGCATGTAATCCCGACGTTCACCCCGCCAGCGTAGCATGAGTGCTTCGCGCGCTCACTCACGGTGGCGGCTCTGTCTATCGCCGGCTGCAGCACTCAGGACGATTACTGCAGCGGAATACGGAACTTCAGTCCGGCGCCGCGTCCCGGCCTTGATTCGAGCAGCATCTCCGCATTTAGCGAACGCGCGCGCCGCTTGAGGCTCGCGGGGCCAAGGCGCAGCAGTTCCAGCTCTTCCAGAGTGTAGGTGCCGGCGAACTTGAACCCGTGCCCGTTATCGTCCACCGAAATTTCCAGCCCGCGATCGGTCTTCTCCATCGACACCGCCACGCGCGTGGCTCCCGCGTGCTTCTGCACGTTATGCAACGCCTCGCGCAGCATCTGCAGCACTTCGAGGCTCACTTCCTGCGGCAGCCCGACGGGTGTGTTGCTTCCGAGGAAGGTAACGGGCAGGCCGCTCTCCTTCTGGAAGGTTTCGGCCGTACGCCGCGCCGAGGACATCAAGTTGGCGCCATCCACATCCACCGGCCGCATGCTGTGCAGGAAGGCCCGCAGATCCCGGACCTGGGATTGCGCCAGCCCGTAGAGCTGCTTCAGATCCTGCATGCCCGCGTTAAAATCGCGCTCCATCAGCTTGCGCACGATCTCCAGGCGCATCTGCAGACTGATAAAACTCTGGAGCGGCCCGTCGTGGAAGTCCGACGCAATCCGCATGCGCTCGCCTTCGCGCGCCTTTTCGGCCGTGTCCCGCGCTTCCTGCAACTGGACCTGCAGTTCGTCAAGTCGCGCTTTCTGTCTCTGCTTGTTTACCGCGAATCCGCACGCCAAGGCGCCGGCTACGATCACTGTCCGCTCGAGCACACGAATTTCGGCGTTCGGGAGGACCGCGCAAAACAGGGCGCTCACCACGGTTACCAGCATCACTTCGACCTGGCCGTAAAATACCAGCGCCTCGGTCAGCAGGTATAGGTAAAAGACTGACGCCAGCCACAGCAGTTGCTCGGTCCCAAAACTGGCGACGATGAGGAAAAAGATCGTGTCCGTGAATAGGACAAGCAGGCCGAACGTGCCGCTCTGCCAACGGCTGCGGATCGCTACAGCGGTGCTATATGCCAGAAATAATCCAACTACTGCATACATCAGCGACGATGCGGGGGTCGGAAGCAACAGAGTGATTGCCAGCGCGACGGCCGACAAGAGCGCGCGGGCCCAGGAAACGTATCGCTGCCAGGAAAATTCAGGCGGGAC
>CAZKQQ010000312.1:0-5509 GCA_964554945.1 uncultured Solibacteraceae bacterium | reverse complement strand
GCCGGCCTGAGCCTAAGTGCCGTGCGCCATGCGTTCGCGCAGGAAGGCTCTCCAGCGACCAAAACCGCCCGCCCAGCGGCGGGGAATCACCAGGTTCCCTCGCGTCGGGTGAAAACAACGAAGCTATTCAAGAGCCCGGACGGATATCCTAACGCCATTGCTGTCACACCCGAAGGCCTATGGATTGGCGAGCAAAAGGAAACAGGGCAGGCGGCCGCCCAGTATGGCCTGCCGGAGCCGAAAGATCTGACCGAACACGCCTGGCTGGTCGATTGGGATGGCAAGGTGCTGAAGACAGTATCGACGCAGTCGCGCAATACCAGCGGCATGGCGGTGGGCGGCGGGTATGTTTGGATGTGCGCCAATGCCGCTCCCCAAGGCGTCTTTCAAGTGGACATGAATTCCCGGCAGGTGAGCCATCGCCAGATTCCGTTGGGACCGGCGAACGATGGAGGGGGCTGCCATGGGGCTTTGTGGCATGACGGCAAGCTCTGGATCGCATCCCTCCGGCTGCGCGCGATTCTGCGTGTCGATCCGATCTCGTGGGCGCCAGAGTTCATGATTCCCTTCTACCAGGATCCTGAGAAGCCTCGCTATCACGCGATCGCTTGGGACAACGGCGCAATCTGGCAGGTCATCGGGAACGATTCCAAAGGCCATTCCGAATACCGGCCCGGGCTGGTCAAGTACGATGCCGCAACCGGACGGGTTCTGGAAACGGCCGATTTCGAACCAAACTCTTGTGATCCTCACGGGCTCGCGATGCACGAAGGGTCGCTGATCAGTTGCGATGCGGGCATCCATCCGGGATGGTCTGTGAACGATAGCCCAACAGCAGGCTGGATTTTCCGGATCGATTTCGTTTGACGTCCCGCAGTTACGCGCTTAGATCCCCTCGATGCGGGTGGTGAGGCTCAGAGCAAGCACAAAGAGGGTTTTGACCCCCTGAAGTGCTCGCTCTGCTTGAAACGAGACTGGCTGCGGTATGGAGCCGGCCCGTCGCTTCGCACCGTGGCTTAGGCGCCGAGGTTGCCCTCGGTTTCTAGGTGCCACGAACCTGCATGTCTGTGTACCCGCTTGTTTACCAGCAGCCCCTTCGGTGCTTCTGCGCGCTTCAGCAGCGCGGCTGGATGGCCTAACGGACCGGGTAGAGGTCCACCAATCGGCTTCCTCAGCCCCTCTGACCTGTTTTCCTGTGCAGGGCGGTGGCTGATTCGTCCAGGAAGGAGACTTTCCAATTGGCTATGATGCTGCCCGGCAATGCCACGGCCCGACACGACCGTCCACGCCCGTTTAACCTCGAACAGCATCAACATGCGCCTCTTTGACATCCGGCATCCCTCGCGAGATGCAGTAAAGCAAACTGTTTCTGTTGATTACGAGAAGAACAGGAAACCAACTCTAGGCGGCAGCACCGGTCTTTTCCCGGCGTTCCGTCCAACGCTGGGGTGGTTTATAGACCCTTTGCAAACACCAATTGCTATCTGCACGGGCAGGCGTGCATGTAACAAACGCAACTCTGAGTATGAACCGGGAGTGCCGCCTAACAATGACCCCTACACGGATGCGCATCGGTAACCACAAAGTGAACCGGGGCGCCGGCGGGCTCTTCCATGCGAGCCGGGAAAAGTCGACCAAATGTGATATTTTTGCGGCCGGCCCGGTTTGCTCGGCGTGGTTGCCAGGGTAGCGCTGATGACTGTTTGCCGGCCGCACGGGGCTTCCACCGTCGGCTGAGCGTTTCCTTCTGCGGTCTCGTCCTCTTGACTAGTCTCCCTGATCCCGTATTGATCCGGGCGGGCTCCTGACGCGCGTCGGAGGTCCGCCGGGTTTTTCCGGAAGCTCACGCTGGTCTTCGGTCTGAGGAGAAATCGTGTAGCGAAGCAACCAATCGAAACAAGTACAAGAAGGGGATCGACGGAAACCCAAGCCCTGGGGCCGATCCGGAGAGCGTACAGGCGCTGGCGTACGAGATCTGGTTTAGTCGAGGGTGCCGCCAGCGGATGCTTGCTCCTAGTCGCCTCCGGCACCCGGGTTATGGTCCGCAACCGTTCCACGTCTGATATGATCACCTCCGACGGCAATAAAATCGGGAGGGTTTCATGCGCATACGGATACTAGTCGGCTCGATTCTGCTCCTCACAATATGGCTGCTCGCCGCTACCGAAGAGGCGCCTATCACGAGCAATCCGATTCCCGAACGGATCGTCAAGCGCGGCCTTGCTGTCGAGATCAAGGATCTCGCGCGCCTCCCGGATACGCGCGGCCTTCGTCCCGCAGATCAGGACATTGCGCCGGATGCCTGGGCGCGGGTCAGCTATATCCGCGACCTCCCCGATGGTCGGCGATTCGCCAACGACTCGCGCGGAAGTCTATATCTGATCGATGGGAACAATCAGGCGCATGTGTACTTGGACTTCGCGGCGGAGTTCCCGCTGGCATTCTACAAGCGGCTGGAGAGCGGGTTCATCGGCTTCGTATTTCACCCGGAGTTCGCCACCAACGGTCTGTTTTATACCGTGCACAGCGAAACCGCGCAGGGAAATCCGAAGGTGCCCGACTTCATTCCAATAGGCTATGGGTTGAAAGATGTGACCTACCATAACGTCATCACGGAATGGCACAGCACCAACCCGTCGACCAATACGTTTGCCGGTACGCGGCGCGAAATTCTTCGCGACTCCCACGTGGTGGCCAACCTGACCCACCCGATGGGAGCCGTGGAATTTAACCCTACGGCCAAGCCCGGCGATCCAGACTACGGCTTGCTGTACACGAGCGGCAGCGACCATGGGTTCAGCAATGGCGGCGGGCCCAACGCCAGCAATCCCGCCCAGACGCAGCGGCTCGATTCCATAATGACGGCGATCCTGCGGATCGATCCGCGCAGCCCATCGGCGACGCACGGCCAAAAGGGCCTCGGCGACTACACGATTCCGATTTCGAACAAGTTCGCCGCCAATGGTGACCCGAAAACGCTGGGCGAAATTTACGCTTACGGCTTCCGCAATGCCCACCGCCTTTCCTGGGACACCGATGGGACGATGTTCGCCGATGATATCGGGATGGACAACATTGAAGAAGTAAATATCGTGCGCAATGGCGAGAATTACGGATGGATGAAGCGCGAAGGCTACTTCGAAAACGGCAGAGTACGCGGCGGAGCGCTGAACCAATTGTTTCCCCTATCGCCCGAGATTTTGGACGGGCGGGTGAAGGACGGATTTACCTATCCTGTGGTGGTCTACGACCACGACGAGGGCCACGCCATCAGCGGCGGTTTCGCCTACCACGGCCGCATCGCCGCCCTGCGCGGTAAGTACGTTTTCGGCGATATCCCCACAGGACGCGTTTTTGCGGCCGACTTGGCCGCCATGAAGAAAGCCGACGATGGTATTCCCAGGACAGTTGCGCCGGTCGAAGAAGTGCAGCTTTATATCCGGGATGCCAGCGGTAAACGTGTGGACGTGTCGTTTCGCGATCTGGTGGACAAGAGCATGGGCAAGAAGATGCCTCGAGCCGATCTGCACATCAGCCACAGCCGCGATGGCGAGTTGTTCCTCACCTCGCGGCAGGACGGCATGATCCGCATCCTCGTTTCTGACGACAGCGGCGCCGGCTCGGCTTCCGCCAGACGCTAATTCAGCACGGGAGCGCGGTACAGAACGACGGCTGGTGCACCACGTCCTCAGGCCCGAATTGTTTTCGTGTCGCGCCCCTCCCCGGGCCCGTTTTCAATAGGCTCTCCTGCTGCGCTCGCTGCTTCTTCGCCACTCGAACCCCTGCTCCTCATCGACATCGCGTGCTTCGCAGTCAATGAGGTGCGGGCCGACCGCTGTTGCAAAAACGGGTACCGCGAGGGGCGACGGTGGTGTTCGAGACTGCAATCGACGATTACGCGGAAGTGTGGGTGGATGGCGAACGACGCGATCCCGGGGCAGATGGGGATTCAGTGATGGTCGGGTGGAATACGCCGCGACGTTGCGCCGCCGGGATTTCGGCCCTAGCCGAAAATCAGTGGTTTTATCAGGGATTGTAGCGGCAATCAGCTTCCGGGGAACACGAAGGAAACCACGGGAGCACTTCTACGCGCGTACGGCTTTTCGTCCAGATGCCCACTCAAACTTCCCGCAACTCCGTATCCTGGGAACTTCGGGCGACGGCACTTCTTACAGGACGGCGACGACGCGTCAATTGTAACAACAGTCGTAGCGCGTAAGCGCGCTGGCAGGTGGGTGGAAACGGAAGAGGCCTTATCGGCGCCAGAGCACTGTGGCCTCCCTCCGACAGAACGTCGAAAACGTCACTTCGAGGCGATGGTGGGGTTCACCCAGCCGTTCTTCATCACGCCGTGTGACGGACGGAAGCTGAGATAGTCCACATGATCGGGAATATCGGCCCAGCCATGTATTACGCCCGGCGGAACGATCAGCGCGTCGCCGACCTTCAACTCGACTTTGCGTGAGCCAACCGCCAAGCCGCCGCAGCCCGGACCGTTCGGTCCGCCGTCGGGGTTGGCCGTGCTGTGCCGGCCATTGACGACATGGCCATCAATGAACGCCGTGCCGCCGCCTGAGACGATGTAATAGCCTTCGGTCTGATTGTCATGCGTAATGGCGCCCGGAATTGCATCCGCCGGCGGATTTGCCATTTGTTCTCCACACGGGACAGTTTGGGCCGCTGCTTTGCCCGCCCCGGCGGTAGGCGCGGACGGCGGGTTCCGAGTGGAGGCGCGATGAATAATGCCCAACTCCATGCTCCAGCCGTCGCCGATATCGACAACCTTGGCATTCTCGTCACGGACCCGCAGGGATTGCTCCGTGGCGCTGATCTTGTCGATCTCAGCCTTGGTGATGACGGTAGCGGTCGTCGGGTTTCCCGCCCTGGGCTGAGCGTAGACCGCCACAGGAATCAGAACCGCCGCCGTAAGCCAAACTTTTAATGCAGGGGTTTTCATGGCGTTCCTCCTGAACCTTTATAGCTGATCGCTGACCACTGATCCACATCCCGCAGCAACTTCCCGCAGCAACTTCTTCTGGAGCTCTGTTAACCACTAGGGCGGTTTTCGAATCACGCCTGGGGAGGCGGTCAGACCTTTCGAAAAATCTCCGCTTCGTTGGTTAACAACTCGG
Source organism: uncultured Solibacteraceae bacterium (assembly GCA_964554945.1). Lineage (GTDB taxonomy): Bacteria > Acidobacteriota > Terriglobia > Bryobacterales > Bryobacteraceae > PSRJ01. The sequence continues at coordinate 377 of CAZKQQ010000312.1, read as the reverse complement.
AGAGACAGCAGCAAGCATTCCGTTCAGGTCGTCATCACGTTAGCTCGCGGCAGCCGCTCGTTCGTAGTAGTAAAATACGATGTCCGTCGCGGGCGGCTTTACTCCGAACTGGCGGAGCATGCCGACGATTTGGCCCCGGTGCAGCGTGCCGTGATTCACCACGTGCATCACGATTTGCCAGGCGGGAAGGCCGCGTCACCGACAAAGCGGGACTTGAAGGGCACCTGCCGGGCAATGTCCGCGTCGGTGGCTGCGTCTGCCCAAGCTTCCCATTGAGCCTGCAGGCGGGGCCATTCCTGAACGACGAAATCGAGCGAGGGGAGCGCATCGTGGGATGGCACGGGATAGCCGGGATCGGCGATGCGCGAATACCAGAT
>CAZKQQ010000311.1:0-5511 GCA_964554945.1 uncultured Solibacteraceae bacterium | reverse complement strand
CTGCCCGACCCTCTCCCAGCGGCGCAACAAGATGGGCGATGGCCTCGAGACGATGAAGTATTACAAGGAAGCGAGCAAGATCCGTAATGGCGCGCCGACCAGCGAATGCGGCTTGAGCAAAGCCGGCGAGATCGTGGTCGGCAAATTCGTCGACCGCGACCGCCCCGATTACCTCGATCTGATGCGCGCGCAACTGCACCAATCACTGGGGAATCGCTATGCGGAGCCGGAGGACGTATGCAGTCTCTGACCGAAATTAGAATTGCGGGCTTCGGCGGGCAGGGCGTTATCCTCGCGGCGGCCGTCATCGGTAAAGCCGCGGCCTTGTTCCAGGGCGGATATGCCACCATGACCCAGAACTTCGGCCCGGAAGCCCGCGGCGGATCTTGCAGCGCGCAGGTGATTCTGTCCAGTGAGCCGATCCTCTATCCGTATGTCACGCAGCCCGATGTCCTGGTGGTCCTCTCACAAGAGGCTTACCGGCGGTTCGCGCCGGAGTTGAAGCACGGCGGCATCCTGATCACCGAGCAGGATCTGGTTCGGGTGGATCAGATTCCCGCCGGCGAGCGCGTCTTTGGCGTTCCAGCCACCCGGCTGGCCGAAGAGTTGGGACGTAAAGTGGTGTTGAACATCGTGATGGTCGGCTTTTTCGGCGCCGTCACCCGCCTGCTGGATGTCGACGCGTTACGCAAGGCTGTGGCCGATTCTGTGCCCCCGGCGCTACAAAAACTCAACCTGGAGGCGTTCGAAAAAGGATTCGGCTACGGAATCACTTACATGAACCAGTTATCCGAGAACGGCAGCGGAGAGGTTTCGCTCACGATGTTGGAGGCGGAGTCCTAGCTTCTCGGCTCTTTGCTCGATACCCTCCTGATTTCTGAATCGGATTCAATTCGCCGATTGTATCGAACGACTATATTATGTAATAATAAGGTCTGATTATCTCTTAATAATTTCCTATCAGCTCTGTGTCATCTCCAGCTGACAGGTAGCGGAATCCATTCAATTCAGCGCGCTTATGCCGATTACGGTTCTTCTTGTGGAGGATGCTCCCGGCGATGCCCGGATTATCGAGGAGCGCTTAAAGGACGCGGGCGCCCATCGGTTCGCGGTCACGCGCGCCGAGCGGCTCGCTTCGTGCCTGGAGAAGCTGAGCGCGCACGTTCCGGACGTGGTGATCCTCGATCTTTCACTCCCGGACAGCACAGGACTCGCTACACTCCGGCAGGTACAACGCACAGCGCCTGGCGTGCCGATCGTGGTCCTGACCGGCCTTGACGATGAGGAACTGGCGGTCAGCGCCGTGATGGCAGGCGCCGCCGATTACCTTTTGAAGAACGACGTCTCGGCCGGCCTGCTGGTGCGCGCCCTACGGTACGCCATCGAGCGAAAACGAGCGGCCGAAACGCTGCGGACCCTGAACGAGGAACTGGAACAGCGAGTGCTCGAGCGCACCACGCAATTGGAAGCGGCGAACGAGGAACTCGAAGCGTTTGCCTACTCCGTATCGCACGATTTGCGGGCGCCCCTCCGGGTCATCGCGGGATACTGCCAGATCCTGATGGACGAACATGCCTCACAGCTTTCCGATCAGGCCAGGCACTACCTCGAGGGCACGCGGAATAGTGCCGTGCGGATGCGGCAACTGATCGACAACCTGCTCGATTTTTCCAGGCTGAGCCGCCATCCGCTGCAAAAGAGAGCGGTCTCTCCCGCTGATATCGCTCGAGAAGCCCTCGAGGAATTGGCCCCCGGGCAGCAAGGCCGCCCATTGGCGGTGAACATCGGAGAAATGGCGCCGGCACAGGCCGACCCTGCTCTTCTCAAACAGGTGTTTTCGAATCTGCTCTCAAATGCGCTCAAATTTACCCGGCACCGTCAGCAGGCGCGCGTTGAAGCCGGGTGCTTGCCGTCGGGGAACGCGGAATCTGCGGTTTATTATGTGCGGGATAACGGCGCCGGCTTCGATATGCGCTATGCCGACAGGCTGTTTGGCGTATTCCAGAGGCTTCACACTCCGGAAGAATACGAGGGAACGGGAGCCGGCCTGGCGATCGTGCGCCGGATCGTTCATCGCCACGGGGGCCGCGTGTGGGCCGAAGCCGCGGTAGATCGCGGGGCAACATTTTATTTCACTTTGTCCGGCCCGGTAAAGCGCCCGCTAATTCGGGAACCGGCGTCCGGCGAAGTGCCAGTTATGCCTGGAGGATCAGATGTCCATTAAGAGCAAGCCGGTGAGCCATACCGAGCGGGTCCTGGTGGGGCTCGACCTGGTTCCGAGGAGGCCTTGATCATGGAAAAGGATGCTGTAGATACTAGCTACGAACAGGCGCTGCGGGGTACAGAAAAGCAGCGGTATGTTTTACGGCTTTATGTCACCGGTTTCACGCCGTCCTCCGCGCGCGCGATTTCCAACCTGAAGGCGCTCTGTGCAGAGCACCTCAAAGGCCGGTTTGAGTTGGAAGTGGTCGATATCTTCCAGCGGCCGGCGCTCGCGAAAGGCGAACAGATTGTTGCCACTCCGACATTAGTAAAGCTGCTGCCGGTCCCTATGCAGCGGTTCATCGGAGACCTATCGGCTGTCGGCGGCAAGTTGTTCGGCCTCGATCTGAGGCCGCGGTACAGACGTCCACTCGGCTAGAGTCGCAGGAGGCGTTGCATCACGTACAGCAATGGTCCCTTTGCGCAAATGCTCGGGACACTCTGGGAACCGATTCGCCACGGATGGCCCTTGAATCGGAAACGTCGCGCACCGCCGGGAAGTTTCCCACGCAGGGCAGCAGGATCTCAAACGCCGTGCCCTTCCCCTTCTCGCTGTTAGCCGTAATGTAGCCGCCGCTTTGAATGACTACACTGTGCACGATCGACAATCCCAGGCCCGTTCCGAAGCCCGGTTTCTTGGTCGTAAAGAACGGCTCGAAAATATGGGGCAGCGTCTCCGGGTCAATACCCTCTCCGCTATCCGTAATCCGCAGCCGGACGTAGGGTCCCGGACGGCAGGGCCGCGCGGCCGGGTTAGATGCATCGATCTCCATGCTCGCGCTTTCAATGCGCAATTCACCGCCGGCCGGCATGGCGTCCCGCGCATTCAGCGCGAGATTGAGAAGAACCTGCTTGAGCTGGTTGCGATCGGCGCGGACCAAACCGGCTGGAGTTCCGAGATCCGTCGCGAGGGTTCTTCCCCTGCCGAGGCTATGCGAGATCAACGGCTGCAGTTCGCCGATGACTTCGTTGATGTTCAACACGTCCGGGTGCACCAGGTCGCGGCGGCTCAGAGTGAGCAGTTCATGTGTAATGGAACTGGCCAGCGACGCGGAATGCTTGATCTCGAGCGCTGCTTCCTTGCCAGGGCCGGCAAGGCGCGCGCTCAGTTCCTCGGCATATCCCAAAATGATCGTGAGCTGGTTGTTAAAGTCGTGGGCCAGCCCACCCGCCAGGTTGGCCACCGCTTCCATTCTCTGCGATTGCACCAGGCGATCTTCCAGTTCGCGGCGCGCGCGAATGTCCCGCATAACGATGATCGCGCCAAGCACTTCATCCGCCGACCGGTTGTCGAAACAGCCGATCTCGACCAGCGCTTTTTCTCCGATTCGAGAGATTAGAGTATACACGCGGCTCTCGCTGGGGAGCAGATCGTATATCGGATTTTTCGCCGGCCGGTTCGTGGATTCTTCACGAAGGTCCAGCACGTCCATCAGCAGGAGGCCGTGCGCTCCCGCTGCAGTTCGCCCGGTCAGTTGCTCCGCTACGGGATTCATAAATACGATCTCGCCGCTGGCGTTGGTCGCGATCACGCCATCCCCGATGCTTCGCAACGTTGTCGAAAGCCACGCCTGGCTGTTGCGCAGACGGCGCTCCATCTCATGTTTGTAGATGGCGATCTCCACCGCGCTGCGAAGGTCCCCATCGGTCAGCTTCGCGCGATGGATGGTCTCCTGGTCCGCATGCGCTGTGATGTACACCACGGGGGCCTCGCAACTGTTCTTCAATGCCTCGGCGGCCGCAATGCCATCCATTTCGCCCTTGAGCCGCATGTCCATCAGGACCAGGTCGAATGGCTCCGATCGCACGATCTGCAGAGCTTCTTCCCTCGAACGCGCGACGGCTGGCACGGAGTAACCCAGCCGCTGCAGCCGTTTTTGAATGTCAGCGGCAATCAGTCCCTCATCTTCCACAATGAGAATCTGTTTCTTCAGCTCCTGGGTGAACTGCATGTTCATTTTCTCTACGGGTAATCGCCAGATCGCCCGCGGCCTTCCGTTCACTGTTGTAGCAGACGACTTATCCGATTCCATTAACAAACTATGCAAACGGCTTTAAAATGAGCCTGAAATTTCCGTGATCGGGTTGTGAATTCCTTTCCAGGCGCGCCGGTCTTCTCAGGCCGCGCCATCGGCTGCTAGCAGATTCGCGCCTACCGCCATAGAGTGCTGGGCTGTCCAATGCATCCAGGCCATGCTGACAACGCGCATCACCTCAGTTCGGTCGAATGGTTTCGCCAATACATCATAGGCTCCCAGGTTGAGAGCTTCCGCCCATAGGTGTTCATCGGCGGCGCGAGACGTCACAATCAGAAAAGGCGGATCCGGCAGACGCTCCAACAGATTGAAAAGTTCCCTCCACGTGCCGGGGTTGAGGTCGCACTCGCACAGTACTAAGGGAAAACGTTGCGTATATAATGCGCGCCAGGCCGATTTCAAATTATTGCTGCTTTGCAGTTGCCACGACGAATCCGGACAAACGCTCCAGGGAGAACTCTGGAAAATAGTTCTCAGGCTGGCGTGGTCCTCTTCGGTCGGATCCACGCAGAGAACCGGAACGGTCTTCGCGAAATGAGCCGCTGGCGGCTTCATGAAAAACTCCATGTGAAAATCGCTCCCAAGACATCGGGAACAAGACGGAACGCTTCCGGTAGAGCCGGGCAACCCTGCGTAATTCAGCGGTTTGCGTGGACAAACCAGCCCAAACCCACTACATCAGGCGGCAAGCAACTCAAGAATAAATTGTATGAAGATATTTGTCAACATAGTATCATAATATAATATCTGAATATCTTTATTTCCTACACAAGGGGCCAAAAACGGCATACCAGGAGCCCGCGAGTGGCGGCACCGCTCGCATCGTGTGATGATGAGAGCCATGTCTGCGCAGAACTATTCGAATCACGTGCAACGCGTGCCCGTATTTGGCATAGCGATGTTGATCCTGATGCTCACCGCCGTGGGAGCCATCGTGAACCTGGTGCTGTCCTGGGGCGACCACCAGCGGCTCTACAGCGCCTCGCTAATCCTGGTGCTGAGCTGCTGTACCGTCGTAATCGGGGGTTGCGCCCGCACTTTCCCCCTAAAAGTGCAGGACAGGGCTATTCGCGCCGAAGAGAATCTCCGGCATTATGTCCTCACGGGGAAGCTGTTGGACGCCCGGTTGAAGCCTTCGCAGATCGTGGCACTCCGATTTGCGTCCGATCCGGAGTTCGTGGAACTGGCGCACCACGCAGCCGAAAAGGGAATG
>CAZKQQ010000310.1:0-5555 GCA_964554945.1 uncultured Solibacteraceae bacterium | reverse complement strand
TCCGACCACCTCTCCGAAGCGGAAGTACTTTGGCCGCTTCGACGCGGATGTCGGGGGGCATAACCGCATTACCGGCTCGGCCGCCTGGAACGACGGACCGGTTTACCCGACCAGCCCAGTGGCGCCCATTAACCGTGCCCCCGGGGATGTAGAGAACATGAGCGGACAGCTCTCGGATTATTGGACCATCAGCCCCACGATGATCAATGAATTTCGGATCGGGTTCATGGGGGAATACGATAGCTTCACGCCCGACACTCTCGGCAAAGGTTGGCCGGGCAAGCTGGGCCTCCAGTTTTCCAAGGCAGACGTTTTCCCAACCATCAACATCACCAATTACTACGCGCTGGGCGGCGGACTGAACACGAGTTACAAGGAGAACAATATCGATATCTCCGACCAGGTGACGCTCATTCGGGGCCGCCACATCCTGCATTTCGGAGGCGAGGTCGTTGTCTTCCGCGCCGATTCCACGGCGTGGGGCAACATCTATGGGGCAACCCTTGGCTTTACGGGTGTCTACACGGCGGGCAGCAACGATCCGAAATCTCCGCTTGCCAGCGGGAAAACCGGGGTTGGCTATGCGGATTTCCTGTTAGGCTACGCCCAGAACTGGACGGCCTTAGTCTCGCCCGAATATGGCGGCAGGCTCAAGAACCCGGGAGTCTTCTTCCAGGACGATTTCAAAGTGAACCCCAAGCTCACGCTGAATCTGGGCCTGCGTTGGGAAGGGAACACGGGATGGTCCGACGTACACGGGAACGAGCGCTCCTTCGACCCCAACGTCATCAACCCCGCCACCAATGCGCCCGGCGCGATGTGGTATGGAATCACGGCCGCGAATGGCAGAACCTCCATACAGAGGCCGGTGTGGAAGAACTGGCTGCCGAGAATCGGCTTCGCGTACCTCGTCACCCCCAAGACCACCATCCGCGGCGGCTTCGGCATGTACACCTTCCCGTGGAACGTGGACACCTACGCGAGTTGTTGCTTGGGGAATGCGTTCACGAACCAAGGCAACGAGACCGACTCCACCAACAACGTGCAGCCCGTGGTCCTTCTTTCCTCGGACGGGAACACGAATTATCAGGGGACGAAGGGGGCGGCGATCAATTCGATCTATGGGCGCAAACCCCCTACGCCGGACGCGTATAACGGGCAGTCGGTCGGTTTTCAACCCTACAACAATCCCGTCCCGCTCCTCAAATCGTGGAATTTGACGGTGCAACGGCAACTGTCGAATAACCTGGTGATGAACGTGGGCTATATCGGCAGCCATGAAACACACCTGCCGTTCACCAAGGACGTCAACCAGGTTCCGGAAAACCTGCTGGGGCCGAACGATGCGAGCTTCCGCCCGTATCCCCAATTCCAGACTCTCAACGGATACACGACGGAAGGTATTTCGAATTATCATGCACTCCAGGCTGAGATTACACGCCGGTTCAGCAGTGGGCTGATGTTCACCTTCAATTACACCTGGTCCCATATGCTGGACAACCAGGATTCCTCGGGCTGGGGGACGCTGCAAGGCGCTACCCCGTATCAGAGGTCGTACGACCCGATGGCGAACTACGGACCTTCGAATTTCGACATTCGCCACATGTTCAAAGGAAGCGGTGCTTACAATCTTCCTTTTGGCCAGGGCCGGAAATTCCTGAACCGCAGCAAGGCTCTGGATGAAGCAATCGGCGGCTGGAATTTCTTTGTAGGATTCATCGCGCAAGGGGGTAGTCCCTTTACCCCATTCATGCTGGTCAACAACAGCTACGCCCTCTCGTCAGACCAGAAAATGGTCTGGTACCCGAACGTAGTCGGAGATCCGAAGGCGGTGCCAGGGGGGCAGACGATCGACTCCTGGTTCAACGTCAATGCGTTTGCGGCCCCCACTCCCGGAACATTCGGGAATATGGGGAGGAACATTTTATACGGGCCGCACCTGAGTTCAGTCAATATGTCGCTCACGAAAACGTTTACGATTACGGAGCGGATCAAGCTGGACTTCAGTGCGAGCGCTACGAACGTCTTGAATCACCCCTCGTTCGCCCTGCCGGATAAGATGATCGGCCCGGGTCATAAGGGACAGATCACCGCCACGATTCCGGCCACCGGCAGCCGGCAAATGGAGTTGGTGGCTAAAGTCCGATTCTGACATCGCGAAATCCTGCTCTCTGCGAGGGCGCGCTAGGATGGTAGCAATGTGAGTGGTCTTTTTTTCAAAACCGCTTGTGCATTGATCCTGGTGGCGCCCTGGCAGTGCGTGATGGCGCAGAGCAGCCAGGATAATTCACAGAGAGTCGGGGCGCTCGAACAGCAGACGCAGAAATATCTTCAGGAACAAAAACCACAGCTCGCGATACCACTCCTGCGCGAGATCATTTCGATCGATCCGAAGAACCCCAATGCCCAAGGGAACCTCGGGGTGCTGCTGTGTTTTCAGGGCAATTACGCCGAAGCGATCCCGCACCTGCGCGCCGCCTTGGAGTCGCAGCCTGATCTCTGGCGCATAGTGGCGCTGTTGGGAATCGCAGAGAAGCGGACCGGCGATCCGAAACAGGGGCAGAGTGATCTGGAGCGCGCCTTTTTAAACCTGAATGATCCGAAAATCCAGATTCAGGCAGGTTTAGAACTGATCGAGCTCGATTCCGCCGCGGCGCAATTCGACAAAGCTTTGTCAGTAGCTGACAAACTGGAAGAGTTGGCGCCGCAAGATCCGCGCATCCTGTTAGTCGCTTATCAGCTTTCCCGGCGGATGATGGATCAGAGCCTGCTGAGCATGATGGTGGTTGCGCCGGATTCCGCGGAAATGCACATGATCATGGGCGGCGAGCTCGGGCGACAGGGAGATCATAGCAATGCGGTGGCGCAATATCGCGAGGCCATCCGTTTGAATCCGGCCCTCCCGGGAGCGCATTTTGAACTGGCGGAGCAAATGCGGACCTCGTCGGATGCGGCGTTGAACGCGCAGGCTGAAGACGAATACAAAGCCGCTCTTCGGGTGAACCAATATGACGAGCTTTCCTGGCGCCAGCTCGGCGGAATTCTGGCGGCCAAGGGCGACTTCAAAACCGCGGAGGAGGATTACAAGAAGGCACTGGCTCTACAGCCGAAGGATTCGGACGCAAAAACCGGTTTGGCGATCGTCCTGATTTCGGTGAATCGGACGAACGAAGCGATTTCCTTACTGGAAAACGCCGTGAAGGACGATCCGACGAACGTCGTCGCGCATTACCGGCTGAGCACGCTCTATCGGCGTGCCGGCCGCGCGGCGGATGCTCAACATGAGCTGGACACGTTTCATCATTATCAGGATCTGAAAGACAAGCTGGGCAAGGTTTTTAAAGAACTGTCGGGGCCGGGCACTCCGTAAACTGATGTTCATACGCAACCCCATCGGGCTGGGTTTCACGGTGATCCTGGGCATTGTTATCCTTGAAGTTTGCCTTCAGGCCGAGCGTCCCAAGCAACTGGCGATTCCGCAGTTGGCGGATATCACGGCTTCCACGGGAATTCACTTTAAGCATCTCGCCTCGCCGGACAAGAAATACATCGTGGAGTCGATGAGCGGCGGGGTGGCGTTGATCGATTACGATCGTGACGGCTGGCCGGATATTTACCTTACGAACGCGCCGGACGTGGACATGCAGTTGGCCGGCAAGAAGGCTCGAAGCGCGCTCTTCCATAACAATCACAACGGCACTTTTACGGATGTTACCGACAAAGCAGGCGTCGGCTATCCCTGTTGGGCGAATGGGGCCGTGATCGGTGACTACAACAATGACGGCTGGCCGGATTTATTCGTGACTTGCTTTGGTGGCGTAGTCCTTTACCGCAACAACGGCGACGGGACATTTACCAGCGTTACGCAGGAGGCGGGACTAGGGGGCGATACGTTTTGGGCAATGGGCGCCGCTTTTGGAGATTATGACGCCGACGGATTCCAGGACTTGTTCGTTTCTCATTACGCCGCCTTCGACCTGCACGACCTGCCTGCCTTCGGCTCGATGGTGACCTGCCAGTACCACATGATCAAGGTCCAGTGCGGACCCGCCGGACTGAAAGGATCACCGGATAACCTGTACCACAACAATGGCGACGGAACGTTTCGCGATGTTTCCAAACAAGCGGGCGTCCACGATCCTCAGAATCTGCTCGGCCTGACTGCCGTTTGGTCAGATTTTAGCGACGGCGGGAAGCTTGACCTCTTCGTCGCCAATGACGGCGCACAGAATTATCTCTACAAGAACGGCGGCAACGGCCAATTCACGGAGATGGGTTATCAGGCTGGCGTGGCTCTGGATGAAAACGGGAAGGCCCTGGCAAACATGGGAGTGGCCCTCGGGGACTATTTGCATACCGGGCATTTTTCGATTGCCATCACGCACTTCAGTGAGCAATACCTGGAGCTCTTCCGCAATGACGGCGCTCTGAACTTCACCGATGTCTCGTATCTTTCACGAATCGCGCAATCGACGATTCACTACGTGGGTTGGGGAGATGCCTTCTACGATTTCGACAACGACGGATGGCTCGATCTCATCGCGGTCAACGGTCATGTGTACCCACAGGTCGATCAGGCCAAGATCGGAGTCACGTTTCGTGAGCCCAGCCAGTTGTTTTTGAATCAGCGGGACGGCACGTTCCGTGATGTGAGCGGCCAGGTAGGGGAGGCATTCAAGGTTCCGCGAGTGGGACGCGGGCTGGCAGTCGGTGATCTGTTTAACGACGGAGTCCAGGAAGTCGTAGTCGAAAATCTGGAAGGCGAGCCGGTAATTTTCCGGCCGGAAGGGGGCCCGCGCAATCATTGGATTAGTTTCGAACTCGCCGGGACCAAAAGCAACAAGCTGGCGCTGAATGCGCGGGCGAAGGTCATCGCCGGCGGTTTCGCGCAATTGGATGAAGTAAGGAGTGGAGGAAGTTATCTGTCGCAGAGCGATCTGCGGCTCCATTTCGGCCTGGGCGATCATCGTCAGGCCGAGAAAGTGGAGATCTCCTGGCCATCAGGAGCAACCGAGGTGTTGACGAGCGTTGCGGCAGATCGTTTCTACTGCGTCAAAGAGGGTGCAGGCATAGTTCCGTGCGCCGGCATCCGGACCACGGGTACGCCCGTATCGAAATGAAGGAGGCACAAGTGTCCAAATCGAACTCCGAGAACAGCAAGAAGCTCAATCGCCGCCAAGCACTGTTGCTGCCGGCAACAGCGGGTCTCGGGGCCGCACTGGCGGACCCGGCCGGCGCTTCCGACAGCGTCAAAACTGCGGCGCACCAAAGTGCGGGCGGCTGCTCCACGCCTCGTTCCGCCGTCGCGAAAACCCAATATGGAAAGGTGCGCGGGTTTGTGGATGGGGGCGTCCTCACATTTAAGGGAATTCCCTATGGTCAGAACACGAGCGGCGAAAACCGGTGGCTGCCGGCCAAGCCTCCCAAACCGTGGGACGGCGAGTATCCCGCCCTGATTTATGGGCCAAATTGTCCGCAGAACCTGCACAGCTGGGATCGCCCCGCGGCGCAGCAAGGCCAGGGTGAGGCCGTGTGGGGGTCCATCGAGCAGTCGT
>CAZKQQ010000309.1:0-5656 GCA_964554945.1 uncultured Solibacteraceae bacterium | reverse complement strand
CGATGCCGCGCAGAAGGAAGCGGCACCCGTTCGGGAGCAGATCTTCAAGAGCCGCGCCAATCTGGCACCGGCCTACCTTGCCAAGCAGCCGCAGCCGGAGATCGACCAGCTCACCGCCAGTTATGCCAGTTCCGTCGCTCAGATGACCGGCATCGAGTTGCGCGCCTTCTCCAAGCTCTGCGAGTCGCTGAGTGCGGATCAGCAGAAGAAGGTCGGTTCGGTTTTCCCTCTTATGTCCGGTATGTTCAACGGCCGCGATTGGAATCGCACCGGTAATTGAACGGGACTACGCTCCTCATTGTTACGGAGCGGTTTTCCGCTTCCTGTAATTCGGCCGGTACTGCTGGTGGCAGGCGACGCAGGCATCATTCAGCCGCTGGTTGAGCGCCACAATCGCCGCGAGGTCCTTGGCCATCGCAGCCTTGTATGCGGCGGCACCCACATCCACCATCTCCTGGGATTCCTTGATCCAGTCGCCCTGATCGCGGGCGCGCCGGCCGATCATGAGCAGGTTGCCTGACTCGGCCAGGATCAGCGCCTGCGCCTGCAGATCGTTCCATTCCTTCTCGGTCTTGGGTGGATTCCGCTCCACATAAAAGATCGCGTCCGAGCTCGGGTAAGTAATGGAGATCATCACCTGGGAAACGGTGCCCACCGGCTGGAACGTAGGCGCCTGCGCCATCATGGCGCCGGCCAGCAGCAACAGGATAAATACGCGCACCTTGCCTCCTTGTGCAGAGAAGGATTCTATCACGCCCGCGCAGGCGTCCGATCAGTCCAGGAAGAACGGTGTTTCGTTCTCGCCGCGCAGCACAATATCAAACCGGTATGCGGGAATTCCTCCGGCATCGAGCGACTCGTCGCGCACCGCGAACAGCCGCCGCCGGGCCGCTCCATCCGGAACACACTGCAGCACCGGATCCTTCACGGCATCCGGCGCGTCGCCGAAGAAAACCGTCGTGACAAGCCGGCGCGTGAGCCCGATCGCCAGCACCATCAAGTTGATATGCGGGCACCGGAGCACGCCGCTCTCCTCGCGAGAGGCTCCCGGCCGAACAGTGCGGAACCGATAGCGTCCGTCTTTATCGCTCCGGGCGCGACCCCAGCCGAAAAATCCCGGATCGGCTTGCGGCGAACGCGGATCGAGCGGATGGCGAAACACGCCGTTTGCGTCGGCTTGCCAGATTTCCAGAACCGAATTCAGCACCGGTGCGTTGCCTTCTTCCGCCACGCGTCCCGTCAGCAGGATATGTTGCCCGCGCGCCCGCTGCCCGTCAACCTGGGTCAGATCTTCGCACCCGTCGATGAGCGGTTTCAGGTAGAACGGCCCGATCGTGCCATACGGAGATGGAATCATGTGTCCCATGTCAATCCACCGCTGGTGTCGCGTGTTTGCCGCGGAGCACGAAATCCTGCCGGAACTTCATCAGGTTCGGCACGCCCACCTTGGTCGGCTGCAATTGGAAAATCAAGCGCTGGCGCGCCTCCGGATCGCGAACCCCATTCAATAGCAGATCGACCTCGTTCAGCGGCTCGCCGGGGAAAAACATTTGCGTGATATACCGGTTCATCCAACTCGGGCCCATGATCGAAAAATGAATGTGCGGCGGCCGCCACCACCAATCGGACTCCGTCACCGGGTAAGCGCCCGGCTTGATTGTGACAAATTCGAACTCACCTTCCGCGCCGGTCACCAGGCGCCCCCACCCGGTAAAATTGGGATCTAGCGGCGCCTCGTGCCGGTCGGCCTCATGAATGTATTTACCCGCCGCGTTGGCTTGCCACAATTCGATCACCGCGCCTCCGATCGGCGCACCATCTTCATCCGTCACGCGCCCGGCGACCTGTATCAGTTGCCCCAGGGCGCGCGGCCCATCCGCCACCGGCCGCGACAGATCATGATCTTTGGCATGAAGGCGCGCTGCTAGTCCCGTTGGCCCCGTCCGTTCGGAAAGCGTTAGCGGTCGCGGGATGAGAGGCTGCGAGGGGTTGCGGGTGAAGCTGCGCGGATATCGCGGGATCTGCCGGTCGATCTGGGTTGCATCGTCATACGGCAGATACTCGATCTGCGGAGCGGTCTTTACGGGGTTAGCGGGCATTGGCTTTCTTTGCGGAGAGGGCCATTTTATCATGCAGGGCAGCAGCCCAAACACACCTTGTTATGATCGCAGTAACGAATGAATCCCGATTTTCTGGTGATAGGAGCGGGTGTGGCCGGCCTGCGCGCGGCCATCGAACTGGCCGAGGCGGGCCAAGTGCTGGTGGTGGCTAAAGACAGCTTGCGGGAATCTTCATCCGAATATGCGCAGGGCGGCATCGCTGTGGCGTTGAGCGACGATGACGAAGTGGAACTGCACGAACACGACACTCTCTATGCCGGCGATGGTTTATGCGACCGCGCCGCCGTGCGCACCCTGGTGGAAGAAGGTCCGGCCGCAATCGAGCAGCTGATCGACTGGGGCGCGGCATTCGATCGCATTGGAGGCGACCTGGCGTTCACACGCGAAGCCGCTCACAGCCGCAGCCGCATCCTTCACGCGCAGGGAGATTCCACAGGCCGCGAGATCGCACGTACGTTATATCAGAAAGCTTCTTCCTTGCCCAACATCGTCTTCCGCAGCTACACCGCCACCACCGACCTGCTGCTGGACAATGGCGTCGCGGGCGCCTTGCTTTATGACGCGGCGTCGCGCACCACCACGCGGATCCAGGCGCGGGCCGTCTTACTCGCAACCGGGGGGCTCGGACGAGTCTTCCTCAATACGACCAATCCCGACGTGGCGACCGGCGACGGAGTGGCGATGGCCTACCGCGCGGGCGCGGCAATCCGCGATATCGAGTTCGTGCAGTTTCATCCCACCGCGCTATACGTGGAAGGCGCGCCGTGTTTCCTACTTTCCGAAGCCCTGCGCGGGGAAGGCGGCGTGTTGCGCAATCTTGCCGGAGAGCCTTTCATGGAGAGCTATCATGCGCTCAAGGAATTGGCGCCCCGCGACGTCGTGGCGCGCGCGATCGTGACCGAGATGAACCGCACGTCGGCATCGCATGTGTGGCTTGATCTGACGCACCTGGACCCGGCCTTTCTTCGCGAGCGCTTTCCGCGAATCTATCAGACCTGCCTGCACTATGGTGTGGATATTACGCGTCAGCCGGCGCCCGTGCGTCCGGCGGCGCATTACGCGATGGGCGGCGTGCGCACCGATCTCGAGGGACGCGCCAGCCTGCCGCGCCTGTTCGCCGCGGGCGAGGTGGCGTGCACCGGAGTGCATGGCGCCAACCGGCTGGCTAGCAATTCCCTGCTCGAAGGAGTCGTATTCGGGGCGCGCGCGGGACGCGCCATGCGCGAAACCGCTCAAAATCTCAACTCGAATCCTTCAGAAGAGACATCCTTCGAAGCACCTTTGGCAGACGCTGCCGAAGTCCGTCAACTCGCCTGGGAGCAGTGCGGTATCGTGCGCTGCGGCGATGGATTGCGCCGCGCCATCGCATGTCTCGAGCAGCACCGTTATCAGGCGGTGCAACCGACCCGGGAACGCGCCGCGCTACGCAATATTCATCAAGTCGCGCTGCTAATCGCGCGCTGCGCCGTGGCGCGCGAAGAGAGCCGCGGCGCACACTTCCGCACGGATTTTCCGGTGAAACGCGCGGAATTCGAAAAGCATTCGGTAATCAGCAAGGATTCCGGTGCCCGCTTCGAATGATCGCCGGGTGGCCGCGCCCGTTTGCGCGCTGCTGATTCTCGCGGTGGGAACGATTCCGGAGGCGAGCCCGTCTTCCGTTTTTTGGACCGCGCCCGCTATCCTGGCTGCCGCCATGCTCATCGCGTGGGCCGCCGAATCGGCGCAGTTCTTCATCGCCCAGGGCTTCGCGCTAGCGATCCTCGCCTGGCTTCAGACGCTGCCGGAGTTTGCCGTCGAGGCGGTCCTGGCCTGGAAACAGCAGATCCCGCTTTTGATGGCCAATCTCACCGGCGCCTTGCGGCTGCTCACCGGCCTGGGCTGGCCAATGATCTACTGCACCGCCGCGCTGTTCCACCGTGCCCGGCGAAAACAGCCCCTGCGGCGCATCGCGCTTTCCGATGAGCACTGCATCGAGGTGATCGGGCTGCTGGCGGCGATGGCGTATCTTTTTCTGGTCTGGTGGAAAGCTTCGCTCGACGTGCTCGATGCCGCCGTCCTGATTGCGGTCTATGCGGCGTACCTGATTATTCTCGGCCGCATGCCGGCCACCGAAGCCGAAGAGATCGACGACCTCGAGCTGATTCCCCGAACCATCGTAAAATCGCGCCCCGTCTTCCGGAACACTATCATCCTTCTGCTCTTTGTTGCCGGCGGCGCACTCATTTACTTCACGGCCGAGCCGTTTCTGGCCAGCCTCCTGGCCGTATCGGTTTCGCTGGGCGTTCCGAATTTCGTATTCATTCAGTGGGTTGCTCCGTTCGTCTCCGAATTCCCCGAAAAAGTGTCCGCTTTCTATTGGGCGCGCACTGTGGAACACGCTTCCATGGCGCTCATGAACATGGTCTCCAGCAACATCAACCAATGGACGCTGCTGGCTGCCATGCTGCCCATCACCTATTCACTGAGCCGCGGCGCCGTTTCTCCCATTCCCCTCGACAACGAGCAAGAATTGGAGCTGCTGATGACGCTAGGCCAGTCTCTGCTGGGCGCAATCTTTCTGATCGATATGAAGCTCGCGTGCCGGGAAGCGGCGGGTCTGTTCGGACTCTGGCTGCTACAGTTTGTTTTTTCCCCGATCGCGCCGGGGCCGGGAATCGTCGGATTTCTCGCGCAGCACATTCGCGAATGGATTACGGCGGCATATTTCATCTGGGTGGCGGTCGAACTCGGCCGGCTGATCGCGGGCCGCCGCGAATGGCGTGCTTTCCACTTGTTTCGCGTGATGTGGAGCAGGCACATTCGGCCAGTGCGATAGAATAAAGTTCCACGAACAATGCGAGAAAAAATTCGGTCGACGACGGTGCTTTGTGTCCGCCGCGACAACAAAGTCGTCATGGCCGGCGATGGACAAGTGACGCTGGGTCACGAAGTGATCAAGAGCTCCGCCAAAAAGCTGCGGCGTCTATATAACGACAAAGTTTTGGCCGGTTTCGCAGGATCAACGGCGGACGCCTTCGCGCTGTTTTCGCGCTTCGAATCGAAGCTGGAGCAATTCAACGGCAACCTCTCACGTTCCGTAGTTGAACTGGCGAAAGAATGGCGCACCGATCGCGTGCTGCGCCATCTGGAGGCGCTGCTGCTGGTGGCGGATAAAGGCAGCACCTATCTGGTGAGCGGAAACGGCGACGTCATCGAGCCCGACGAAGGCATCGCCGCCATTGGATCGGGTGGCCCCTTCGCGCTGTCGGCGGCCACCGCGCTGCTCCGCAATACCAAGCTCTCCGCGAAGCACATTGCCGAGCAGGCGATGGAGATCGCCGGCAAGATCTGCATCTATACCAATGACAGCGTCACGTATGAGGAGCTGGACTAATCATGGTGATCTATCTTCCAGGCCAGTCTGTGGATGAAGAACCGCTGTTGGACGAGCTGACGCCGCGCGAGATCGTGCGTGAGCTCGACAAACACGTAATCGGCCAGGCCGATGCCAAGCGTGCCGTCGCCATCGCCCTGCGCAACCGAATCCGCCGCCAGAA
>CAZKQQ010000308.1:0-5738 GCA_964554945.1 uncultured Solibacteraceae bacterium | reverse complement strand
GTCGACGGCGGCGCCAATTGGATGGCCCACAGCTACAGCCCCTTGACTGGTCTTCTCTATACCTTCGCGCGTGAAGAGCACCGTGTCTACGGCAAAACGGAGTACCGCCCACCGACCACGGAAGAGGGGGTAACCGGGTTCCGCGCGCGCCCGCAATTCGCTCCCGAGGAGAGCTTCGGCAAAGTCATCGCAATCGAACCCGGTACGGGCGCGATCAAATGGGAATACCGCGTCTTGACGCCGCCCTGGTCCGGGGTCATGGCGACCGCTGGAAATCTCGTGTTTGGCGGTACCCTGGAAGGAAACGTTTTTGCCTTGGACGCCCGCACGGGGAAACGCGTCTGGCGGTTTCCCGGCAACGGCCCGGTATTCGCGGGTCCGGTCAGTTTCCTGAGCAATGGCAGGCAGCACGTTTCTCTGGCCGTCGGCGATGTCTTAATGACCTTCTCGCTCGACGGAGAGTAAACTCGGCAATCGCCGGCGCTAATCCCCAAGGTTGTCGCCCCGAGAGCCCAAGGCTCGACCGCTCCCATTGACGGCTGTTCCATACCAGGCATTGCCACCAAGGCCGGTTGTCAATAAAATAGTCCGGGTTAGCTCTGGGTGGAGCCTCTGAGACTGCAATGGGGAATGCAACAGGTGGCTTGTACGAATTCGGGCCGTATCGTCTGGATTCTTCGAAACGACTGCTGATCCGGGAAGGCCGCCATTTGGCGGTCCCGCCGAAGACGTTTGACCTTCTTCTGCTGCTGGTGGAAGGTCGCGGCCGCGTCTTTACAAAGAAAGAGTTGATGGGCGCATTGTGGCCGGAGACTTTCGTCGAAGAAGCCAATCTGTCGTTCCAGATCTCGGCTCTGCGAAAGGTCCTGGGCGAGAATGGCACAGACTGGATTGAGACGCTTCCGCGGTACGGATATCGCTTCAACCACGACGTCGTCGAGATCCAGACAAATGGCCGCTCCAACGGCCATGAAGTGGAACTGCATCCACCCACGAAGTCCGGGGACTCGCCCCCCGCCGCCGCGGCGCCGGCAGCCGCCCGCGGCCCGCGCTGGCTCTACTGGATTCCGGCAGCTGTCGCCACCGGGGCCGCCATGGTCTTTGCGTGGCTCTATCTGCAACAGCAGCCGCCTCAGCCGCGTGCTGTCCAGTTTCTGATTGCACCGCCCGAGCACGTCACCACGCCGGACCTCGACTCGATGGCCGTGTCGCCGGACGGCGCGCGCCTGGTCTTCATAGGTGTAGCGGCAGACGGCCGCAGGCAGTTGTGGCTGCGGTCGCTGGCCTCCCTGACGGCCGAACCCCTCGCTGGAACCGAGCTGGTGGATTCGGCCTTCTGGTCTCCCGATAGCCGCTCGGTCGCGTTTTTCGCTGCCGGAAACCTTAAAATACTCGACTTGCAGGGCGGTGCCGCGCACACTGTCTGCGAAACGCCGGTCGGCCGCTCGTCTGGCACTTGGAACCGCGAAGGCGTGATTCTGTTCGAGACAACCGAACGGCCCGAGATCTACCGCGTCGCCGCTTCCGGAGGAGAGCCCGCGCGCCTGCGACCCGTCGATACCTCGAGCGGCGAGATCCGTCACTCCGCCCCGCAGTTCCTTCCGGATGGCCGCCATTTTGTTTATTTCGTGCAAAGCGAGCGGCCCGAAAACGAAGGCATTTATCTGGGGGCTCTGGATTCCTCTGTCAAACGGCGCCTGGTCAACTCCAACACCAACGCGGTCTATGCCGGCGTGAGCCCCCGAGTCGGTTATCTGCTGTTCACCCGCGGCGCCGATCTCCTGGCGCAGCGCTTCGATCTGGCGAAGCTGGAACTGACCAGCGCGCCAGTTCAGGTGGCCCAGCGAGTGTTGATTGGCGTTGGCGGCGGCGTATCGCACGCGGCACTTTCCGCCTCGGAGAACGGTGTCCTTGTGTACCGCACCCGCATAAACACGGGTTCGACCGAACTGGTTTGGCTCGATCGCCAGGGCAAACGGACTGGACAGGTGGGCACGCCGGCCGATTATTCCAATCCCTCACTATCGCCCGATGAGAAGAAGCTCATCGTTTCACGGATGGACCTGCGAAGCAGAACACGGGATCTCTGGCTGTTTGACCTGGCCAGCGGAGCCGCTTCCCGCTTCACGTTTGATCCCGCCGATGAGACCAATGCCGTGTGGTCTCCCGACGGCAGCCGCATCGCCTTTGACGTGATGCGCAATGGCATCATCGACATCTACCAGAAGGAGGTCGCTGGAGCGTCGCAACCGAAACTGCTGCTGCACTCCGCCGAGAACCACTTCATCCACCAGTGGTCTCCCGATGGGCGCCTTCTCCTCTACCGGATTGGCCCCATCACCTGGGCCATGCCGCTGGAAGGGAACGGCAAACCCTGGGGGCCGTTCGCCATGGAAAACGCCAGAATCTCGCCAAATGGCCGTTGGGTGGCTTATACCTCAAATCAGTCTGGACGATCCGAGGTGTACGTGCAGACCTTCCCCCCCTCGGAAGGGAAGTGGCAGGTTTCCGCCGATGGCGGAATGGAGCCCACTTGGCGAAAAGACGGAAAAGAGCTCTATTACATCAGCGGCGACAAACTGATCGCCATGGACGTGAAGACCGACACCCCCATTTTCCAGCCCGGAGTAGCCAAGCCACTGTTCGCGCTATATCTGGAAGCGACCACGCGGCGCAGCCGCTATGAAGCTGCGGCTAACGGCCGTCATTTCTTGGCCAACCTGCCGGTGGAATCCTCCTCCCCTCTCTCGGTGGCGATTAACTGGCCTCAGGGCCGTATTGCCGGTTTAAATCCTGATAGATAGGGCCTCTGAAGACCAGCTTAGAATTTGCTACAAATACGCTAGACAATCCTCAAGGACTTCGCC
The DNA here is from genome assembly GCA_964554945.1 of uncultured Solibacteraceae bacterium. Taxonomy (GTDB): domain Bacteria; phylum Acidobacteriota; class Terriglobia; order Bryobacterales; family Bryobacteraceae; genus PSRJ01. Next base: position 2,871 of record CAZKQQ010000308.1, on the reverse strand, counting down.
GGCCGCCTCGAATATACTATTCACCAACCGGACGTCTGTGTGCATGCACGGTGGAGGGCAGCGCGTATGAATCGATCCATTCCTAAAGTACAGCCTATTTTCGGGATAGCCCTGATCACCGCTATGGGTGCCTTGATCCACTGGACGGCGCCAACGCCTGTCCACGCCCAAGCACAGGCCGTCTCCGCCAACGACGTACTCCCCGTTCTCCAGCGCTGTTTCCAATGCCACGGACCGTCGCTCAAAATGTCGAAGCTTGACTTGAGCAGCCGCGAGGGGATGCTCAAAGGCGGTGAAAAGGGACCGGCACTGGTTCCCGGTAATGCCGAGGCCAGCCCCCTCTACCGGCGCGTTGCCGGCCTGCAGCAGCCCGCCATGCCCATGCCTCCTGTGCCGGCTTTGAACGCCGCGGAAATCGCCTTGGTCAAGAACTGGATCGATCGGGGCGCGCAGTGGGATTCCGCCGCCCCGCCGGCCCCACCAACGGTATCCTCCGCTGCTCCTGCGGTTCGGACGCCTTACGGGGTGTACACGGAACGTCAGATTACGGATGCGGATCGCCAGTGGTGGGCTTTCAAGAAGGTGGCGCGGCACAACCCGCCCGCGGTTAGCGAGGCGCGGTGGGGCCGTAATCCCATCGACGCGTTCGTCCGCGCTGCGATGGACGAGAAGGGCCTCGAACCCGCTCCCGAAGCCGAACGCAGTACCTTGATCCGGCGCGCTTACCTCGACCTGCTCGGCCTGCTGCCGCCGGCGGCGGAAGTCGATTCCTTCGTCAAGGACCCCGCGTCGGACGCGTACGAGAAACTGATCGACCGGCTCCTCGCTTCTTCTCATTACGGTGAGCGTTGGGGCCGTTTTTGGCTGGACGTGGTCCGCTACGCCGACAGCTCGGGGTTTGAATACGATCTCGACATCGAAAATGCCTGGCGCTACCGGGATTACGTGATCAAGGCGTTCAACCAGGACAAGCCCTACGACCGTTTCGTTATCGAACAAATCGCCGGTGACGAACTGGACCGCCCGGATTACGATAGCCTCACCGCCACCACTTACTACCGCGTCGGTCCGCGCGTTCGCTTCCGTGAGAAAAACTACCCGTCCTACCGTTTCGACTACATGGACGACATGATCCGGACCACCTATCAGGGCTTCATGGGTCTATCGGTCAATTGCGCGCGTTGCCACGACCACAAGTTCGACCCCATCACCCGAATGGACTATTACCGGTCCGTGGCCGATTTCTGGCCGTACGTCGAATACGACCAGCCCCTCGTGCCAAAGCAGCAGGTTGACGAATATCAGCGGATTGAAAAGCAACTCGGCGAGCAGATGAAGCCCCTGCTGCAGGAGATCGCCCGCATCGAAAAACCGTACCGCGACAAACAGAGGGAGCAGCAGGTCCAGGACGCGCTCAAGAAGTTCCCGCCGGACATTCAGGAAGCGATCAAAACACCCGAGGCGCAGCGAACGCCTGGCCAGAAGCTGCTGGTTGCGCAAGTGCTTATCGGGGCGGACGATGTTAACCCGGACGATGTGAAGGTGGATGTTCATGCCTCCGCCAAAGCCAAAGCCCGCGCAAAAGCGGACCAGGTCTTCGGCGTAAATGACTATGGCAAGCGCGGGCTGAAACTCAGCGATGCCGATGAAGCAAAACGGGCGGTCCTTCAGAAAAAAATCGAGGAGCTCGAGGACAAGCTACCTGCGCCGCTGCCGGTGGCGGATGGCATTCGCGACGGCGACTACCGCCTCTCGCCCGACGGGCTCGGCGATTCGCATATCCCTGGAACCGGCCGTCCCACTTACGACGTGAAATGCTGCTTTATTCCCACAGCGGGGCAGAAGTTCGAGGTTCCGCCGGTGTACTTCGCCGCAACCGGAGAGGACATCAAGGCCGACGAGAAAGGCACGCCTGTCGAGCCGGGTTTCCTCACTGTGCTCAGCAGCGGCTCGCCCCTGCTCAAACCGCATCCACCGAACCGGACGGATTACGCAAGCAGCGGCCGCCGGCGTGCGCTGGCCGAAGCGATCGCTTCCAAAGACAATCCTTTGACTGCGCGCGTCTTGATTAACCGCGTCTGGGGATGGCATTTCGGACGCGGCATCGTGGCCACGCCGGGCAATTTCGGAAAGATGGGGAGTCTGCCGTCCCATCCCGAACTGCTCGATTGGCTCGCTGACGAGTTCGTGCGCCAAGGCTGGAGCATCAAGCAGATGCAGAAACTCATCATGACGTCGGAAACCTACAAAATGGCGTCGGCTTTTTCTCGTGCGACCAATCTCGAAACCGATCCCACCGATGTCTATCTGTGGCGCTTCCCGGTCCGTCGTCTGGAGGCGGAGGCGATCCGCGACGTGACGCTTTCCGCCGCCGGCACTCTTAACCTCGAAGCGGGTGGTCTGTCGTTCTTCCCCGCGATTCCGGTATCCGTGCGCGCCAACCAGCCGCGTGGCAATTGGGAGCTGACGAAAGAGGAGCCTTCCACTTGGAGGCGCGGCGTTTATGCCTACGTTAAGCGCGGCTTGAAATATCCCATGTACGAGGTCTTCGACCAGCCCGACCTCAACGTCACCTGCGAGCGCCGCTCGGTCAGCACCGTTCCGACTCAGGCGTTGACGATGTTGAATAACGAATTTCTCCTCATCCAGGCGCAGCACTTCGCCGAGCGCGTCGAGAAAGAGGCCGGCAAGGATCCGCGGGAGCAGGTCAAGGCAATGTACCGCATCGCTCTCAGCCGCGAACCTTCGCCTAGAGAATTGGAAAATAATGTAGCGTTCCTGAACCGGCAGCGCCAGCGCGCAATTCCTCAGAACGCCAGTACCAGCGAGGAAACGGCGATACGATCGGCCCTCACCGATCTGGCGCACGTG
>CAZKQQ010000307.1:0-5807 GCA_964554945.1 uncultured Solibacteraceae bacterium | reverse complement strand
CAAATCCCCGTTACGACAGCGGGCGCACTCACCCCTATCACCCAAACCGCGCCCGCTTTTTCTTTTAGTCTTCAAAAAGTCCCTCAAAGAGCACCGTGCTGAGGTAGCGCTCGGCGGCATCCGGGAGTACGGTAACAATGGTCTTGCCGGCGAACTCGGGCGATTTCCCGAGCCGAAGCGCGACGACAACGGCCGCGCCGCATGAAATTCCGGCCAGGATGCCTTCTTCGCGGGCAAGGCGCCGGGCCATTTCGATAGATTCCTCATTCGAAACCAATTCCATTCGATCGACCATGCTGAGGTCGAGAGTGTCGGGGATGAACCCGGCGCCAATTCCTTGAATTTTATGCGGTCCCGGCTGGATGGGCTGACCCGCTAAATGCTGTGTAATCACGGGGCTACTGGTGGGCTCGATGCCCACCGAGATCAGCTTGTGCCCTCTTTCCTTCTTAATATATCGGGAGACCCCGGTGATGGTGCCGCCGGTGCCGATTCCGGAGACCAGGACGTCGATTTTTCCTTCCGTGTCTTCCCAGATCTCGGGCCCGGTGGTGCGAAAGTGAATTTCGGGGTTCGCGGGGTTCTTGAACTGCTGGAGCATCAAGTAGCGCTTAGGATCCGATGCCACGATCTCCTCGGCCTTAGAGATGGATCCGGCCATACCTTTGACGCCATCGGTGAGCACGAGATTGGCGCCGAGCGCAAGAAGGACCTTGCGCCGCTCCAGGGAAAACGTTTCCGGCATCGTGAGGGTAATCGAATAGCCGCGGGCGGCGGCCACGAAGGCGAGCGCGATTCCAGTGTTGCCGCTGGTCGGCTCGATCAATTCCCTGCCGGGCTTAAGAATGCCGCGCTTTTCGGCGTCCCAGACCATCGATGCGCCAATGCGGCATTTGACGGAATAGGCGGGATTGCGCCCTTCAATCTTGGCGAGGATGGTGGCCTTGACGCCGTCGGTCACGCGATTGAGGCGCACGAGGGGCGTACGGCCGATGCTCAGGGAATTGTCGTCGTAAACTCGCACGAATCAGATCTCCCAATTCAGGACAAATTTGTTCTGCTTGTCGGACCAACTGCGGAGCAGGTCGCCGAACGTAGTTTGATCGAGGATGCCGGAAACGGCGCGATCGACTTGCTGCCACACATCGCTAAAGGGGGTTTCGGGCTTGCGACGGGAACGGCTGCGGGTCTGGTTCGAACCTTCCACGAAACGCAGGACCTCGCCTATGGTGAGCGCGGCGGCAGGGCGTGCCAGCAAATAGCCGCCTTCGGCGCCGCGGCGCGACTCCACAAATCCGCCTTGCTTGAGGCCTGCCAGGATCAGCTCGAGAAACTTTTGAGGGATTTTTTGCCGTCGTGCAATCTCCGCAATTTTGACCGGCTCGCCATGGGGCTGAGACGCCAAATCGAAGATCGCCTGGAGCGCGTATTCACCCTTTACAGAGATATTCATCAGGGAGGCGTGGAATCACCTACGCCCAACTAGAGATTGTAGGAGATGCGACCGGGCACAAGCAATGACCCCGCGACGGAGCGCGGGCGCGGTAGAGCTTAGGGACAGATCAGGGACGACGAGGACAAGAGAGGCAGGTTAAGAAAAGGAGGGGGAAACTACGAAACTGGAGTGCCGCGTAGGGTTTCGGTGCTACGCGGCTTCCCAGCAAATTGCGACTCGGAAGCGCGCTTAGCGCGTTTCCTTCTTGGTGTCATCGCCCTTCTTTTTCTTGCCCTTCTTTTTCTTCTCTTCCTTCTTGGGAGCGTCCTGTCCGAAAGAGGCGGCTACGGTGCCGAATGCCAGCGTCAGGCCGAGCATCAGCGTCATCAGTTTCTTCATTCGAATCTCCTTGTGATAGCGACGACTGCAAATCGTCTGGGGCTATCATATCGAACCTCACATGAACAGCCTCTTAAGGCGCAATTAAAATCAGTTCATGTCTCAATCACTACAGATTTGAATATTGCCTTACATTACAAATGATTGACAGTTCAAGGGCTTATGCCGGTCCAAACCTTCGATTGGCGGCGGCGAGGGCGGGCTCGGCTGATAGAGTGAAATCGAAATGAAGAAGCTGAAAATTGCCAGGGAATGGGCACGGGACGCGGGCGTGAGTCAGGCCGAAGCGGCTGACCGGCTGGACCGTGTGGTTTCTCAGATTCTGGCGCAATTGCGGAAGGGCGGGGAAGCGCCTCTGCGGGGAGTCGGGACGTTTGGTCTGGGGGCGGGTGGAAGAGTGACATTTGAAAGCGAGAAAGGGAAGCGGCATGAATGAGGACGTTTCCGCGGACCAACTCGCGCACATCGTGCTGCGCAATCTGGCACGAGGGAGAGCAGTGGAAATTGACGGTCTCGGGACGTTCTTCCCCGACCGGCAGCGGGGCGTCCGGTTTGAGCCTCGCGCGCCGCAGGTATTCCTGGCTTACGTAACAGAGGATTTGGAAATAGTCGAACGGCTATACGCAGAACTGGAGGGCGCGGCATTCGCGCCGTGGATGGACGTGCGCCAACTGGTGCCGGGACAGAACTGGCCCCGAGCGATTGAACGGGCAATCGAGAGGTCGGATTATTTCATCGCGTGTTTTTCCCGAAACTCGGTGAACAAATGGGGAGGATTTCAGGCGGAGATCCGGTATGCGCTGGATTGTGCGCGGCGGATTCCGTTGGATGAGATTTTCGTGGTTCCGGTTCGGCTGGATGCCTGCCGCGTGCCGCGATCGATTCAACGCGAGCTGCAGTATGTGGATTTGTTTCCGGATTGGGAGCGCGCGGTGGAGAGGCTGATCGCGACGATGCGGCGGCGCGGGGCTTGAACCGATGGGAGGGGCAAAGTCCGCGTGAAAACCAATTGCCGAATCGGCAATCCTAATCGACGGAGATGATGATCTGGACGCGGCGATCACGGCTTCCCGGCGCGCTGGCTCCGCCGCGAATGGAAATCTGATTGGCGGCGAGCCCGGAGGCAACCAGCTGGTTCCGAACCGCCTGTGCCCGTTCCCAGGATTGGAGCTCCCCATTGTCGATGTAACCGTCGACCTGGACGTGGACGTTGGGTTGGGAAAGCAGGCTGGAAGCGACGGGTCCGAGTTTCTCCGAGACGCTGCTCAACAAATTAGCGCCGTCAAACGAATTGTCGGGAAGCACGATTACCATTCCGCCCGGGGTATCCTGGCTGAGAAGTGAACCGTCCAGGCGCCGGTGTAACAAAGACCGCAGCGGTTGCTCCGTCGACACTCGGTTGGCTTCGTTCGCCGGCGGAGCGGGCTCCCGCGGAGGAGCGGCAGCGCGGGCGGCTCCGCCGCCCTCTCGTTCTTTTCGCCGGTCGGTAATGGTTCGGGCATCCTCGGCAGCTTGTGTCGCTTGCCGGGCGCTCTGGATTACCAGCTTCTTGTCGGCTTTGATCGATTGGAGACGCTGAGCCTCGGTAAGCGCGCTTTGAGCGGTTTCAAGAGATTCCGGAGCATAGTGCTCTGCGTTTTCTGCCCGCGCGATTGCGACAGCATTCTGCGCCTGATAGAGTTCCAGCGTCGCTTCATACTGGCTCATCGATACTCTACGAGGACGCGTCTGGGACTCCGGCTGTACCTGCGCTTGCCACGTGTAACTGCCACGGGGCATCAATTCGGGCCTGATCCGAACAGGTACGATCTTGCCGATGGTGTCGCGCCGGACTTGATTCTCCAGAGTAACCACGTCACCGGGCTGGCGGACGGCGGCATAAGGTTCGGCCGTAACAATCATCGCGAAGGTGGATAAGTCGGTGGTCACGCGAAGCCGGCCGCGATTCGAGCCATCGGGAATGATTTCGCCGAGGTTCCATGATGCGCCTTCCGGACTGATCGCCCACAGGACATAGGTGAGATACCCACCGCCAAAACGCGAGGGCGGCACCAGATTCTCGAACTTCGCATCAATGTCCGTCCGCCCCCGCTGCGATTGCACCGTAGCCTCGCCCTTCGCTTTGGAAAGCAACACCGTCCCGACGAAATCAATTCTGGTAGCTCCGGAACGGTATTGGTAATTGACCGCGTCCATTCCGTGCTCCACAACAGTAACTCGATAAAGCGGCACGCCTGCTTTGGACGACGTCCCCTGTGTTGTCGAAATTCCCTGACCAATGAAACCCGTGGCGCAGACAGCAGTAATAAAGGCGATCTTGCCCGACTGTCGAGACATCCGTGGCTCCTTGCCCGGAAGTAATGCATGTCCAGTGCCGTTCACGTTGAAGCGGGTGGAAATGGAACAGGCCGAAATTTTAGGATTGAAAACTCTCCGAATGCGCAGATTACCAAGGGTCTGCATCAGAGATTACATTGATTCGAGGATGTAATCGGGGACTGCACGATAGGAATGGAATTATTGCGTGGCTGCAAACCGAAGCAGGCCGAAAGTTCCCAGCAGGTTTGCGGCGGGATAAAAAGACCAAAGAACCCGAGAGCTGCGAGCGTACACATAGTTACCCTCTTTCTATGCCGCCTCTGATGGCGAATTTCTCCGCTGGTTCTCCGCTGCTCCAGCAGCAGGGTGCAGCATTCAGCGATTTGTGCGGCACCGCAGGCGGTTGCAGTTGCGTACGAGTCCAGGTACACTCGCTACACGGCATGAAAGAGCATCTCGAAACCATGAAGGTGTCGCTGCGGGTGCTGACGGCACTCAACGAGATGTATGCACCAGACCCGGACGACGTGGAGGTGCTTCGCAATTACATCGGCGCGAACGGCCTGTGGGAACTTGATGACCTTGCCTGCGAGGCGATAAAGAGAGCACTTTGGGCGCGGGACAGAATCCGGGCTGCGATCAGGGGTGAGAGGCTGACGCCGGTCTCCTAGCCTGTCGTCGAATTCTTGCCGTGAAGAGCGCACCTCTTCCACACGGCCGCAGGCTGACCGATATCGTTCGGCTTTGGTGCGGCGGCGGGGCGTTAAATTCTCGTCAAATTTGCGTCAAAACGCGCGAATTTCCACTATCGGAAACGCTATGCTTCCACTATGGCCTCTCACGATTGCGCAGAGTGCCAGCGGCTTTGGCGGGAGTACGCAGGCACGACAATGGAGCACGTTCGAAGTGAGGAGCAGCTCAAGATGGCCGCGCTGGAGCAACGGCAGGAGGCAATTCCTCATCTCACACTGACGGTTGAAGCCGCGGCTTTGAACAGGGAATCAGCGCGGGAAGCTATAAAACGACACGAGGCTCAACACCCTGCCTGCCGAAACGCCAGGCTTTACGTTTAGCTCCTCAACCGAACCGAGGATGCGCGGCGGTAGTGCCGGTACGAATCGGCTGCGAGTCCCCGGCGCATAATGAGTTCCCAAAGCTTGTTGGTCGCGGCGCGGAGTTCATCAAGGATTGCGTTCCGTTTTGACGCCTCCGTAATTGTCCGCAGCGCCGCGCGAGCTGATTGGATGTGCGCCACGAGTTGGCTGTGATTGTCGGTTGAGGCCGGGGGATATTTCATAGCAGCTCCGAATGATGAAGACCCGTTAATTTTAGCCGCCTGCTTCCTTTCCCGCATGTCATCCTTTGGTTGTCATCGCAAGAAGCGGTGCCGAGTGCCGCGCTTGCGGAGTTGGGCGCAATCAGATTTTGGTGAATGGTGTGGCCTCGCAATGCGCGGGGTGCTGGGTCAGCGCTTAGCGGTGAAATTGAACTTCAAGACCATCTCACTAGCCACGGGCGTGTTACCAACGGTCGCGGGACGGAAGGTCCAGCCGCGCGCAGCGTCCAGAGCTGCTTGAACCAGCACGATATTTGCGCTCTGCTTGGAAACTGGTTCGGCTCGGATCACTTTGCCCTTCGCATCGATATGGACAAG
>CAZKQQ010000306.1:3391-6053 GCA_964554945.1 uncultured Solibacteraceae bacterium | reverse complement strand
CCAAACTTTTGCTTCGTTCCGCTGGGCCATTCGACTTCGATCGAGGAAACCATGGTGTCCGGACCCAATCCGAACGTGAGCGCCAGATCGCTTTGCGAGCAATAGCTCGAGCCGCTGCGCACCATGTTCCACTGCTTGCCGGAGCGACTCTCGATCCGTACCACCGCCCCAATCCCATCGCGGTTGGATTTGCTGCCGACGGTCCGCACGTTGATCCAGTGATTGCCGTTGCTGAGGTCATTGCGGTACAGCAAAGCGGGACCGCCATTGGTAGTGATCAGGAGATCCAGGTCTCCATCCCGATCGATATCCGCATACGCCGCTCCGCGCGCCACCATGGGACGCTGGAACTCGTCACCGACGCTCGCCGATGTATTTTCGAATTTGCCGTTGCCGAGGTTGCGAAACAATAGCGGAGACTGGCGGTACTGAATCTTGGGCTGAACGCGGCCGATTTCTTCGTCAATGTGCCCGTTCGCTGCAAACAAGTCCGGATATCCATCCAGATCGTAGTCGAAAAAGAACACCCCAAAAGTCAGGCTGAGAAGGCTGGCTCGTCCCACTGTCGAGGAAGGCGCTTCGTCGACGAACAGGCCGTTGCCTTCGTTGTGGTAGAGGCCGAGCATCTGGTTGGAGAAATTACCAATCACAAGATGAGCGCGGCCGGATCGGTCGTAATCTCCGGAATCCGCTCCCATCGCGCCCCGCGCCACCCCATCCTCGCTGAACGCCACGCCGGCCGCCAGCCCGTCCTCCTTAAACGTACCATCGTGCTGGTTGTGGTAAAGCTTGTTCGGCTGCGTGTCGTTGGCAACGAACAGATCCGGCCAGCCATCGTTGTCGTAGTCGAGCACCGTGGCCCCGAGCGACTTACTCGTCGGATCGTTTAGCCCCGCTTTCCTGCTGACGTCTTCGAACCGGCCGCCCCCGAGGTTGTGATACAGCTTGGATTCCGTGCCCTTATACGATTCGGGAGTGCAGTACGACTTGCTAACTCCATCGAGTGAGCACCACAGATCGCCGCGAGGATCCCACTGGACGTAATTAGCGACGAATAAATCCAGCTTGCCGTCGCGGTCGTAGTCCAGCCATGCCGCGCTGGTTCCGAAACTGGCGTTGTGAATCCCCGCCGCTGGAGTCACATCGCGAAACTTGCCCGCGCCTTCGTTGTGAAACAAGTGGTCGCCGCCGAGCGCCGTAATGTACACGTCATCCCGGCCATCGTTATCGTAGTCGCCCACCGCCACGCCGATCCCGTACATTTCCACATCCAGGCCGCTCCCGATCGTGACGTCGGTAAACGTTCCATTGCGGTTGTTATGGTAGAGCGCGCTGAGCGAGGGACGCCCGCGCGACGTCCAATCTTTGCCATTGATCAGGATGATGTCGGGCCACCCGTCGTCGTCGTAGTCGAAGAAGGCCGCGCCGGAACCCATCGTCTCCGGAAGATACTTCTTCCCCGCCCTTCCGCTGTTATGCCTGAACCGGATTCCGGCCGATTGCGTGATATCCGTAAGCCGCACGGCTCCGTTCGGCGGCGTGGCGGCGGCCGCGAGAATCCATCCCGCGGCCAGAAAGCGGATGATCTTCATTGTCCGGCACCGCCGCCGGGAACTCCGGAGAGTTCCACGCTGGTGTGCTCGTGAATACTCTGGCGCTCGTTATTGTCCTCCGGGCTGATCAGCCGGCGCTTGGCGGTCAGCGACTGCGACGATTCGTCCGCTTTGAAGCGTTCGAACAGTTGTTGCTCGCGATTCGCTTCCGCCAGGATGCCGAGGCCGCGGTAACACAGCATCGCCAGATAATGCATTTGGAGATCCTCGGGATCCACCGCCGCCACACGCTCCAAAACGCGGAGTGCGGCTTGATATTGGCGCTTCAGAAAAAGAATGCGCCCGATCTGATCGAGGACCACGCGATCGCGCGGATAAAGCGAGGCGGCATGGTTCAAAGATCGCAGCGCCGCATCGTAATCGCCGTCGGCTTTTTCGACCAGTGCCTGGAAATAGTAAATCCGGCCGAGCTGATCGTTGAGTTTCAGAGCGTGCGCCAGAAACGGCTTGGCCCTGTCGGTTTCGCCTTCCTGAATCAAGGCGCGCGCCACATTGAGCCAGCCGTCGGCGTATTCGGAATCCGCCTCCGTAACACGCCGAAACGCATACTCCGCTCCTTTCAGATCGCCTTGCAGCAACAGGCCGATCCCCCAGTCGTTCCATCGCTCGCGCATCGCCTGATTCACCACCGGCCGCCATTCGGTCTCGGTGCGCGGGTCGCCCACCGAGATACGCGCCTGTGCCTCGGCCAGCGTGACAATCGGCAAAACGGGAATTGCGCCCTTGATCTTGCCGGACACGTTCGACGGGATGTGGGCCGCATCAAAGCTGTAATCGAGTCCGTTGAAGTCTGCGCTGACGAGCGAGGCCGGCTGGTTCGGTTTGGGCTCGCCTGCGTATGCGAACTGCGTGAAATAGTAGGCAAATTTGCGATAGTTGAGCCTGGCCGAGACGGTGATTGGCCCCTTGGCGTCGCTCGGAATCCGCAATCGATAATGCGCCACATCGGCCGCTCCCGGCGGGATCTGGTGCACGTATAAGACACTGCGCGCCTGCCACGCGTTCCGCTTGTTGATGGGGTTGCCGTCGCCATCCAACTGGTAGGAGCG
>CAZKQQ010000306.1:0-3291 GCA_964554945.1 uncultured Solibacteraceae bacterium | reverse complement strand
ACCCCGAAAATGTCCACCGAGATGAATCCGGATTTCAGAAATTCCTCGGTGGTTCGCAACTGCTCATCGTCTCGGTTCACGTAGGCCAGCGCCGTGTTTGCGCCCGGGAAACGGTGCGAATGCACTTTCCCCGCGCGATTGCCCGGATCTTTCGACGCCACCAGCGGCATATGGCAATCGGCGCAGTTGGACGAATGATCCGGGTAATAGAACGACCTCGCGCCCTGCCCGGAAACACCGCTGGCTTGCCAATTGTCGTAGTCGTCAAAACCTCGAAACCAGCGGTACCGGTTTACCGGCACGTCCAGGTGCACTTTGTGGCATGCCGAGCAGAATTCCGCGGCATCCTGCCGCATGAACGGCTTCATAAACGTCCGGCGGTGCGGTTCCGGATTGAGATAAGTCAGGAAATAATCGATGGCGTGGATGTACTGATTCTTGCTGCTTACCAACTCGTGGAGAGGTGGGTAAGCAATGGTAAAGGCGCCATTGCCCATGGTGCTGTTCACGTGCACGATCGCATGGCACGAGGTGCACGCCAGTCCGGCGTGGGCTTCCGGCGTGTCGATCTGCTCCTTGATCGGCCGGTCGAAACGCCCGTTGAAGAAGACAGCGTGATCGTGGCAACCCGCGCACCACTTGCTCGGGCGCGTCCCCACCACGCTCTGCATGTACTCCACGGATTTCCGGTAGAACTGGTTGTTAAAGGATGCGAAGTGGTGCGCCGAACTCTTCCATTGCTCAAAAATATCCTTGTGACATTCGCCGCAGGCTTCCGAATCCATGAAGAAGTTCGCGGGAATGATGCCGCCCACGTTCGTCTTTGCCGAGGAAGGAAAGAACGGAGACTGCGTGCCGCCGCCTTCTCCTGCCATGGTGGTCGGGGCGGATGATGGATTTCGGATCGAGCCGTCCGCGTCCGGAAACACTTTCTGATAAATTGCCGTTGCACCGGGCAAAGTGATCAGAATTGCTAAGCACGCAGCAAATGCCCGGCGAAGGGTTTGCCATTTGCCTCCTTGCGTTGCCGCGCGTTGCCATACGTATCGGAATAGCAGCAGCGTACCCAGCAGCCCCGCGCTGATGTGCAGCCACAAGGCCCAGCGGTGATCCAGCGTGTTCCCAAACCGGACCAGGTAGGCCGCGGCCAACGACGAAACCAATACGAAACCGGCAGCCGGTCCGGCGCCGTGGCGGAATTGAGTATCGCGGTGCAGCAGCCAGACAAAAGCCAGACAGAGGACGAGGCCGAGTGCGAGATGAGCCAGCACATTGGCCATGTAGAAAACGCTTGCAGACGCGAATGCCCACAGGTACGAAGTATTCAGCAGCAGCAGCAGAAATCCAGCCGCGGTCCACTTCCGCGCCGTGGAAATACTCATTCCCCCTCCGTTCGCCTCGATACAACGAGCGAATCACATCGATGATACCTCCGCAAGCGTCCTGAAAGCGCTTGCGAAATGAACGGCTCCCCCGCGCGGATTGACGCGCTGTCGCGCGCCCTGCTAAAAACGGCAAGGAATGGCTACACAATCGCGTCCCGATAAAAGGACCTCGCAGTGATACCTCTTCATCTTTCGGCAACCCAGCAAGCCCGCTTGATTCGGGAGCGCAAGTTCTCTTCGGCCGAACTCGTCGAGGCGCACCTGGAACAAATCGCCAGAGTGGATCCGGCGATCCATGCCACGGTTGCCGTCTTCGGCGAAAAGGCGCTGGAACTGGCGCGCCGGGCCGATCAGGATCTCGCCCGCGGGTGTTCGCCAGGGCCTCTACACGGAGTCCCCTTCAGTATCAAGGATTCGATCGAAGTCGAAGGCACGGTTTGCACGGCAGGGACTTGGGGACGGCGCGAGGCGTCAGCTTCCTGCAAAGATGCGACGGCCGTGGCGCGGCTGCGGGAGGCGGGCGCGATTCCGCTTGCCAAAACCAATCTTCCCGATTTGCTGTTCGCGTTCGAAACCGACAACCTTCTGTTTGGGCCGACTCGCAACCCCTACGATCAAACCAGAACTCCGGGTGGGAGCAGCGGCGGAGAGGCGGCCCTGATCGCGGCCTGCGGCTCGCCTTGCGGCTTGGGCAGCGATGCCGCGGGAAGTGTGCGCCTGCCGGCGGCATTTTGCGGCATTACTGCCATTAAACCGACTTCCGGCCGACTGCCGCGGACCGGCCATTTCCCGCCGGCCGGCGGCTGGATTGAAATGCTCTGGCAGATCGGTCCGATGGCCCGCCATGTGGAAGACCTCAGCTTGCTGATGCGCCTGTTGGTCGAAGGCGACGGGTGCGACTTCTCGGTGGCCGATATACCGTTCGCCGATCCGCGCACCGTGGATCTCCGCAGTTTGCGAGCCGCGTTCTACACGGACAACGGATTCATTCCGGCCACGGCGGAAGTGTCCGGGGTCGTCCGGGCAGCCGCGCAGGCACTGGCGGCCGAACTGGCTTCGGTGGAGGAGGCCCGGCCGGCATGTCTGCCGCAAGCGTATGATCTGGAGATGAAGCTGCTCGGTGCGGATGGCGGCGATTCCCTGCGCTCCTATCTCCAGCATTTGGGATCGGACCGGCTGCACCCACTGCTCTCCGCCTGGCTTGCCAAGTTGGAGCGCTACCGCGTGAACCTCGAAGGGTTCGCGGGCTATTGGGCCGAGCTCGACCGTTATCGGAGCGAAATGTATGCTTTCCTCCGAAATTATGACGTGATTCTCTCACCCGTTTACGCGCAGGCCGCGCTGCCGATGGGCACATCGATCGAAGACCGGAACTTTCGTGCGTTCAGCTATACGATGGCCTACAATGTGGCAGGCTGGCCGGCGGCGGTGGTCTGCTGCGGTCGCTCCCCGGAGGGCCTGCCCCTGGCGGTGCAGGTGGCCACCCGGCCGTACCGCGAGGATATTGCCCTCGCTGTGGCGTTGCGGCTCGAGGAGATTTTCGGAGGATGGCAACCTCCGAAGCTGGTTTCGCCGAATCAGTAGCCGGTTGAATGCACACGCTTTCATCCTGTGAATATTAGTCTCCGGCCGCGCTGGAGTCCCAAAAAATGCAAGCCATTGCAGAAATAAGAGCGGTGGCTTACGATATCTCTTGCTGCGAACGCCCGGATCCGACCAATGCTGAAACGATTGTCCGCCTTATTTCTGGCCGAAGTTGCCTCGATGATCGCGCTGAGCGCGCAGCCGGCGAATGCGCCCGCGGAGAGAATCTCGGTGACGATCGATGCGCGCACGACCGCCCCGCCCATCTCCCCTTACATCTACGGTCAATTCATCGAACACATCGGCGATCTCATCAACCGGA
>CAZKQQ010000305.1:0-6057 GCA_964554945.1 uncultured Solibacteraceae bacterium | reverse complement strand
AGGGCGAGCCATATTTGGAGGCCATTCGCCAGATGCGTAAGGATGTCGGGCGCCGCGATGTGCTCTATCTGCATGTAACCCTCTTGCCCTATCTGATGGCGACCAAAGAGCTGAAGACCAAGCCCACCCAGCACAGCGTCAAAGAATTGCGCGCCATCGGTATCCAACCGGATATCCTGCTCTGCCGCGCCGAGCGTTTCATCCCTCAGGATATGAAAGAGAAGATCGCGCTGTTTTGCGACGTCGACGTCCAGGCCGTCGTCACTGCGCGCGACGTGAAATCCGTTTACGAAGTCCCCGCCATGTTCGCCGGCGAAGGTGTCGACGAAATTATTCTCCGCCTCCTGCGCATGGACGCCCGCCCGCGCGACTTGAGCCGCTGGAACGCCATGCTCGCCCGCATGGAGCACCCGCGCGATGAAGTTACCATCGGTTTGATCGGCAAGTACGTCGAGTACGAAGACTCCTACAAGAGCTTGAAGGAAGCGCTCCTGCACGGGGGCCTTGCCCACGAACTGAAGGTGAATATCCACTGGATCGAGGCCGAGGGCGTCACGGGTGAAGGGTGGGAGCGTCAGCTCGAGGGATATGACGGCATCCTGGTTCCCGGCGGCTTCGGCAAGCGCGGCATCGCCGGTATGTTGAACGCCATACGCTACGCTCGTGAGCGTAAAGTCCCCTACTTCGGCATTTGCCTCGGTATGCAGACTCTCGTCATCGAGTATGCTCGCAACGTCTGCGGCCTCGAAGATGCCGATTCCACCGAATTCAATCCCGGCACCCCCCACCGCGTCATCTTCAAGCTCCGTGAGTTGAAGGGCGTCGACGAGCTCGGCGGCACCATGCGACTCGGTGGTTGGCCGTGCCGCCTGGCTGAGGATAGCTTCGCGCACCGCGCTTATGGTATGCGCGAAATCAATGAGCGCCACCGCCACCGCTACGAATTCAACCGCGAGTACGAAGAACGCCTCAAAGCCGCCGGCCTGCGCATCACCGGCGAGACCCCCGATGGCACCTACGTCGAGATCTGCGAAATCGCCGACCACCCCTGGTATCTCGGCTGCCAGTTCCACCCCGAGTTCAAATCCAAGCCCATGGAGCCGCATCCGCTTTTCAAAGCCTTCATCGGCGCTTCTTACGAGCACCGCAAGCGCCGCGCCGCCGGCGACGGAACCTCCGTCCCGGATCTTGCCGCCGGTGATGCGGAGCCTCAATACTCGCGTGCCCGTTGAGTACAGCGCCTTCTCCAGCGGTTCCCTGGTGTGGATCGCCGGACCGTGCGTCATCGAGAGCGAAGAGCACGTCCTCCGCATGGCGCGCGGCATCCGCGACGCGCTCGGCAATTTCGTCTTCAAAGCCTCTTTCGATAAAGCTAACCGCACCAGCGCTGCCGCGTATCGCGGCCCCGGTCTGAAGGAAGGCCTCCGTATCCTGGCCGGCGTCAGGGCGGAAGGCTTTTCGATTCTCACCGATATTCACGAGCCCGGCCAGGCCGAGCCCGCCGCCGAAGTCGCCGACATTCTGCAGATCCCCGCGCTTCTCTGCCGTCAGACCGATCTGCTCATCGCCGCCGGCCGCACCGGCCGCATCGTCAACATCAAGAAAGGCCAGTTCGTCGCACCACACGATATTCACCGCGCCGCCGACAAAGTCGCCGCCACCGGCAATCGCCAGGTGGTCCTCACCGAGCGCGGCACATCATTCGGCTACAACAATTTGGTGGTCGACATGCGCGGCTTGAAGACTATGCGCGATGCCGGTTGGCCCGTGGTCTTCGACGCGACCCATAGCGTCCAGCTTCCCGGCGGCGCCGGAACGGCTTCCGGCGGCCAGCCCGAATTCATCGCCCCCCTCGCGCGGGCCGCCGTTGCCGTCGGCGTGTCCGGAATATTCGTGGAAGTCCACGACCGCCCCGAACACGCCCTCTCTGATGGAGCTAATGCCTTGCGCCTCAGCCTCTTACCCGAATTCCGCAAACAGCTAGAAGCGCTTCAAGGTGTCGTTACATCACTCGATTCCCTGCACGTTCCGCGGGCCTGAACCGTCATAAAATGTGAGTGCCGGATATGTTGAACCTTAAAAAACGTCGTGGTTTTTCCCTGATCGAGCTGCTGATCGTGGTGGCTATCATTTTGATCATCATTACGATCGCGCTCCCCAAACTGGGTCGCGCCCGCATGCAGGCGCAGGAAGTTTCCGCCATCGCCGCTATCCGCACACTGCACACGGCCCAGGTGCAATACTATTCCACCTACGGCCGCTTTGCCGTTTCTCTCGCCGAACTGGGGCCGCCGGCCAGTGGTTCCGCTAATGCCTCTGCCGCCGATCTGATCGGCAATGACTTGTCCGGCGGCGACAAGAGCGGTTACAAATTCACTCTTACCGGCAATCAGGCTGGCTACGTCATCAATGCCAGCCCCGTCGCGTTTAACAGTAGCGGGAGCCGCACCTTCTATTCGGATCAGACCATGGTGATCCACCAGAACTCGGGCCCGGAACCGGCCACCCCCACCAGCCCGGAAATGAAGTAGCCCGCCTGGTCCGGCGCCCAACCACGTTTCACCCGCCGCAAGTGTAACCTTCCAAGGTTTTCCAAATCCTTTACAAGAGACACCCAATTTCAAGGGGAAATTTTTGTAACATGGACCATGTGGGGACTACCGAAAATCCGAGGCCCGTTGTGGGCCAAACGCGGCGAACCTTCTACGTAGCTGCAATTTATGGCATTTGGGGCCTGATCAGCGCCGCTTTAGCAGTTCCCGCTCTGATCTACCTCCTGGTCCCGCCCAAGCTGCGCAAACAAAGCGACTGGATCGAAGCCGGCGATCTCTCCCAGGTGCCCACCGGCACACCGGTTGAAATGACGTTCCGGCGCATGCGCGTCGACGGCTGGAAGGTTTCCAGCGAGCAGGACACCACTTGGGTGCTCAAAACCGCCAATAACAAAGTAGTTGCTTATGGGCCCCAGTGCACGCACTTGGGCTGCGCCTATCATTGGGATAACGGTAAGAACGAATTCGTCTGCCCCTGTCACAACTCGCTGTTTTCAATTGACGGCCAGGTCCTCGGCGGGCCGGCCCCCCGCCCGCTTGATCGGTACGAAACCAAGATCGAGGGCAGCAAGCTGCTCCTGGGCCGACTGCAAGCCGGGCCGGAGAAGAGCGCATGAGCTTTTTGAACGGCATCCTCGAATGGCTGGATCACCGGACTGGAATTCAGACTGCAGCCCGCAAGTTTTTGTATGAGGAGATTCCCGCTTCCAGCGGCTGGCACCAGGTGCTCGGCAGCGTGGCGCTGTTCGCTTTCCTTGTCCAGGCCTTTACCGGCGCTATGCTGGCTTTCAATTACGCCCCCACGCCGGGCGATGCCTACAATAGCCTCCGCTACATTCTGACCGAGCTCACCGGCGGGCGCCTGATGCGCGGCCTCCACCACTGGGGCGCCAGCGTGATGATCGTCGTTGTGGTGCTTCACATGGTCCAGGTCTTCTTGTACGGCGCGTACAAAAAGCCGCGCGAAGCAACCTGGATGGTCGGCGTCGTGCTGCTGCTTCTGACGCTCGGCTACGGACTCACCGGATACCTGCTTCCCTGGGACAATCGCGCGTATTTTGGCACTGTCGTTGCCACCAATATCGCCGCGACGGCTCCCGTCCTCGGCCCCTATCTGGTTCGGCTCTTGGGCAGCCAGAACGGTATTGGAGTGGTCACCTTCGCGCGCTTCTTCGGGCTCCACGTTTTGTTGCTTCCCCCGTTGACTGCGCTATTGATCGGCGTCCATGTGTATCTTGTGCGTAAGCACGGCGTCGCCCCCGTCCCTGGCGACGAGCTCGTCCCCAAAAAACAGTTTTACCCGCAGCAGGTTTTCAAAGACACGCTCGCGATCTTCGCCGCCTTCATCATTCTGTTCGTAATGGCAGTGGCCGTTCGCGTTCCGCTCGAACAACTCGCGGACCCGACCGACACCGCCTACATCCCGCGGCCGGAATGGTATTTCCTGTTCCTGTTCCAGTTCCTCAAACTCTTCAGCGGCCCGATGGAAGTAATCGGCAGCGTAGTCTTGCCCGGCTTGGCTGTGTTGCTCTTGATCCTCGTGCCTTTTATCGACCGCGGGCAGATGATTAAAGTCACTCGCCGCGGCTTTGCCTTCGCCGTCGTGGCTTTGGCCGCGCTTGGCTGGACCAGTCTGACCACCGCCGCCGTGATGACCACCGAAATGCCCCCGGAAGCCGCCGTCGATTACTCCGCGCCCACTGACTGGATGCAGCTTTCTCCCGAAGAGCTGGCCGGCATTGGTTATTTCCGGCGGGAGAATTGTGTGAGTTGCCACGCCATCAACGGCAGCGGCGCTCAAATCGGCCCCGATCTGACCCGCACCGCCATTCACCGGAATGCCGCTTGGATGATCCAGCATTTTAAGTCGCCGCAAGGCGTGCGCCCCGGCACTTCCATGCCTGCCATCCAACTCGGCGACGCACAATTGAATTCACTCGCGGCGTACCTCCTCAAACTCAACCCGGACAATGCATCCGCCCTGGACAACACTCCCGATTTCGCTGTGCAAGGCGCCCTGGTCTATCAAGCCAACGGATGCAGCGACTGTCACAAGGTCAACGGCGTCGGCCAGGATATCGGCCCCTCGCTGAATGGCTTGTCGAAACGCCGCAGCCGTAGTTGGGTGGAGCAGCACTTCGCTGCGCCCGACAAGCTTTCCCCGGGCACCTCGATGCCCCCCTTCAAGTTTTCCGCCCGCGACCTGGAAAACATCACTACCTATCTGTTCTCGCTGCCGGAATCCTAGATTGCTGCGGGCGCATCCCCGAAATCCCGCTCATTCCGCAACCATCGATGCGGAATTCCAGCAGGATTCGTAGACAGCTGTTCCTGCCGAGTCCTGGCGGCTCACTAGGAAGAGTGTCAAATCCGCGCTCGGTCTGCATGCAATCCGATGCGCCCGAGATCGGCCCACATACGGATCACACGAGCAGCTTCACGAATAAAGCGCGATGAAATGCTATTGACACACTGCAGGACATGGGATAGAATCCCTGCCACTGTCGGATTTGCATGCAAATCCGTAACTGGGTAACCAGGAATTATCAAGCCTTTTCACGGGGAGAGGTGTTCATGCGGCGCAGGTTTACAACGCTTCTGTTTCTGACGGCGGCCATTCTGCCGGCGCAATCGAACCAAGGTACGATTACCGGAACAATTTCCGATCCCGCCAAGGCAGTAATTCCTGGCGCGGTCATACAGATCAAGAACCAGGAGACGGGCGTCGTCTCTAACGGCGGCACGTCGGCCACGGGAAATTATGTCCTGCCGGTGCCGGCGGGAACCTACGAGATTTCGGTGACTGCTCCCGGATTCAAGAAGTTTGTGCAGCAGAACGTGCAAGTGATTTCCGCTACCGACACCCGGAAAGACATCACCCTGGAGGTTGGCTCTGCGAACGAAGTGATCACGGTGGAAGATACCGCGCCCCTGCTGAAGACCGAAAGCGGGGAAGTCAGCCACCTGGTCAGCATGAACGATGCCAACCAGCTTCCCGTGCTTACCATCTCGGGCGGAAGCGTCGTGGCGAGCCCGATGGGCCAGATTCGCAACCCGCTGCAGGTTGCCACCCTGCTTCCGGGCGTGGCTTTTTCCAATGACAACGCCGTAGTGGTGAACGGGCTGCCGAGCAATAGCGAGGCGATCCACATCGAAGGTCAGGATTCGACGGGAAACATCTGGAAGACCATTCAACAGCTCAGCCAGGGGGCCAGCGTGGATGCGATCCAGGAGGTATCGGTTCAGACCAGTAACTTCGCGCCGGAGTACGGCCAGGTGGGCGGCGGCTACTTCAACTTCACCATGAAATCGGGCACCAATCAGTTGCACGGCAGCGCCTACGACTATTTCGTCAATGAGGCGCTGAATGCCGGGATGCCGTTCACCGATGCCGGCACGCAGAGCCCGGCGAAAGCGGGTCAGCACATCCGCAACGCCGTGCGCCGGAACGACTGGGGATTCACGGTGGGCGGCCGTTACACCGATGCGCAGGCCTACTTCACGC
>CAZKQQ010000304.1:0-6063 GCA_964554945.1 uncultured Solibacteraceae bacterium | reverse complement strand
TGGTTGCACCCTTTCCAGGGGGCATGATGGCATTGCCGACGGGCGGGTCCACTTGCGCGGATCCTGCGCCGGAGATCATTCCGATGTCCGCGTGCCCCCCGATAACAGCAATGGTGCGGACTCTGGACGGCAGAATCGGAAGCACCGCATTGTTGTTCTTCAGCAGGACAATACTTTTCTCTTCCAGCCGCTGCGCCACTTCCAACCCTTTTTCGACGTCCACGACGCTGGTCTGCGGCGGGTCGTCAACTACCCCAGAGACAAATTCGGCATACAACACCCTGCGAGCGTGGTCATCGATTTCAGAGAGCGGCACCTTGCCGGCATTGACCGCGTCTCGAAGACTCGCGCCGAAGAATTGAGCCATCGGCTGTTCTTGATCAAGACCAGCCGCAGATGCCTTCTCCGTGCTGTGGGTTCCGTTCCAATCCGAGATTACGAAGCCCTTGAAGCCCCAATCCTTCTTGAGCACATCGCGCAACAAGTACGAGTTTTCGCAACCGAAATCCCCATTGATCCGGTTGTAGGAACACATCACCGCGCCGGGATTGGCGAGGGAGAGCGCAATGTGAAAAGCCAGTAAGTCGGATTCCTGCATGGCTCGCTTGGAAATGATCGCATTGACAATGAAGCGTCCGGTTTCCTGGTCGTTCAAGGCATAGTGCTTGAGGTCGCCGACAACATGCTGGTCCTGTTCGCATCTCATCATGTGGCCGACGAGGGTACCGGCAAGAAGCGGATCTTCGCCAGCGTATTCGAATGTGCGCCCGTTCCTTGGCTCACGGGCGAGGTTGACCCCTCCCGCCAGAGACATGTTGAAACCCTGCGCTCTCAGCTCACGACCGATCGTCTCCCCGTACTCGCAAGCGGATTGCGGGTCCCAGCTCGATGCCGCTCCCAGGTTTGAAGGCATGGCGGTCGAATATCTTCCGTTGGCGCCGCTATCCCTTATTCCGTATGCCGCATCTACCATGACGAGGGGCGGTATGCCGAGCCGCTTCACGCCTTCGACGTATCCTGCGCCGCCATTTGTCAGAGGCGTGAGAGGCATTTGCCACTCTGGAACGTGAGCCATCCCATTGCCATGCAGGAGCCCCAGCTTCTCATCGAGCGTTAGCTGCTTCAGTACGAGTTCGGTGCGTTCCTCGGGGGAGAGTTTGGGATTCATCCAAGGTTGTTCCGTGACCTGCCCAACGAGAACATTCGCACAGGGGATGATTCCTATGACTGCAACGAGTAAAGGAAAGAAGTAGTAACTACGCTGTTTCTGCATTTGCGTCCATGCCGCCCTTCGGCTCCGTAGGATCATTCTCCAGCAGCCTCAAAGTTGATCCGCAGAGTTTCGAATTTGTACGGGCACAATGCTAACGCCCGGCAAGAAAGGAGTCAAGCAGGTGTTATTATCTGTTTACCACACGTGCGATGCCAACACCTGCGGATGCCCCGATGCGCCCTGCACCACTGGAATCCGTAGCACGATCTGGAGATTCTTTGTTGGCCAATCGTGCGGGAGCTGCGGCACCACTTCGGCGAAGTACGCCGGCTGGCTGAGAAAATCGCCGGCGCCAGCCGTTCCCAAGTGCGTAATCCCAGCGGCGACCACCACTACCCGGTCGGTACGGTGATCCAGCACGCGGGAGACGATCGCGTAATCCGCATCGATTTTCCAGTAAGGCCACGAGTTGATCAGCTTCCAATCCGATTTTTCGGGATGCTCGCGATCTCGAACCACTTCCAGACCCTGGAAGTCCTTATAGAAGGAGTACCGCATCTCGCCCGCCAGGCGCAGCGTCCACGAGTTGTCGAAAGCGCCAATGAGAACCGAAGGTTGCTCGCGCAGGTCGGAAAAGGTCGTGGCCGCTTCTCCGCGGATCCGATACGGCTTTCCGCGCTTTTCGAACAGCGAAGCCAACCGGAGAAGGCAATTGGCGTCTCCCAACGCGATATAGCGGTCCCACACGGGGACCAACTGGTTAAGCCGGATCTGCTCCGAAGAGGATGCAAGATCCGGAGGAGTCGTGTTCCGGATCATGGTTTCCACTTCCCTCTGATGCGCATCGGAACGGAAACTGTACACACGGGACTGGCCGATGCTGAATAGCACCCCACCTGGCGCGTTCATTACCGGCGCCCAGAATCGATCGAGATCCGACTTCGGCGCGCTGGCAAACAAGAACATTGCCGGCCCAATCAGGACGGCCGTGGCGGTCGCCGTGATCAGCGCAACACGCCATCCGGACAAGCGTGCGGCCGGGGAAGCTACAGCAGACACCGGTGTGTGGAATTCCGGCACATAGGACCCCGGATGCATTTCGATCAGCGGCTCGCCCTGATGGGCGGGATCCTGATAGTACTGCGCCAGCTTCTTGCGAATCTCGCCCGCCGTTGCGCGGACGACCGGGTGGGCATTGGTGTCGTAGTCCGGTGCCCTGCCGAAAACATCAACACCCAGCGCACGTTCCTTCAATGAATCGGTATCGCCAGCCAAGGCACGTTCCATAATGTGCCGGAACAGCGCCTGGCATCGATGGCTGTGGCGGAATAACTCGCTACTCAAAACTCGCTGGATTTGGAGGCGGGTCTCTTCCCCAGTTCCGTTCGGTTCCGGTTTAGGCGATGGTTCCGCTCGAGCGGAGGTGTGGAACATCATCGTGGTGTTGGCAGCACGTATATAGCCGTAATGTACGTGCCGCATAGAAGTGGCTAGGCGTTTGCGAATTAGAGGTATTCAGGTCTTTTATACGTAAGATACCATA
Source organism: uncultured Solibacteraceae bacterium (assembly GCA_964554945.1). Classification (GTDB taxonomy): domain Bacteria; phylum Acidobacteriota; class Terriglobia; order Bryobacterales; family Bryobacteraceae; genus PSRJ01. Next base: position 3,307 of record CAZKQQ010000304.1, on the reverse strand, counting down.
TGCTACTTGGAATAGATTCAGATACCCTCTACCATTCGGCATAGCGTTCACAGGTTAGATCTTTTCGAAGTGTGGGCGATCAGTGCGACATTTTGTTATCGCCCGAAGCCGAGTGGTTCGGGTGGGTGAGTCAAATAACGCTCAGGGAGACTCTATGAGCTTTACGAAGTGGTTCAAATTCCTGGTCCTCATCGTGGTACTGCTGGGGCTTGGTGTCCCGGCATTTACCCAGGAAGCCACGATCGTCGGGACGGTCACCGACCCGACCGGGGCCACAATTCCAAACGCAAGCATTGCCATCACAAATTCCGTAACGGGGGTCGTGCGCCAGTCTTCCAGCAACGAAGTCGGCCAGTACGTCGCCCCCAACCTGCAAATCGGAAAATACACTATCCGTGCACAGGCCGCGGGCTTTAAGCCCGTCGAACAAACAGACGTTGCGCTCCAGGTCGGCGATCGCCTTCGGGTCGACTTTAGCCTGCAGTTGGGCAGCGCGACGGAGCAGATCACGGTGGAAGCAGCGCCTGTAGCCGTGCAATCGGATTCCAGCGAGGTCAGCCACATGATTTCCGGCCAGCAGGTGGAGCAGATTGCCACTAACGGCCGCAACATCTATTTGTTGGCCACCCTGCTGCCCGGCGTCACCAACGCCATGGGCTCGGATTTCCAGAAACAACTACCGGTTAGCGTGGATGCCGGCATCAGCATCAATGGCGCTCGCCCGGGTCACAATCTCTTCACGATTGATGGCGGCGAGGCCTACGACCGGGGCGGCGAGGGCCGGCTCAGCGTGATGCCTTCGCTTGAGTCCATCGCCGAATTTCGTGCCCTCACCTCGAATTACAGCGCGGAATACGGCCTCTCCTCGGCTGGGACCACGACTCTGGTTCTCAAGTCCGGCACGAAAGATTTCCATGCGGGAGCGTGGGAATTCGTGCGGAATGACGCCCTGAATGCCGGCAACTACTTCACGAATGCGGCGGGTCAAGGGGCGCCCAAACTCCGGTTCAACAATTTTGGATTTAACGTCGGGGGCCCCGTCGCGCTGGGGAAGTTCTACAACAAGGATAAGAACAAGACGTTCTTCTTCTTTAACATGGAGTGGCGTAAATACATCGAGGGCGGCAACCCGATCAACCAGACTGTGCCGCTGACCAGTTGGTATGGCGGAAACATGTCCGGCGGGCCGACCATCAATGTGCCGACTGCGGCGCAACTGGCGCCTTCCATTCTGTCCAAATTTACAGCGCTTGGTTTGCAGCCGGGTCAGCCTTTCCCGAACAACAACATCCCGGCCAGCCTGTTGGATGCGAATGCGCAACTCCTGCTGAAGCAGGGCATCTTCCCGGCTCCCACTAGCGGCAGACAATTCGTAAAAAGTGTGACTGCACCGACTAACTTTAAGGACGAAACCCTCCGTATCGACCACCACTTCAGCGACAAGGTAACGGTTTTCGGGCACTTCATTGCCGAGCAGATCGAGCAGGGCTATGTGAACACGATGTGGAGCGGCAGCAACGTTCCGACCATCGGCAACACGTTCGGCAACCCGACGTACAGCGCTGTTGGCCGAATGATCTACACCATCAGCCCGACACTGCTCAACGAGGCTTCCTTCAACTTCAACGGCAACCGGATCAATATCACGCCAACGGGCATATTCGCGCAGCCCAGCGGGTGGAGCGTATCCCGGCTGTTCACTGGACCCAACAACCTGAACCGGAATCCGCAGATTAATCTTAACGGTTCTACCGGCGCCAATTATCAGACGCAGGCTTGGCCGTGGAGCAACGCTGCCAATTCATACCAATGGAGCGACGACTTCTCCTGGAGCAAAGGTAGCCACCAATTGAAATTCGGTGGGAACATCCTGTGGTACACAAAGGTCCAGGACACCTTCGGTAACACCAACGGGTCTTTCAACTTTAACGGGACGTACACCGGAAACGATTTTGCCGATTTTCTGCTCGGCTTTTCCAACTCGTACACGGAGCAGGCGGTACAGGACTCGGGTTACTGGAACAGCAAGTCGTATGCACTGTATGTTCAGGACAACTGGCGCGCCAGCAAGCGCCTGACGCTGAACCTCGGCTTGCGGTGGGACGGAATTCCGCATACGTATGAGCTCAATGACCGCATGGCGAGCTTCTATCCCAACCTGTACGACCCATCCAAGAAGCCTGTCTACTTGCCGGACGGCAGCATCAGCCCGGCCAGCCCGGCCTTGTGCTCCAGCCCCAACTCCATCCTGGCGGGAGTGCAATTCTATTGCAACGGGCTCGGCCTCGCGGGCAAGAGCGGCATTCCCAATGGCCTGGTGGCAAACCACTGGAACAATTGGGGCCCGCGCATCGGTTTCGCCTATGATGTCACAGGCAGCGGCAAGACCATCATCCGCGGCGGCTTCGGGATCATGTACGAACGGATCCAGGGGAACGACGTGTACAACGGCGGTGGCAACATTCCGTTCAGCGCCAGCGTCACAAACACCGGCGTCTCCCTTTCCAATCCGGCGGTCCTCCTGCAGACCGGCCTGAAGGCGGTAAACCCGATCCTGCCGGCCAGCATTGTGGGACTGAGCGAGACGAATTACAAATCGCCGACGAGCTACCAGTTCAGCCTCGGTGTCCAACAATCAATAGGCGAGAAAACCGTGTTGTCCCTGGGTTACGTCGGCAACCAGAACCGGCACCAGAGCTATCGGGACGAGACGAACCTGCCCTCCCAGAGCGTGTTGCCGGGTCTCATCAGCAACACGGTTCAGTTTAACAACGTCGTTCCGTATGCCGGGTTTGGCTCCATCAATCTATACGAAAACGGGGCCAACAGCCACTACAACTCATTCCAGGCCAGCCTGAACTCCCGGCTTTCGAGAGACTTCAGCTTTCAGGCTGCTTATACCTATTCGCAAGCCATCGATTCGACGGGTGGCAGCGGTAGTGGCGGCGACCTCCAATCCCTACCCAACCCTTATGACCGGGCATATGGAACGGGACCGGCCTACTTCAACCGTGCGAACGTCTTCAACGCCAATTTTGTCTATGACATTCCGCTCTTCCGGCACCATGCCAGCCGGGCGGTGCGGACTGTGGTGGGCGGTTGGCAATTCTCCGGATATGTCTCCGCGATGAGCGGCATGCCGGTGAACGTCTATCTGGGCGGCCCAGCGGGCTACAACGGCCTGCCGAATTGGACCGGCTTCGGATCCCAGGGAGGAAACCGGCCCAACCTGAACGGAGCCATCAGCTATCCGCACACGGCGGACGCCTGGTTCAAGACTTCGGCCTTTTCGACCCCGACCCCGGGA
>CAZKQQ010000303.1:0-6137 GCA_964554945.1 uncultured Solibacteraceae bacterium | reverse complement strand
CGGCGTTCGGAAGCGATCGACCTGGCTATAACGCGGGCGATCGCGTAGCGCGCATGAGTGTTATGTCTGGCAGCTCGCTAAGTCGAACGTTTGCCTTGAATTGCGCGCAATGGATGCCGGCGGTTGGTTCAAAAGCTCTCGCTTCCTTCTCGAAGAATGATTGGATCCAGATCCACAATGAGAATCATCGGCGTCTCTTCCCTGGCTTGCGGCCGTGGGCTTCGATACGGGCCGCCGTAGCCCCAGGTATCAGAGCCCACATTTTAGTTTCGCCCTGCGGGCGAGGGCGCGAGATAATTGCGGCAATGCCCGAGGCATCGCTTCCGGTGTGGGCTGCGCTAAGCGATGAGGGTTTAGAGAAACGCCTCCGATATTATCTTTGGCTTTCCCGAATTGTGTCTACCTATGAGCGGCGTGTTGCTCAACTGATCGCAGAGGCAGAACGGCGCGGTCACGCGGAGATGGTGGAGAATGCGAAGCAATGGGTAGCGCATCATGAAACGCCACCGCCCCCATTATGACAGCGGTAACGCAACGCCATGTATCGGGCCCGGCCACGCTATATTCCCGAACGGCCCGACTGCGCATTACCGATCGCGTCGCTGCTGGACTCGAAGCATTACGGAAAATTATCGAGCGCAGCGATGGCTCACAGCGGAAACGGGTTGTCGGTAGTAAGGTTGTACTTTTTGCCAGGCGGGAACTTCGTATTGAGGGCGGCCGTGAAGTCGTTCCACCCTGTCGCGTTGCCCGTCAGATTCTTATAGGTGGCGGCGAGAGTCCCGGCGCCCGCCCCGATGATTTTCGCCCAACTGTAATTCAACTGGAACCGGAGCCAGTTCAGGAACAGCACCGAGCAGCCGATGGAGGGATAGCTCGTGTCTGTCGGGTCCGTGTGATCCACAAAGTTCGGTCGCGGATTCAGGCTCAGCCACACCGTGGAGGAAATAAAATTCGCCGGCTCCACGCCTTTGTAGATGTCATTCGCGAGCACGCGCGACAGGCCTTCGCCAGTGCTGGCGCCGCAATCCCATCCGCGACCGAAATTCGCCATAAAGACCTCGTCGGCTTCGGCAACCAACAGGGAACGGATGAAATCGACGTCGGCCGCCGATTTGCCTCCCACCGAGATGTCGGTTCCCATGCAACTGGAATGCGATGCACCCGAGTTGTCGGAAGTAATCTGCACGACAAAGGGAAGCCGCTGTGGTATGATCCCGCCGAAAGCCTGCTGTAAGGTCGTGAAATCCCGCTCGCAATTCTGGAGGATCGCGTTGGCAAGGGCCGCGCCATTCTTGCCGAGGCTCGTGAGGTAGGACACGTCGAAATGGGCAGTGGCGCCGGCGTGGGTCATTTTTGCGGTGCGGTGCATTCCGGGAAGCGTCTCGCCAGTATGACTGCGTTGGGCGGTGACCCGGTGGTGCAGCGTCCTCGCCATGCCGGATGGTGTAACTCTTGTTTTGGTACTGCTCCTGGCCGGTTTCTTACTCGTGGTCTTCACTTTGGGCTTTGCCGCCATGGATCCTCCTTGTGAAGTAATTGGAAAGTCTCACGAAGTATGGTGGCTGCCTCTATGATTGTCAAGCGGTTCGGATAAGAGGAATGCCGTCTAAAATCGTTCTGGTCACGGGAGCATCGTCAGGGATCGGAGCGGCTTGCGCCGAATTGCTGTCCGCCCGGGGTTACACCGTCTTCGGTTCCAGCCGAAGCACCGATTTTCATCCTGCGATTTTCCGGCCGGTCGTCATGGATGTGCTAAACGATCAGTCCGTCACCAGAGCCATCTCAGAAATTGTGGAACAGGCCGGTACGATAGACGTGCTTATCAATAATGCCGGATGCGGACTGGCGGGCGCGATCGAGGACACCTCCACGGAAGAAGCGCTCCACCAGATGAACGTGAACTTTATGGGTGCGTTTCACGTTACCAAGGCGGTATTACCAGCGATGCGGCAGCACCACTCGGGGATTATCGTGAATGTCAGTTCTCTGGGCGGCCGATTCGGTCTTCCTTTTCAGGGCTTTTATTCCGCAAGCAAATTCGCCCTGGAGGGATGGACGGAAAGTTTATCGTATGAAGTAAGACCATTCGGAATCCGGGCCGCGTTGGTGGAACCGGGAGATGTGCGAACCGGGTTTACCGGTAATCGAATGGTTGCGGCAGCCGGCAACCGGAACTCTGTCTATGCCGCCTCATTCGCGAGATGTCTCCGAGTTATCGAGAATGAAGAGAGGCGCGGTGTTTCCCCTGACATGGTCGCGCGGCTAATTTGCCGGATTGTAGAGGGCCGTGCGAGCGGCTTCCGTTACACCTGCGGGCATGCCTCTCAGAGATTGTCAGCCGTTCTGAATCGTCTTCTGCCGGCGAACGCTTTTCGAAGGATCATCGCTCATTTTTACAGGCTCTAACCTGCGAATCGATGCCGCTCAACAGCGCGCAGCACCATTCACCGCTTCGAGAGGCCTGGCGCTGCTACCATCAAGGACGTGGGGCGGCTGGAAGTTCTGTGGCTGCGAATTCTCGGGGTGCTCCTGATTCTACTCGGGTTAACGCTAGTCCTGGCGCCGCGCGTCGCCTACACGACTCACGAGCGGATTGGCCACACGGCATACCGCGTCCGGCGGGACAAGGCGATTCTTGTGCCGCGCCCGGTAGCCGTGTTGATCGCCGCGGGCGGCCTGCTCACTCTGGCCCTCGCCCGTAAGCCTAAGTAGCTCTACGGGCTAAGGGAATCTTGCGGGCTTCGGCTGGATTTGATACAATCGAGTCTGAAAGTAGGATATGCGCGTGCAAGCCAATGACAACAATTACAGCCACTGGCACCAAACCGGCCCCGCGCCCCGGCCGCGGCCTAAGATCAGCCCTCTCGATTCCGCTATTGCCTTTGAGCGCTACCGCCTGTCGGTAGTGTCACGCTGGCCGGAATCTGAACAGAAGCGAGAGAAGGCGGACTCCATCGAACGCAACTTGAGGCGATTGGAAGCAGAGCGGGTCTCTTAGAGCAAATCACACCGTCCGGATCAATAGACGCCGGCAGGTGCTCCCGACCGCGGGCTGTAACCCAAACGCAGCCCCTGTGATAATCTCGGAAGTTATGCTGTTCGAGTCGGACAAGGTGATGTTCGAGATTTACCGGGAAACCGAGTACACGGGCAAGTACAGGGTGGTCTATTTTACCGAGTTGCAGGACCACAACAAAGAAACCGAGATCAATCACGCCCTGGCGGGCGAGCACTTCTTCGACGGCTTCATCAAGAATTACGGCAAAGACGAGGCCAAAGAGATTATCGAGTCCCTCCTCACGCGCTTGAATGAAGGCGAGCGCCTGGCTCCAGATGAAGTCGAACGGGCGCTGGGCGAGCACATGGCCTGAGGCGCGCTTGCGCATCACCCGGTATCCCAGCCTGAACGAACCGCAATTTCTCGGCTGCGCGGCGGCTTTCATCGATTCGCTGAGCGGCGAGTTGAATGCCGCCGCGGCGGCGCTGCGCCGCCTGGAAGGCCGGCTGAAAGGCGGCGGGTTCTCTTACGAGATGGCGCTGGATTTGCACCGTTATGGCGCGCTGATCGTGCTCGACCGATGGGCCACCCTGGTCCATGCGTTCGGGCCGCACCTCGCGCTCTCTGCGCGCGGCGAGATGATCGAACAAGCGCCCGCGCGCGTGCAGACCGCCGAGAACCTGCTCGGCCGCGCGAATCAGCTAATCGATGCCGCGCCGGCATACAGCAGCGACCTGGTCCAAGCCTGCATCCTGGCATTTCAATCCCTGAACACCACGTTCGCGCAGGAACGCGAGGCGGCCGAGCAGAACGCTAAGTTGGGCCCCCTGCTCCCGGGCGATTACACGGAAGCGCGAAGGATCTTTTTGGAAGATCTGGCGGCGCGCTAAAGTACGAGAGTCCGCTCCCTAACGGCGGCGGCTCTGATCGAACCGCGAGTCTAGCGGGCCAGTTCCTTGAGCTTGGCGTCGAACACCGAATACGGCATCGCGCCGATCACCAGTTCGCCGTCAACGGTGTCGGGCTGGGTCTTGCCGATGACGAACGATGGAGTGCCGTTCGCGCCAATCTTCACCGCTTCCTGCATGTCGGTTTGAATGGCGTTCTTATATTTGCCGCTCTCCACGCAGGCACGGAACGTATCCACATTCAGCTTCAAGTCTCCGGCGAAGGCCAACAGGTGGGCGATATCGAGCTGCTCGGGGTGCGATCCCATTTGGTCGCGCATGGGCCAGAACTGCCCTTGCTCGCCCGCACACCGGCCGGCCTGGGCGGCTTGCATCGCGTTCGGATGGAAATCGAGCGGCAAATCGCGGCTGACGAAACGCACTTTTCCGGTGTCAATATAATTTTTCTTCAAATCGTTGAACGTGCTCACGTGGAAACGCTGACAGTACGGGCACTGGAAATCGGTGAATTCCACCATCGTGACCGGCGCGTCTTTGGAGCCAATCGCAAACGCTCCTTTAGTAGCCACCCTGGCCCGCGTTGGCTGTTCCGGCTGCGCCGCAGCGGGTTGTTGTTTCTCCAGCAGTTGATGGATCTGTTTGAGCTCATTCAGAATCTCATCTGCCTGCTGCTTAGTGATGCCTTTGTCCGCCGCGCCGAGAGGCAATAACATCGCCAGCGACAGCACCGTACACTTCGTCCATCGAGTCCAGATTGTCATGCAAAACCCAGTTCTTTCTAGAACTAGCTTACCGTTTTTCCAGCACGAGCATGTACTGAACATCGGGGACATGCTCACTTTGGGAAACAACGTGGAAATGATTGGCCTCGACCTCTTTGATTACATCGGGCTTATTCAGCCGGATATGGGTCAGCGCGCGCCCGTTAGGCATAGCCGTCTCGTTCTTGTAATACTCCACAATCACCAGCCGCCCATCGGGCTTCAGCGCCTTGTGAATACCTGCCAGCATGGCTTCGGGGTAGTCGAAGTGGTGATAGACGTCGAGCACCAGGACCCGGTCGAGAGAGGCTTCCGGGAGCTTCGGATCCTTGTCCGTGCCTCGAATGAAGACGACATTATTCAAGTGCTGGCTGTCGGCCGACATCTTAGCGGCGGCCAGGTAGTCCTCAAAAATGTCCTCGGCGAAAACGCGGCCATTGGGTCCGACGCCGCGGCTGAGAAACGGCACCATATACCCGATGCCGGTGCCCACATCCCCAACCGACATCCCCCGCATAATTCCCATCGCCTTCACGAGCTCGCGCGGCTTCTGGCGCTCCTCGCGGTCGGGCGCCGAGAGCGTTGCCGCGACTACCTTGCGCCCATCCGGCGTCTGATATTGAGTGTTGGCTTCCCTGGCGACCTGTGCCGCCGCCGCGCACGTCAGTGCCAGCACGGCGCAAAGCACCGCCGCGCACTTTGGACCTTTGACTTTTGACTTTTGACTCGTGACTTCCTTCATAGTGCCGTCTCCATGGGAAGAGCCAGCGGCGCCTCCCGCAAGAAATCGAGCTGTGCCATCTCTTCCACCGCGTCTCGCACCGATTGCTCGCTGGTCGGCTCGACCGTAATGACGAAAGGAAGATCGTGTTTGGTGTCGCAAGGCTCCTGCAAAACCGCTTCCAGGCTAATGTGCTTGCTGGCCAGGATGCCAGCCAGCCTGGCGATGATCCCGGGCCGGTCATCGACTCGAAACCGCAGATAGTAGGCACGGGTTTGCAGCGTGACTGAGACTGGCTTATACTCGCCCAACCGTTCATGCGCGAACGGGGAGACGCGCTCCGGGCTACCGCTGCGGATCTCGCGCGCCACGCGCATCAGGTCGCTGACGACGGCGACGCCCGTAGGCTGCGGCCCCGCGCCCCTGCCGTAGTAGAAAGTATCTTGTCCGTACAGTCCTTTGACCCAAACGGCGTTATAAGCGCCCTGCACGCCGGCCAAAATCGTGGATTGCGGAATCAGCGCCGGCCGCACGGACAGAATCAGCCCTTCGCGCGTCTGCCGCGCGGCGCCGACCAACCGAATGGTGTGCTGCAGCGTATGCGCATATTGAAAGTCCATGGGTGAGATACGCCGGATGCCTTCGACAAAAATATCGGCGGGCGTGATCTTCTCTCCGAATGCCAGAGCCGCCAGCAGCGCCAGCTTCGAACGCGCGTCGAAGCCGTCAATGTCGGCGCTCGGGTC
>CAZKQQ010000302.1:0-6146 GCA_964554945.1 uncultured Solibacteraceae bacterium | reverse complement strand
CTTGCGGCCTTTCAGCTTATCCAATTTGGTCTGGATCGGGTCCATCAGCGGATGATTCTGCAGTTCCACCTCGGCTTTGGCGTTCTTCGCCGCTTCCCGGAAATGCGCCACAGATTTGCGATAAGTCTGCAGCCCCTCATCCGAGATGATCCCGGGCGTCAGAATCGTCCCACCGTACAGTGCCGCCGTTCGAGTCTTCCCGCCGTCCTTCACCGGGAAGATGTATCCCATGGATCCCGGCGTGTGTCCCGGAATGGCGACCGGCATCATCTTGAAATCCCCGAGCACGATCGGCTGTCCCTCCACCACCACCTGATCGTGATTCGGCAGCACGGTAGGCGGCCCCTTCTTAGGTCCGCCGCGCCCCGCGGGAGGATGCTCCATCAGATCCCAATCGGCCGCGGAGATGTAGATCTTGGACCCATAGTGCTCCTGCATGTACGGCGACCCGCCGAAGTGGTCCGCGTGCCCGTGGCCCATCACGATCATCTTTACGTTCGCCGGATCGAGCCCCAGCTTCTGAAACCCGGGCAGAAGCTGCGTCTGCACCTGGTCGGCTCCCAGCGAATCGATCATGAGCAGGCCGGCGGATGTGCTGATCACGTACACGACCGTCCCTTGATTCCCAATGACATAGACGTTATCGAAAATCTTCGTGGGCTCGATTGGAGGATCGTTGGGGCTATTGGCGCGCGGCGCTTCGCAAAAGAAGTGCTCTTCCTCCGCCCACATCGGGCCCCCTGTCTTCTTGGCCTTCTCGATCAGCGCCTTCACCTTGTCCGAATCCGGCTTGGACGGAGCGGCGGCCGGCGGTTGCGCCATCACCACCGTCGCCAATATGACACCCACAAAAATCCTGTTTATCATCATGATTCCCCGGGTGTGAAGTATGACGAACCCAGGGCCAAAATGTCAAGGCTTCCTGTATACTAGCCCTTCCGAGGACGAACCATGAACATCGCGCTGTGCCTCCTTCTGGGATCTTTGTCTGCGCTGGCGCAGGACGGCGCCGAGGTGTTTCGCAATCACTGCTCCACCTGTCATCGGGCCGGCAGCAGCACTTCCGCGCCGCTACCCGATGCGCTCCGCAGTCTTCCGGCGCAGACCATCCTGGCGGCTCTCGAATCGGGGAAGATGCGCGCGCAGGGCTCGGAACTGAGCTTGGCCGAGCGCAGCCTGGTGGCCAACTACCTGGGAACGGCGGATGCGCAGACTATACCGGCGTCCGCGTCCTGCGCCGGAGATACGGGCGCGCTTCGCAGCGTGTCGGGATGGAACGGATGGGCCCCCGATCCCGTCAACAGTCGCTTTCAACGAGCCGCCGGCCGGCTCACCCGTGATACCGTCCCGAAACTTGCTCTGCGGTGGGCGTTCGGATATCCCGGCGTCACCTCGGCCTTCGGTTCTCCGACGGTCGTGGGAGGCCGCGTATTTGTAGGCAGCGCGGATGGAACCGTGTATTCCCTGAATGCCCAGCGCGGCTGCGTCTACTGGACCTTTCGAGCCGCCGAAGGCGTGCGCACCGCCATCCTGCTGAGCAGCGACGCGCAGGCTGCGTACTTCGGCGACCTTCAGGGAAATATGTACGGCGTGAATGCGAATACCGGAGTGCTGTTGTGGAAGACGCGCGTCGACGAGCATCTCTATGCCGAGATCACCGGCACGCCGAAGCTGGAGGCCGGTCGTCTGTACGTGCCCGTCTCGGGCGGCGCCGAGCAGGTGGCGGCCGGGAACCCGGCGTTCGCGTGCTGCACGTTTCGCGGCAGCCTCGTCACCATCGATGCCGCCACTGGCAAGCAGCTCTGGAAGACCTATTCCGTCGCCGAGGCCGCGAAATTGAACGGCCGGGCCTGGGGCCCTTCCGGCGCAGCCTTGTGGTCGACACCGACTCTCGACCTTCAGCGCAAGGCGATCTACGCCGCCACTGGCGTGAATTACTCCGACCCTCCCACGGCCACCAGCGACGCCGTCCTCGCCTTCAATATGGAGACGGGTCGCCTGCTCTGGTCGAAGCAGTTGCTGCCCGCCGACGTGTTCAACTTCGGCTGCACCACTGACAAGCGCGTCAATTGTCCTGCGCAGCCGGGCAAAGACGCCGACATCGGCGCGCCGCCGATTTTACGATCCATCGGAGGCGGAAAGCGCCTGCTCATCGTCGGGGCCAAGTCCGGCATCGTATATGGCCTCGACCCCGATCGCGAAGGTGCCATCGTGTGGCAAACCAAACTGGCGGCCGGCGGTCCGCAGGGCGGCATCATGTGGGGCGCCGCCGCCGACGACAACATCGCGTATTTTGCGCTCTCCGATTGGGACCCGGGAAAGCCGGAAGCCGGCGGCGGCCTCGCCGCCATCGATATCGCCACCGGCAAAAAACTTTGGTCCACGCCTGCCGCGAAGCCCGCCTGTCTGGGAACGCCAGGATGCAGCGGCGCGCAGCCGGCTCCCGTGACGTTGATCCCCGGCGTGCTGTTTACCGGCTCGCTCGATGGCCACGTGCGCGCTCACGATGCGCGCAACGGCGCTACCATCTGGGACTTCGACACGCTGAAGACCTTCCCCACCGTAAACGGCATCAGTGCCCGCGGCGGTTCGATGAACGGCAGCGGCCCGGTAGTCGCCGGCGGAATGGTCTTCGTAAACGCCGGTTATTCCCGCCTTCCCGTAATCCCTGGCAATGTCCTGCTGGCCTTTTCAGTAGAGAGTAAGTAGCGCAACCCTTGGGCTTGCGCAAGCCGCGAAGCGCCCCACAACGAGAAACGCCGTCCGGCGGGTCGAGACCGGCCTACCTTCCCGGCCCCGTGCGCCTCGGCATTTTTCGCTCGCCGTTGACAACCGGCGGGAAGTCCTTCATTTCGTCATACACCTCGGTGATGAAGCGGTCTTTGCTCTGCTTCGTGTCGCCCTGAGTGGTGGCATCATAAGGTGCAGTCAGGTTCGCGGCCAGAACCTCATCCAGCGACTTGCCCTCGTCGCGGAGTTTCTGCACCTTTCCCAGGATGTCGACGAGCATGGCGCGATAGCCCAGCAGATCCTTCTTCCTGACCAGCGTTCCGTGGCCTGGGATGAGCGTGGTATCAGGGCCCGCAAGCTCTTCAATGAGGTCAACGGCCTCGATCATGCCCTTGATCGACCCACCGTTGGCCTGATCGGCAAACGGATAGCCAAAGTTCCGATAGAAATCTTCGATATAGATTACGTTCGCCTTATGAAAGCGCACGATAGTATCACCCGCAGTGTGGGATGGCATCATCGGTATGAAGTCTACCGTCTCGCCGTTCATCTGGATCGTCACGGCCGGAGCGCCCGGTGAGCCGTACCGATACGTAACAGTCGGAACGCCGGCGGGATCGGGTGCGCGACCGGGGTTGCCCGGGCCCGGCGGGCTTACCATTTCAGCACGCAGATTCTCCTGCGAGAAGATCACCGCTCCCTGTTTCGCGAAGAATGCATTTCCGCCGGTGTGGTCGGGGTGAATATGAGAGTTGACTACAACCTTAATGGGGGCGCTGGTGAATGTTCGGATGGTGTCCAATGTCTTTGCCGCCAGTTGTGGGTCCTCGGTATCGACCATCAGCACGCCATCGGGGCCGAAAAGCACAGCGACCCTGCCGCCGGCAGCATCGGGATGGGCGGGGTCAAGACCCGCCGAACCGTGCAGAGAATAGAGATTCGGGGCCAGCTTTTCCGTAACCAGCATCTCGATCTTGTCCCAGGGCGTTTGGTACGCCTGAGGAAACTGGTATGGCCCTTTTCCCGGTGGCACGACTGTGATCGGATAACCCGATTCCTGTGCCCACGCGGGAGCCGATACAATCGCCATCGTCCACAGTAATAGCAATCCTCGCTTCATAGCCTTGATCCTTTCGATACTGAGCTTCGATAATACCGGATCGGAAGGCCGGCGTTAACCGTGAGTACGCGAGAGATTACGTTATTTCGACGAACTCCACCGCCAAGCGGCCGTGGCTACTAACCGGTCTCACGCACTCGCCAGGCTGGCGACGTATTCGGAGGGACAGCCAAATCCTTCCACCTTGACTCCCAGGTCTCGCAACGTGTCCATTGCCACCATCCGCCTGTAGGCATTGAACGTAATTACGTGCGCGAACATGGCGCCAAACATAAAAGTCTCGGGCGGTTCGCAAAGCGCGTCGACAAAGGTGTCGTCCCAGGCACTACGATTGCGCACATCTTTGAGCACTCCGTGGAACTCCGCGTCAGCTTTCTCGAGGCGTGCCAGCATGGCCGGCGGAGTTCGATCCGTCGGCGGAGCACTGTCCATCGGGGGCATGGTGCCGCCGGTAAGCGCCGCGGCCCAGACTTCCTTAGTTAGCACCATACGGTCTAGAATCTGGCGCAGGCTCTGATCCGGGCCATCCCACGGAAATACCTTGACCTGGTTTTTCAGCGGACGGTCAAGCTGTTCGTCGGTAAGCGTCTTCGCCAGATCGAGAAGACGCCGGGTGTGCCAAGACTCCTGGCCGGAGAAAATATCAAACAGGTCCATCGATTGACCAACTCCTTTCGTGTCATGCTTGCCGGAATGGTGATGAATTCCGTTCGTGGCGTGCAGGTGAGTGTACGTCGCTCCCATACGGCGATATAGGCTCGGTGAAACGCGGAACGCCTTTCGGAATGCCCTGGTGAACGCCTCGAGCGAGCCATAGTTTGCGTCGAGACCGATCTCTGTCACGGAGAGTTGAGTATGCGACAACTGCCATGCCGCTCTTTCCAACAGGAGCCTGCGGCGCATGGCAATCGGCGTTTCCTCGATCATTGCCCGGAACAACCGATAAAACTGCGTCCGGCTTTGATAAGCCCGGCGAGCGAGGCCCTTCGCATCCTGCTCCTGGTCGAGCGATTCCAGGAGCACTCCGCATAGCCGCTGCGCTTCGTCCACACAAGAAAAATACCATTTCAAGGTTCATGCCCGCCTGATCGGTAGTCCCAAAATTGCGGCTTCGAATGCGGGCGATGATCGGTTCCCGTTCCACTGCCCTCGCAAAACGCGGCCGCGCACCTTCGCCCTATACTTGAGAGAGAGGCGGAGTTGGATCTCGGCTCCCGCTGCCTGCCTGTCAGGAGTTCATGCCCGTGTTGATTGATGCGATTGACGTCAAACGAAGGACCCGGTTTGAGATTGACAACACTCCGTTCTCCTGCCTTGAAGTGGAGGTGAACACGCCTACCGCGCGGGGCGGGCAGACTTTGGTGCGACTAAAGATCCGTAACCTGATCACAAACGCGGTTTTTGAGAGAACCTTTAAGGCGGGAGAGAAGTTCAGAGAACCCGATCTGCAGACGGTTTCCGCCTCCTACCTGTATCGCGACAGCGATGGTTCTTACTTCCTGGACCAGGAAAGCTATGAGACCCTTACCCTTGCCGATGATGTGATCGGGAACGCTCGCGACTTCCTGATCGAGGGGGGTATGGTCGACCTGCTCAAGTACAATGGCAATCCCATCGGGTTAGAATTGCCTCCATTCATTGAGCTGGCAGTCGCCTCGACAGAACCGGGCGTGCGCGGCGATTCGTCGAGTGGCACAGTGACCAAGCCAGCCACGCTGGAGACCGGTCTCGAGATTCGCGTTCCCCTCTTTATCAAACAAGGTGAAAAGGTGAGAGTGTCAACGGAGAGCCGCGAGTTTGCGGGGCGGGCCTGAGCCAATCCATAACGCGAGCAGGCCCAAGCCACATCTACTCTGTTGATTTGTTGTACCAACGCAGAACCCGAAAAGCCCGCAGTGTGTTCCAGCGGCTTGCTCTGCCGACACCGGTTTCCATCTCCAACGGAATATATTCGGAATGAAGAAGATTGAGCGGCCAGCGCCCGTTCTGGTGGCGGCGCTCAATCACGGTTTCGATGGCGTCGCTGACGCGGCCGTCGGCTTTGATTCCTGCATTCCGCAGATAATCGAGTCCGCGCAAGGCGTCGTAGTGCCAAAATGTCGGGAACGAAAAGCGGAGCCAGCGTTTGTCGATGACGTCGCCGGTTCGAAGCGAGTGGAACAATCGGCGCTCGAGCAGATAGTTTTCGGCTCTCTTGCGCGCCTTCGTGACGGCCGCCGATTTGGGTCTTGCTCGTTCGTATTCGAGTAGTCCTTCGAGCACGCAGATGGTGGTATGGAACGAAGAACGGCGGCTT
>CAZKQQ010000301.1:3279-6204 GCA_964554945.1 uncultured Solibacteraceae bacterium | reverse complement strand
GGGGCAAACAGCATACCGGTGTGCTCGGGACGGACCAGTTCCGCGAGCGCGCCGAGATTACTGGCGATGACGGGCAGACCGGATGCGAACGCTTC
Source organism: uncultured Solibacteraceae bacterium (assembly GCA_964554945.1). GTDB lineage: Bacteria > Acidobacteriota > Terriglobia > Bryobacterales > Bryobacteraceae > PSRJ01. The sequence continues at coordinate 6,109 of CAZKQQ010000301.1, read as the reverse complement.
GACGATGACGAGCGGAAAACATTCGTACCATGTTGATGGGCAGAGCAAAAATCTCGCTCCGCGCATCTGCTCCAAAGTCTGTGCCCGCGACGTTTCGCCGAGCCACTGCACATGGGAATTGCGGACGCTCGAGGACTGCACCATCGGAGCGAGAGGCCCGCCGCCCGCGATCCGCAAGACCGGAAATTCGGGATGACGGTCCCACGCCTCCAGAAGCGTCGCAATTCCTTTTTCGGTGCTGAGCCGGCCGGCATACAGTGCGTAACCGCCTTGCCCGTCGCCACAGCCGGGGTCCGGATCCACGAAATTCGGTTTGACGGAAAGTTTGTCGGCCGGGAGACCACCCGCTATGAATTTCCGGCGGCCGAATTCACCCAGCGCGATATAGCGATTAACCTTGGCCGACCACGTTCCCAGCAGATTATGGGCGCTGATCATTCCCGCAGTCACGACGCTGGCGGAATAGCTCTGGCGATAGCAACGATGAACCGCTCCCGGCCATACAATGCTCCGGCCCACGCACGTTTCGCAAACCTTTCCATCTCTCATCAGTAAGGAACCGGGGCACAAAAGCCGGTAATTATGGAGCGTCTGCACGACGGGCACTCCGGCCGCCCCGGCTGCATAATAGGCCGCGGGTGAGATCAGCGGGAACGTGTTGTGAAAGTGACACAGCTCGATCCTATGGTCCCGAATCATTTCGGCCAGTTTTCGATACGACCCTTGGCTCCAGACGGTCTCGATGGCGGAATGTAGCTTCCCCATCCGGCCGATCCGGTGATTGCTGTCGGTATACAGGAAGACATCGTGCCCGTGTTTGCGAAGCAAATCCGCCTCGGCTTCCACTACCCGATCTTCGCCGCCCGGCAACTGATACCGGTTGTGAACAATCAAAACCCGTCTTGACATTGTTTCAACTCGCGCGTCGCGAAAACCGCTGCATCGCCCACAGGGGAAGAAAGCGAGGCGTCACCAACAAATAGCGGCGCCAGAGGCGCGCCGGTTCCATCATTAGTCGGAAGAGCCACTCCAAGCCGCTCCGCTGCATCCATTCGGGCGCCTGGCGAACACGGCCGGCGTGAAAATCGAAAGCAGCGCCCACTCCGATCAGAACCACGCCTGGGAAGTGCATGCGGTGGGCGGACATCCAGCGCTCTTGCTTCGGTGTGCTGATTCCGACAAACACAATTTCGGCGCCGGAGGCGGAGATCTGTTTCACAATCGCGAGGTCCTCGTCCTCCGTCAATGCCCGGAATGGCGGAGAATAGTGACCTGCAATACGGAGCCCAGGGCATTTTTGACGAAGACGTCGGCAAAGCTCTCTCATTCTCTTTTCGCGGCCGCCGTAGAGAAAGACGCTATGTCCATGTAGCGCAGCGCTTTCACATACTTTCAACATCAGCGCGGGACCGTATACCCTCTGTTGATTTTTCCAGCCGAAGGATCGCAGGGCCCAAACGAGCGGCATGCCGTCCGGCGTCGCGATATCCGCGTCGTTGAGTATTTCACGTACTTCTGCATCGTCGCGAGCTGTAACGATTCCGTGAACGGAAGTGACGCAGATATACCGGGCCGCAGGTACACTCGCGCCTGCCCGGCGCTCTTCTACCCACCGCCGGCAAAATTCAACCACTTCGCTATAGTTGGTTGTGCTGATGCCGACCCCGACTACCGAGTGCTTTCGAGGCCGGTCTTGAGATGAGAGCATGATCCTATCTAATAAGCACCCTCACCTGACACAATGGCTTTCGGCGTTTGCCACAAAATGCCGAGATCCAGTTTGAGCGACCAGTTCTCTATATACTCAACATCCAGCTCCATCATTTTTGTGAACGGTAACTCACTGCGTCCGCGGATTTGCCATAGTCCCGTAATTCCGGGCCGTACCAGGGAGCGCTGTGCGGCCCAATCCGCGAATTTCTGGCTCATCCCATCAGGGTCCAGATCCTCAGCTGGAAGCGGCCGCGGTCCGACAAGACTCATATCGCCGGCCAGTACATTGAAGAGTTGGGGAATTTCATCGAGGCTAAGCCGGCGCAGAAGCCGGCCGACCGGCGTCACGCGCGGATCACGCCGAATCTTGAAGATGTGACCCCTGTGTTCGTTCCATGCATCCAGTTCGCGCCGCCGCGGCCCCGCCACATACATCGAGCGAAACTTCCAGAACGTGAAATGACGTCCGCCCTTTCCCACGCGCCGGGAGCAGAAGAATATTGGGCCGGGCGAACTGATGCGGATCAAGAGGGCAATCAGCACGAATAACGGCAGCATTACCGTAATCAGCGCCAGTGACACCAGCACATCGATGGCGCGCTTAATTACGTCCTGCCACTGTGTGAAGCGTGTGGCGGATATGTCGATCAGGTGCATGCCGTACTGCGAGTGATACCGAATTTGTACGCCCCGGTATGCGGCGCGAAACGTACGGCTTACGGTGACGCCCATTCGCGCCGCGACCTGTCCGCAGCGCTCCGCTTCCATTTCAGACAGTGAGTCTCCCGCCAGGATGATGCGGTCGAGACACTCGCGGTTGATCAGTTCCGCAAGTTGCCGGACGGAACCGAGAACCGGCAGAGTGGCGACGGGAGTGAGGACGCCGACGGCTAGCGATCCCCGAGCGAGACTTGACTCGCTCTGTCCGGCATTCTCCGGCAAAATGAGGCCGAGTACGGCCACGTCGTGATTCGATGTGCGCCGGATCGCTTCGACGACATCCTCTGCCTCTGGACCGGATCCTACCACCGCAACTCGCTTCGGGGCCGGCCACATTCGTTCTACGCGTCTAGTACCGTAGATGGAAAGGGCGAGAGAGGCGTTGAGCAACAAGAAG
>CAZKQQ010000301.1:0-3269 GCA_964554945.1 uncultured Solibacteraceae bacterium | reverse complement strand
CGGCGCAAAGATGAGAACAAACGAGCGGGATAGGTCGGCGCCGAACTGGCGTGAGAAGAAGGCCGCCATGATGATGAGAGCGCTGACCACCACGGCTGACTGCGCTACACGCAGGAGAGCCATCACCAGCGAGGAATCATTTCGATCCCGGTATGTTCTAAGCATCAACGAGGCCGCAATCCAGAACAACAGAACCCATCCGAGCCGGAGCGCCACGACATCCATCGCACGACGCGTGATCTCGACCGGCAGATACGAATTCAGAAAAAGTCTGATCTCGAGCGCTGTACGCCACGCCAGGGCAACCGCCGCCAGGTCAAACAAAAAATGAATGATCTGGAAGTCCTTGCCGCACGGAATGATGCCTTCGGCGCGAAGCCTCGTCTCCTCTCTTGTCAGCATGGAATTAGGTTGGTGAGGGCCCGCAGTAAGCCTAGAGTCCCCTCCAGATCACGATTCCGGAGACGGTCTGCACCGTCATCTCGAGAGCGCGGATGCTCACTCTGCGCGAGACATTATCGGGAATGAAAAGAATATCATCGGGTTTCAGCGGGACGTCATTCGCTTTACCGGCCAGGATCTTCTTCAAATCAATCGGAATTTGCTGGCGATCGGCTACGGCCAGATCACCGCGCCTGAGAATGCGCGCGCGCGCCGGCGCGGCGCTAGGCGCCAGGCCTTCAGCCAAAGAAAGTGCTTCGAGGGCCGATACAGAGCGTCCCTGGGACAACGTAAAGCCGCCGGCTTTTCGCACATTGCCGATCACGTAGAGTATCCGTGCCCGGGGAACCGAAATCTCATCATGCGGCTGCACGGTAATGTTGGCGTGCGGATCCTTCAAGTCGAGCACATCGCGAACTCTCACTTCCGCAGTGAAACGTCCCGTGGCGGGATCTCGAGCGGCTTGCGGAAGGTCCAAGGGTCCCTCGTCCGGCTGGCGCGTGACTGTGATTACGTCGCCCGCATCCTGCTTCACTCCCCCGGCCGCCGCCAGAACGTCGAATAGCCTCCGTGTACCTTGTAGTTGCTGGATCCCCGGTGAATTGACTTCGCCCATGACAGACACAGCTTGGCTCCGTGTCTCGATCAGATTCGCCACCAGGTGCGGATTCCGCACCTGCTTCATCAAGCTGGTGCGGACCGCCTGCTCAAACTCGGAAAGCGTTAATCCCGCGGCCTGAACCCGTCCGATGAGCGGCAGGCTCACAGTGCCATCGTTGTCGACCCGGTACGACCGGCTATTGAACTCGGGTAATTCGACAACGTCCACCGATATCTGATCATTGGCGCCGAGCACATAGCCGGCGGGCGCTTCCTTGGGTGCTACCGATGTCGATGCCGCGGAAACTTGTGTTTCCCCGGACGGTGCTGCTTGAGGAGTCGCCGAGGCAGACCGTGCTGATGCGCCAGTACTATCAGCGACCAGGGTGGCGCCTATAACCATTACTAGCAATGCGAGACGGATGAACATCATACGCTACCTTGCTTCATTGATTTGGGTTATTGCTTATGATGCGGCTGGCGCCACGGAGTCAGATAGCCACTCCCGCGCTAATACTACCGATACTGACCTTTGTAACAGCGATATAGATACGACGAGACGCTGCTCGCCCAATCCGAGGATTACTCCCTCGGCACCGGCGAGAGGCCCTTTCTGAATGCGAATAGATTGACCGATCGTGTATGGCTCATCTGGCCGGAGCGGTAACCCCGCTCTAAGTAGAATCCGAATCGATTCCAGCTCGCTTTCATCGACAGGTACGGGCTTTTTTCCTAGACCCACGATATGAACCACTCCGGGAACGATGAGTATTGGGAGGCGGTTGGTGACCTGAAATCGGCAAAACAAATACCCCGGGAACAGCGGAACTTCAACGTGAGCCTTACGGCCGTCCTCTTTCGTGCAGGGGTAGGCCGGCAAAAAGACCTCAAAACCCTTGCCTATTAGGTGTTGCTGCGTTACCTTTTCGCGATTACTCTTAACGCGAATGGCGAACCACTCCATAGCGGTATCAGACACTCGAACCTCTTCGGCTCTCTGTGTTTCGGCGAGCGATACGTCCATAGCGGTAAGCGAATAATCGAGAGGTGAACTGCTGGCGTCCATTTGTATTACCTATTGGGCCGTCAACACAAACCTGGAGTTGCTACAAGCGTAAGCAGGAAAGGCTGCAACACAAAACATGAACTTGTATAAACCAAAATGTAAAGTGAGTGCGGCTGGGTAAGCTACCGCCCTTTTGCCAACTAAAACTATTTGTTTATACCGGCGCCCCTGTACTCTCACTTGCACGCCTGAGGCGGATGACTAAGGATGGACTGAAAGGGCAATAAGTGTCAATGGTCGATTGTGGGTGGAATAACCGTTGCGATGATAGTTTGGGAAAGCATACTGACGGTTTTCACAGTCACGCCCGACGGAGCGGTCGCGCGTTAGGAACATTACGCCCGGATAAGGAGAATGGAAGGACATGACGGAAGATAAATAAGGGATTGATTTTATAAGACTGCGGCGACGCGCAGCACCAGGAAGTGGCGAGACTTACATTCAGTTGTGGAGCCTGATCGATGTTCACGTCAGGGTCGTGATGCGGTCCGATTTACATGCCTAGAGCCTTTGCCTCAGCGTGCCGCATCGTACGATAGAATGAGGAACTCCGTGGATACGCCTCCGCCCGCCGAATCTACCGCCACTACCGTGCTGTCCGTTGATCGTCTCTGCAAACGGTACGGGGAAGTTCTTGCGGTCGACGATATCTCGTTCGCAACCATCGACGACTCCGGCGCGCCGACCTCGTCGGACCTTGTCGACGACTTCGAAACCGGCAACCTCGCCGCGTGGACGCCGATAGGAGACCTCGAGGATCTTCAGAACCTCGTCTACGGCGTCATTACCAAGCCGGGCTGGTATCACCAGGGACGCGTCGCCTTCAAGATCAACGTTATCTCGCCCGCCGCCCGCCGCAAATCGCTCGAGATGCCGGGCGCAAACCGCGCGATGGCCGTTATTCACAAGCCCTATCTTGTGTTCACGCCGCCGTCGACATTCGCGAAGATCCTCCCGTCGAGCCTGCCGCCGCCCGGAGGTACGAGCTCGTCCGTGTCGATCGAAATGTGCCCGGAGCAAGTGCAGGCGGCAAGCTTCTGCGTGTACACCAAACGACCGATGAAGGATGTTACGGTTTCCCTCGCCGACGATCTCCACGGAATCGGCCACATCCTGAGCAAGAAGAACGTGGACTTCGAAGTGGTCAAAGTCTGGACGCAAG
>CAZKQQ010000300.1:2568-6267 GCA_964554945.1 uncultured Solibacteraceae bacterium | reverse complement strand
CGGCCGGCAGAGAATCGCCTGAATGCCCGTGGATGCCGGCAGCGGATCCAATTGCTGCTCCTCGAAGAAGGCCGTGCGTTCCTCGTTGAAGACTGCATAGTCGCGCTCGATATCCCGCAGATAGCACGTGGTGCGCACCACGTCCTTCCACGTCGCCCCCGCGGCCTTCAGCAGTTCCGTAATATTTTTGTACGTGCGCCGCACTTGCGCCCGGAAATCGCCGGCGTGCACGGTGGCGCCGTTCTCATCCACGCTGGCAGTGCCGGAGATCAGCAGAATCGCCACGTTGCCGACGTCGATCCGGAGCGCCCGGGAAAAAGAGCTCGGCCGCGCGTACTGATAAGCCTCATTCAACACGCTGGGCGCGCTGATCGCGCGCTTCTCGATCTGAGTGGCGCCGCTGACCTGATCGAGTGCTTCGGTGATTGTCATTTTTTTGAAATCTCCTGTTTGATCCGGATGCCGTGGCTGACCCCTTTGGCCGTTGCCACCCAAATGTCGTCGCCTTGAAAATCAACGCCGAACGTGTAATTGTGCGCGGGAGCCGTATCGACGGCGATCGGCTGCGTTTCACCGGCCGCGTTGCGCACCAGCATTTCCGGTGCGTGTGTATCGAGTGCGGGCCGGTAGGTTGCCCAAGCCTCCCCATCGAAATAGGCGAGCCCTTTGTCGGTGGAAAACCAGGTGCGCGTGCCGTCGACCGATTTGACCTGATTCAGAAAATTGCTCGGCAGCCCGCTGTCCTTATCCAGAAAATTGCGCCAGTTGCGCCCGTCGTAGCGGCTGGCCCCGAAATATGTTGCCACCCACAGAATCCGGTTCACATAGCTGACCGACGTCGTGATCTCGTGAATGAGCCCCTGGTCCTTAAACAGCACGATCTCCGTTTCTCCATCGGGATCGTTGTAATCCTTCCAATGCCCGGTCTTGACGTCGTACTCGAGCACGCCACCGCCCCAGACGGCGTAATACACTTTGTCTTCCGCGGCCGTCACGGCGTAGGTCCAGATCTCGTACATTGGCGTGTTGCGCTCGTTAAACAAACTCCATTGGCCGGTCCGCTTGTTCAGGCGGCTGCCGCCTGCCGCCGTCGCCGCCCACACGAAATCGCCCTGCGTGGAAACTCCGTACACCACGTCATTCGGCAACCCGCTATTGAGCTGCGTAAAAGTGTCGAAGCGGCCGCCGGAGTAGCGGTTGAGTCCGCCCATGGTGGCGATCCAAACATCGTGCGTCTGCTTATCGAGCGTGACGTACAATACCGCGCGATGCGCCAGTCCGTCGGCCGGCGTGAAGGCGCGCCACTTGCCGTGCTCGTACAGGGCCAGCCCGTTGTCCGTGCCGGCCCAGATCCGGTCGCCGTCCACGCACACACTGTAGACGCGATTATCGGGCAGACCTTGCGCGATGGTGAAGTTTTCCCACCGGAAGCGGGGCAACTCCCCGGCTCCAAGCAGGCCGATGCTTAAGAACAATACCGCGAATCTCATAACGTCTTCAGGTACTCAATCAAGTCATTGAGTTCGTCTTTCGCCAGATCATTCGTCACGCCGTGCGTATCTTTCGGATTGAACACGGTCCAGATTTCCTCCAGGCTCGTGGCCGAGCCGTCGTGCAAGTAAGGCGCGCTGTAGGCAACATTCGTCAGGTGAGGTGTGTCAATCATGGGCGAGCGGTCCGTCGCTTTCCCCGTGCCGACGTCGGCCAGTTGCCGGTTCGTGTAATACTTCCCCGAGTGGCAAAAGGAACATCGGTTTTGCTCGGGAATGAGCGAGCCGTCCTTGCCGCGCGAACGCTCGAAAATGGTCCTGCCGCGCTCCTGCGCCGGCGTCAGCTCCCCGTTCGGCAGCCGGTAGCGATTGGGCCGGAGCGGAATCGAGGCGATATACGTGATGAGATCGGCCAGGTCCGCATCGCGAAATCCCTGCGATCGGAAAAAGAATCGCTCCGTGCGCGGCCCGCATTCTGTAAAAAGGTCCGGATTCCCCCCGTTCCACTTGAAAGGAGCGGTGTTGGCGACGTCTTCAATCGCGCGATTGTCCACGATGTCCACGCCGAACCCATCCGGTTCCAGGTCCCATTGCAAGCCGTCGAACGTCGAATCGAGATGACAGTTGGCGCAGCCGAACTGCCGTTGGAAAGAGAATTTCGATGAATAGAACAGCCGCTCGCCGCGCCGCTGCGGGTTGACGATGGCAGGGCCGCCCACTGCAATAGTGCCAACGATCTTGGCGCCCGCCGTATCCAGAATCGAAACCGAGTCGTCGAGCCGGTTCGCGATGTACAGCCGCGTTCCATCCGCCGAAAGCGCGATTCCTCGGGGATTCCGGCCCGCTGGAATGCGCGCCAGCACGTACCGCGCCGAAGCCGAAAGGTCGTTGACCAGCGTGTCCCGCTCCGGTGTATGCGCCGCGGCGACCAGCGCTTTCAAATCGATGATGGCCACTTCATCGGTCCCGCTGGCCGTCAGATACAGCCTCGATTTATCGGGCGCCATCGCTACTCCGAACGGCAGCGAGAAGTATCGCTCCAGTTGATCCAGCGGAAGCTGCACCACGCCACCCACGTCTTCGCCGAATACCGCCAGCGAATCCCCGAATGCCCAGCCGTGCGCCACGTGCGCGAGCGGAATCAGGTTCTTGGGCCGCAGCTGCGCCGCTATGCCGAGCCGCCCATCCCGCGACAGCGCCACATGAAAAACCCCCGCGACGTTATGCAGCCGATACCGCGTCTCGACGCGTTGATTCCCGGTTTCGATTTCGGTGATCTCCGATTCCGGCTGCATCCGGAACTTGCCCGGATTGGGATAGATGTGCGTTACGAAAACGTGCGGGCCCCATGCCGCCGCGTAGCTGGCGCCGCGCCCCGCCGCTAGCCGCTTCACCTCGCTCCCAGTCCCGAGGTCGATGACGGAAACATCGCCGCTGATCCGATTGGCGACGTACAGCGTCTGGCCCGATACCGCCAGCCCGATCGGTTCGTAGCCGGTGCGCAGCGTGCGGGTCACAGCCAGGGAAGCCGCGTCGATCTCGCTCACCGTGTCACTCCACGAGTTCGTCACGTAAATCCGGCTGCCGTCCGGAGTGAGCGCGATCCCGCGCGGCACTCGCCCCACTCGCACGCGCGCGGCCACCAAGCCGGTCACCGGGTTTGCCACTACCATCTCACCGGTACCTTCGCAGACGATGTACAGCCGGCCGCCATCCGGTGACAGCGCCACGTCCACTGGGCTCGGGTAGAGCCCGCCGTCGGGCGCGGATTGCCCGAACAGCGGCATCGCCGCAAGCAGAACGCCGACGAGAGCAATACGCCGCATCTACGGCTCCCGAATCTCCAAAACCTGATCGGCCTTCACGTTTTCTAATACCTGCTGTGTTCCGCTTGGCCAATGGATCACGATCCGGTCGGCCTTGGTCGCCTTGCCCAATCCGAAATGCAGGCGCCAGTCATCCTGCCCCAGGTATCCCGATCCCGCCACGCGCTCCGATTTCTGCGTCATCCCATTCGCGGTCACTTCCACCACGGCGCCAATTCCGTCGCGGTTGCTCTTGGCGCCGATCAGCCGCGCCTTCAACCAGTGCCCGGCGTCCGCCGTCGCGTTGTGCAGCAACATCCCGGGCCCGCCCAGGTTCACCAGAAACGCGTCCACCCGGCCATCGTTGTCGTGCCCGCCAATGTGTGCGTTGAGGTGCACGAACT
>CAZKQQ010000300.1:0-2558 GCA_964554945.1 uncultured Solibacteraceae bacterium | reverse complement strand
AATCCGCGAAGCACGCGCCCCGGCCCACCGTCTTCATCTGGAAGAACGGCCCCCCGGTCGTCGAAACATCCTGGAACTTCCCGCCGCCGGCATTCCGGAATAACGAGTGTTCTTGCGGAACCATGTGAATCAACCCGCCGTGGAAAATCAGGATGTCCTTGAGCCCGTCGTTATCGAAATCGTAGACACCGGTGCCCCAGCTCGTGTATTGCCCTGTAAATTGCGAGATGCCGGCCTGCTCGCTGACGTCCGCAAATGCAAGCTTGCCATTGTTCTTCAGCAGCCGGTTGTATTTGGAATCGCTCACCCACAGGTCCGCCCGCCCTTCGTTGTCGATTTCGAAAAACACGGGCCCCATGGCTGAAGTGGATTCGCCGTTCTGACCAAAGGCAGCCCCGGCCTCTAGCGCCATCTCCTCGAACGTGCCGTTGCGCTTGTTGTGAAACAGAAAATTCTCAGTCTTATCGTTCGCAACGTAGACGTCCGGGTAGCCGTCGCCATCGAAATCCGCCGCCGTCACGCCCATCGTGCGTCCCTTGTGTCGCGCGATGCCGGACTTTTCACTTACATCTTCAAACGTTCCCTTGCAGGTGTTATGGAACAGAACATTGGTGTCGCCTTCATAGTCGAGCGGCCCCGGATAGTTGTCGGCGGCGTAGTAGGAGCGGTAGGAGGGATCGAATTTCACGTAGCGGCCGATGAACACATCGACGCAGCCATCGCGATCGTAATCCAGCCAGGCCGCGCCAATCGCCCAGCCTTTGATTTTCAAGCCGGCCTTTTCCGTAACATCCTCGAACGTGCCGTCGCCTTTGTTGCGGTACAGCGTGACGTGGCCATAGCTGGTCACCAGCAGGTCCGTATAGCCGTCGTTGTCGAAATCGGCAGCGATCACGCCGAACCCGTATCCATCGCCGGCCACTCCTGCCTGGTCCGTGACATCCGTGAACGTACCGTCTCCGTTGTTCCGGTATAGGTGGTTGTGCGGCATCGCGGCCGGTGGCTTCCGCAGTGGATACGGATGCATGGCCGGCTCCAGCGGCCGCCCGCTCGCCACGTACAGGTCGGGCTTGCCGTCATTGTTGTAGTCCAACCACACGCATCCCGCTCCCGTGCTTTCCAGCAACGATCCCAATTTATCCGCGCCGATCGAATGCGTGAACTCGATGCCCGACTGCCTCGTGGCTTCTTCGAACTCTATCGGACCGGACGCCCGGGAGGCCAACTGCAACGCCAGCGCCAGCCAGTATATTCTCACGGGCGCGCCTCCAGCATCTTCACCGGCACAATGGTCTTCAGCAGAATCTCCGGCGCCTTGTTCTCTGGCGCGCGTTCCGGCCCGGCATGGCAGCCGACGCAGATGCGTTGTTCGCTCGGACGCATCCAGAACCACCCCTTCTCGCTGCGCACAGTCTGTCCCGCGGCGTCCAGCACTTCGATCCGTAGCGGCTGGTTCGCGGGAACTTGCACGTAAAATGACCCGTCGCTTTCCACTCCGGTCTGGCCCAGCAGCGCGGGTTTGCCGTTTGCGCCCTGTGTATACACCCGGATCTGCTGGACCGCCGCTGAGTCGATCGGCGTTCTGGAAATCCTGGCGTTGAGGCAGAGCAGGTTTCCCGCTGTCCGCGTCGCCATCAGCGCCGAAGGAAATTCGCGCGGCGGAGTTCGCGCCGCCACGATGGCTGGCTGCACCGCCGATGCCCCTGCCGGGGTCTCGATCTCCGTTAACAACCGCTTCTCCGCGATCCACTGGTACAGACGGAATTTGCCGGGCTTCCCGCGACGGCTCACCAGCCAGCTCCCCGTTGAAGTCTCGGCCACCGGCCCGATTGCATTCCCGTCCGGCTCGTCCAGTTCGGTCTGCTGTGCGAACGCCGAGGTAATCCGCGCAAGCCGCGGCCCGGAACTGAAAATGTAATCGCCCGAGGCTAATTGCCGCGCGTCTCCCCGATCGGGCCCGTGATCGCACCGCAGCGCTTCCACGCCGGTGCCGTCTGGATAGACGGTATAGAGTTCGCGCGTGCCCGGCCTTCGCTCTCCCTCGAAAAGGATGCGGCCGTCGCGCAGCACGTCGTCCGTCAAATACGGGCCGGGCGCAAACGTGAGCCGTTTTCCCCCAACCTCAATCGCGCTTCCGTTTACCAATTTGCGCGTGTAAACTACCTCGCCGGTCGGCAGGTATAACGGCCGGACGCAATCGGAAGCGCAGTGCGTCACTTGCCGGGGCATCCCCCCGTCCAGTTCGATTTCCCAAACCTGCCAGGGCCCAGCTGACGTGGTGCGCCCGGAAAACAAAATCCGCTGCCCGTCGTATGACACCGTCGCGTCCGCAGAATCGTGAAGTCCAGGCGCCAGGGGACGAATCATCGTGCCGTCCACCAGGACCAGGTGTGCACTTTCGGGAAACCGCTCCCGGCCTTGCAGCCACGCTGTTGGTTCGTATCGGGGTGTCTGCGTGAAAACATAGGTCAGCGACCCGGTGCGTTCTTCCACAGTTGCGCCAAATCCCGCACCGAGGATCCCCGCTCCGAGAGCGATCGTGACCAACGCCACCCGAT
>CAZKQQ010000299.1:0-6296 GCA_964554945.1 uncultured Solibacteraceae bacterium | reverse complement strand
TATTGGAACATCAACGATATCTATCGCAACGGCTGTTAGGCGCTCTGACGGCACTCGGTTTCGCGTGTGAATGCGAGCAGCAGCACCGTGAGGATGGACCAGGTGACGCTCAGTAGGAAGCCGGTCTGATACGCATCGGTTCCGTAAACCCGAAGTCCGTTGACCATTTGGCCGGACCACCGTTGATCGAGCACCCAGCCGATTCCAGGCTGCAGCAGCATCGGTCCGATCATGTTGCCGGAATTGATCAACCCGGTGATTGCCCCGGAGTACTTGATCGGGACGGACTCCTTGCCATGCGCGAAACCGATGATGACGGCGCCCGTGGCCAGGCTGACCAGCGCCGCCACCGCGATGAACACCGGCAGCGTCAGGCCATTTACGTAATAAAGCACGATCCAGCCGGCCGCCGCGACCACCGCCCCGCCGAGATAGATCGGTTTCCTCCGGCCGATCTTGTCCGATAGGTGCCCGCAGACCGGGCTCGCAAACGCCCAGCAAACGATCATCACCGAGCAGACCGCCGCCGCGGTGGTGGTGGGTAAGCCGAAACGGGCCCTCAGAAACGGCGCGCCCCACAAACCGGTGAAGGTCATAATGGGACCAACCAGTCCGCCTTGGGCAAAGAAGATGAGCCACGTATTTCGGTAAGCGAAGATGCGCCGGACCCCTTTGGCCAGGGCGGAGATCCGCTCATGTTTTTGAGCCTGTAGTTCCGGCGGAGCGTAGCTGCGGTACCCCCGTTCGGCCGGGTCGTTTTTGACAAGAGCCCACGCCAGCAGCCCTACCACGAGAATTACCGATGCCGAGGCCATGACCACGGTACGCCAGCCGAAGCTTTCGATCAGCAACCGCAACGGCACCTGTGCGACGAGCGCTCCCAGGTTCCCGAAACAAAGCCCTAATCCGGTGAGCATGGCGAACCGCTCGGAGGGGAACCAATGGGTGGCCAGCCGCAGAACCACCAGCCACGCAACGGCCGTCGCGATCCCGATGACCGCTCTGCCTGTACAAGCCAGCGCGAAACTGGTGGTGGCGCCGACCAAAAAAGTCCCCGCGGCGGCTGCCAGGGACCCCGAAATGAGCAGCCTGCGAGCGCCCCATGAATCGATCAAGACACCCACCGGAATCTGCATCACCACGTAGAAGTAAAAATAGAACGCGGAGAGATTTCCCAGATTCTTAGCGCTGATGTGAAAATCGCGCATCAGCTCCGTCGTCATGACCGCCGGCGATACGCGCTGATAAAAACCTGTCAGGTAGAAGAGGGCAGCGATTCCCCAGATCGACCAGGAAAACCACCGGGGCGCAACCGGAAAGCTTTTCTCGGAAGCGGACCGCTCCGGTATCGACGCGCTGAGTGGGTTGGCCACAGGACCTCAGTTCTTCGGCATCGGCCGGGGCGTGATGTCGGCTTCCGTCAGGCCGAGGGACCACTTTATGGCTTCGAGCCACATCGTCTGGAGCATGGGATTGTCCCAGGCCTGGACCTCATGCCCAAACGCGGAGAAAAACACGCGACCTTTGCCATACTTTTTGACCCAGGCTTGCGGGTAATCGTTATCGGTGCGGTTGACGCCTGGATGCTTCATGTCGACTTTGCTGGTATCCAGGCGGAGCAGCACGCGAATCTCATCGCGGGAAAAACTTTTTGCCTGGTACATTTCATCGCGGAGCAGGAATACCGGCGGAAACTGTTTGGTTGCTGGAAAAGACGGGTCTTCGACGATGATCGGCGCCTCAATGATGTTCCACGGGTGCCCGTCGTAGCGAGCGCCGAGCATCTCTCCAAATTCCGGCCAGCTCAGAAAAGCCGTGTCGGCGGTGTGGGCGGCAACGAAGCCCTTGCCGTCGTCGCGGATGAAAGAGAGCAGGTCGCTTTTCTGCTGGTCGGTCAGTTCGATCTCCCGCATGCCGAAAAAGAAAATGCCGTCGAAATAATCGAGATTCTTGTTGTTCGTCCAATCCCGTCCATCCGCGAAAACGGAAATCTTTTGCTTGGTAATGAGCTGCGAATCTGTCCGGAGGTAGGCGTCCCACAGGCCGGTATCGCGACCCATTTTCTCAATCACGGCCATCGCATGCGAGACGGAGTCGTGATACGCGCCGCCATACCGGGTATCGCACCAGACCAGCAGTTGCTTGCGGGTAGGCCGCTGGGCGGCGCGCCGTCCGGGCGGACCCTGCGCGCAGAGCAGGCCCGAAAACAACAGAAAATACGCGGCTAGCGAACGCGAAATCGTCATCGGGGCCCGACCTTTCCCTCCAGATTTTATCGCTCCGGGTCCCCTCCCGGAATAGCGGAGGTCGCGGAAACGGTAGTGATACGGTAACCGACGCTCCGTTCGGGCAAGTTTGGGGTGTTAGGTTGAGTGCATGGCCAGGTCACTCACACCCGAAGAAAAGCAGTATGCCCAGGAGTTGCTCCAGCGGGCCCGCCGCGCCATGTGCCTGATCGAAAATTACGATCAGGCGCGGATCGACCGGCTCTGTCAAGCAGTCGGGTGGGCCACCGCCAACGAGAAAACCTTCACCCGCCTTTCCCACATGAGCGTGGACGAGAGCGGCCTGGGCGACCGGGAAGGCCGCCCAAACAAACGTTTCAAGATCATGGGCATTCTCCGTGATGCCCTGCGCCAGAAGAGCATGGGCATCATCGAAGAAATTCCGGAAAAGGGAATCGTGAAGTATGCCAAGCCGGTGGGAGTCATCGCTTCTCTGGTGCCGGTAACGAATGCTTCGCTGACGGAATCGGGCAATGGGATTTACGCGCTCAAGTGCAAGAACGCGATTATCTTCTCTCCCCACCCGGCCAGCAAGAAGACAACATTTGAGACCGTCCGTATTATGCGGGAAGCTTTGAAGCGGCAGGGCGCGCCCGAAGACGTGTTCCAGTGCATCGAAAAGCCCAGCATTCCGCTGGCACAGGAGTTGATGTCCATCAGCGATCTCACCATCGCCACCGGGGGCTCCGCCATGGTAAAGGCGGCGTACAGTTCCGGTAAGCCGGCCTACGGAGTGGGCGCGGGCAACGCCACCATGGTCATCGACGAAACAGCGGATATTGCGGAGGCGGCGCGGAATACCAGGCTCAGCAAGACCTCCGATTTTGGGTCGGGGTGTTCGGCGGATGGAAATCTGCTCGTTGAAGAAACGATTTATGACCGCTTTCTCGACCAGCTGCAGGAAGAAGGCGGATACCTGGTGACCGAGGGCGAGAAGCAGTGTCTGCAAGATATTCTGTGGGACTCGGAAGGGCACCGCACTCCGGCTACCGTCGCCCGCTCGGCGGCGCGGATCGCCGAGATTGCAGGGTTCCGCGTTCCGGCGGACAAGAAATTTCTGATCGTGGAAGAGAACCAGATTGGCAAAGAGCACTTGTTCTCGAGCGAAAAGTTGTCGCCGGTTCTGGCAATCTTCAAATACTCCGGCTTTGCCAATGCGCTGGAGATGGTCCGGCAGATTTACGAGGTCGGCGGCAAGGGCCACTCGTGCGGCATTTATTCGTTCAATGACGACCATATCCATCAGCTCGCATTGGTGGCGCCGGTAAGCCGGATGATGGTGCGGCAGCCGCAATCGAAAGCTAACGCTGGAGCGTTCAACAATGGGATGCCGATGACTTCGAGCATGGGCTGCGGCATCTGGGGCGGGAACATCACGAATGAAAACCTTTCGCTGAAACACTACATGCAGGTGACGTGGGTCAGCCGTCCGATTCCCGAGGACCGGCCTCCAGAATCGGAGTTATTCGGAGAGTTCTACAATACCGAAGTTTTTTAGAAGTTACTTCACCCGGGAAATTGACAGCCCGTCGAGTTTGTCCCGGTAGATCGGCAGAATGATGGATTCGAGCCGCGGATGCGCGGCCATCGCGTCGTTAAAGCCTTTCGCGCCGCGGTCGTTGGTGTCGATGGGATTTTCCTCCAGCACGCGTCCATTGCGCAGCAGATTATCAGCGAGGATCACGGTTCCGGATCGCGATACTTCCACGGCCAAGCGGAGGTATTCGGCGTATCGTGGTTTGTCGGCATCGATAAAAATCAGGTCGAAGGGCGGTTCGCCGGCGGCGATCATTTTCCGCATGGACTCCGCTGCGTCCCCAACACGAACCTCGACCTGAGCATCCAGTCCCGCGAGCTTCAGATTTCGGCGGGACACTTCGGCGTGCTTCGGATCGACCTCCAGAGTGATCGCTTTCCCATCACGGGGCAGCGCGCGTGCCAGCCAGGTGGTGCTGTATCCGCCGAGCGCGCCAATTTCCAGGATGCGGCGCGCGCCACCGATTTTTGCCAGCAGATATAACAACTTCCCCTGCGTGGGCGAAACATTGATGGCGGGAAGGCCGGCGGCCGCGGCGTTTTTGAGATTTTCCGCCAGAACCGCGTCTTGCGGAGCGCAGAGGGCTTCCACATAGCGGTCCACACGGTCGATCAACTGCTCGTCAATCCGTTCCATTCTCAGGACCTACGCTATCACACGAGCAGGATGCCGGAAGTTCGTTACCGTGGCGCTACCGTTACTCTATTGGTCTGACAGATGTCGGATGTTAGCATTTACCCGACACGTTCGTGCGTACTGCGCGGACCTTGGGGGTCTTGTGAAACACTTGAGTCGCGGAATTCTGGTGGGCTTACTGGGCTGCGCCGCGTTGTTTGCGCAGTCAGTCTCGACATCGCAGATATCGGGAACCGTCCAGGACTCGACGGGGCTGGGGATAGAGGGTGCCACGGTAAGAGTTACGCAGACCGGCACCGGATTGGTGCGGGATGCCATGAGCGCGGCAGACGGTTCGTACACGCTGACGAACTTGCCCGTTGGACCGTACCAGCTTCAAGTTACCAAACAAGGATTCAGCGCATTTGTGCAGAGCGGCATCGTTTTGCAAGTGAACACCAATCCGGTGATCAACGCCACCCTACAGGTCGGCTCGGTCACAGAATCGGTGGAGGTGCAGGCCGGCGCCAACATGGTGGAGACTCACAGCAACGGCGTGGGGCAGGTGATCGATCAACAACGCGTGGTGGACTTACCGCTCAACGGACGCCAGGCGACCGATTTGATTTACCTGTCCGGAGGCGCAACCACCGCGCCCGCCGGCGATCTGAATAGCAACAAGAACTATCCGACGCAGACCATTTCGGTTGGCGGCGGGCTGCCGAACGCCATCAGCTACCTCATGGATGGCGCGTCGAACAACGATCCGTTCAACAACTTGAATCTGCCTTTTCCGTTTCCGGACGCGCTGCAGGAATTCAAAGTCGAGACCAGCGCCATTCCGGCGCAATACGGCCAGCACGCGGCGGCAGCTGTGAATGTTGTGACCAAGAACGGAACTAACGAATTCCACGGCGACGCCTTCGAGTTTCTACGCAACGGCGTATTCAATGCGCGCGATGCCTTCGCCACCGCACGGGACAGCCTGAAACGCAACCAGTTCGGCGGCACTCTCGGCGGGCCGATCCGGCATGACAAGCTGTTTTTCTTCGTCGGCTACCAGGGAACAATTGTGAAGTCGGACCCGCCGTCGACTACAGCGAATATTCCCACGCAAGCGATGTTGAATGGCGATTTCACCGCATTCGCCTCCGCGGCTTGCCAGGGGAGCAACCGCACGTTGGCTGCCCCATTCTCGAATAATCAAATCTCGCCGTCTCTATTCAGCACACCGGCGCTGAACTTAATCAAACACCTGCCGGTCACGCAGGCCAACCAGTGCGGGTTGGTTCAATACGGAATCATCAACGACAACAATGAGCACCAGGCGCTGGGAAGACTCGATGATCAACTGAGCAACAAGCATTCGTTGTATGTCCGATACTTCGTCGCCAATTACCAAAATCCAGTGACGCTTGATCCCAACAACGTTCTGAGCGCGAATAAAACCGGCGTCGACGACCAGTCGCAGTCTTTTGTGCTCAGCGATAACTATACGGTCAATCCAAGTCTGATTGCGTCTTTCCACGGGACCGTGAACCGCACGCACGCGTACCGCGTTGTGCCGCAGTACTTCACACCGAGCGATCTGGGCGTAAATATGCACGATCTGCTGCCGGGCTTTATGGGGATTTCGGTGGCTAGCGGTTTTTCGCTGGGAACGGGCGCTACGAACCCGGGTTATTTCAACTCCACCGCCTTTCAACTCGCGGAGGATATCAATTTGATCCGTGGCTCGCACCAGCTCGCGTTTGGTGTGAACTATATTCGCGCGATCATGAATACGCTGAACAACCGGCCAACGAACGGCCAATTCACGTTCAGTAACACGACCAATTGCGCCGGATGCACGGGTCTGG
>CAZKQQ010000298.1:0-6305 GCA_964554945.1 uncultured Solibacteraceae bacterium | reverse complement strand
ATGATCGCTTCGTTTTTTAAACTGATCTTCACCTGATCCACGCCCGGCAAGCGACGGAAGTAAATCTCGGAGAGCCCGGCACAGATGCCACAAGAGATACCCGTTGTTCGCATCGCGACCTTTTCTACTTGGGCGGGGATTGCGCGGGCCCCCCAGATCATCATCAAGAACAATGGCAAGATCCGGTTTCGGAAGTTTGTCACTAGCCGACTCCTGCAAGCTTCTTTACTGATACCGGATGAGCAGCACGACCCAACCGCCGATCACAACGAAATTCAGTAACAGGCTCCCGGCCAGAACCGCCTTGACCGTTAATTTGCGTCGCTTGGGCGGACGGGTGCGGATCAGCCAGATCTGGTAGACAAGGGAAAGAATCGCCACCGTGAAAAAGAGCGGCTGAAGCCGCTGCAGCCAGAGCTGGCATCCGGCACTGAACAATGATGCTCCAAGTCCTGCCAGGACTTGCGGCAGCACTCATCAGCTTGGTGCCAGCAACGCTGCAATTATCGACAGCATCCCGGCGCGTTTGGGGTCTTCCAGCATCCTTCTCATCTTCGTTAGGTACTATATCACGAGCCTCGGAAGACGACCGCATTCCGTCGTCGGCCGCCTGGCAGACCACCAAAGGCGATGGCTGAGCTACCGTCGTTCAAAACACAAACTTCAACGCGAGTTGCAAAATTCGGGGATCATTCGCAGCCTGGATCTGTCCGAAGGTGCTACTGGTCAGGGTGCTCACGGGATCGAGCGGATTCACATGGTTCAGGACGTTGAAGGCTTCTCCGCGTATTTCAAATGCCATACTTTCCCGGACCTGGATCTTTCTCGTCACGCTCGTGTCGATGCCGAAAAATCCTGGACCGAGCAGCGTCGCGGGGCCCATATTTCCGTAGGTTCCCAGCGCCGGCTGGCCGAATGCCGCGGGGTTTAGCCACTGTTGAACGCTCTTATTAGCCGCGTATACGTTAGGGGCCACCTGTTGCGGCCGTTGATCATCGGTGCCTGACAACGCCTGGTCGAGGCCAGCTTTGGCCGAGAAGTAGTCGCCGGACAGAACCCTGACGATCCCGGAAATCTGCCACCCGGACGCCAGCAGACGCCAGCGTTTGTCCGAGACACGCGGAGTCGAGTAAACGACCGACAAATTGAAATTGTGCCGACGGTCCTGTTCGAGGAGGGAGCAGTTACCCCGCAGTCCGGCGCGGGATGCAATCGAATGTGTTCCCGCAATGATTGGAATTGAGATCAGTTGCTGGGTCCCCGTGTTGATGCAGTGCGACCACGTGTAATTTCCCTGAACCGTCAGACCCTTGCCGAGATGCCGCTGGACAGTCAGAAACAGCCCGTTATAGCTCATCGTGCCTGTCGCGTTTTCCTGAACGATGCTGCCGTAGTATTGACCTTGAATTGCATTATCCAGAGTCAGCTGCCGGCGCTGCGTCGTATTGTTCACCGACGAGCACGGGCTGAAAGTCCTTCCGTTGATCACGCAGCTCGGTCCTGGCAGATAGACCGCGGGATTCGCTTCGATGCTGCTCAGAAGATGAGTCGTTTCGCTGCCCATGTAATTAGCGGTAATCAGCCAGTTAGCCCCGATTTGTCTCTGAATACTGAAATTCCACTGATTGACGTAGACGGCAGGCAGATTCGGCGGAATCACCACCCATCCCGCATTGGTTGGGAACGTCACGTTCTTGGTGCGAGTGTTTGGGAAGGGACTGCCACCAGGATAGTCAATCCAGGGATTCGCGAAGCCCGCCGCGGTGCCGCCCCCAGGCGCGGTGTTCACGATCGTGAAGTTGAATGGCGGCGAAATCTTGACCTGCTGCGATTCGTAGAAATCGGGGTAGTCGCGAAACAATCCATAGGCGGCGCGAATGACCATGCGGCCCGAGCCCGTCGGATCGAACGCCAGCCCGATCCGTGGCGAGAAGTGACCCCACTGGTTCGGATTCGTCTTCCCGTTCGCAGGCACGCCGGGATCGCCGGAATAGAGCGCGCCTGCCGGCGCGTTCGGATAGACGGTGCTTTTCAGCCCTTGGTCGAAGGCGCTTTGCGAAAAGTAGAAGCTTTGCCCATCCTTCCAAGAAAAGGGGAGAAAGGGATCCCAGCGCAATCCGCCGTTCAGCGTGAGACGCGAACTGATCTTCCACGTATCCTGCACGTAGGCGCCGAGGTAATCGCTCTGGAACCCGATGCCCTGCACGCCCTGCTGCGTGAACGTATTGACTTGGCCCAGCATAAAATCGCCGAGACCCAGCCCCGTATTCGTCGAATTGAACGCAAACACGCCGTCGGAGGAGGTCCACCCAACCACGCCGAGCCGCGAATAGATGTTATTGACACCGAACCCGATCTGGTGCGCTCCCTTCACCCAGCTCAAATCCTCGGAAACCTGGATCCCCGTGGCGTTCGTCACGCCAGGGACATTTCCGCCCTGGCCCCCGATGCTGAATCCGCCCGACACACTGAGACCGAGAATCTGATTGGTGGTGGGCTGGTAGTAAGGAGTGATGCCGACTTCCGCCGGGGTGATCTCTTGCGGCGGCTGCCCGCGGCTGTTCGTTGGCCGTAGAAGCGATGCTCGAAAAGAATTCACCAGCGAAGTGGTGATCAAATACGTATCGCCCAACGTCAGCGATTGCGTCTGCCACAGATTCACAACCGGATAGGTCGTATAGGGGCCATTATTGGCCGAGCCGGTGGTCAACAGGTTGCCGGGCACATAGCCGGAAGGGTCGATCAGGTGAGCGAGTTCGTAGCGCCCGAAGAAGGAATGCTTATCGCTGATTTGATAATCGATCTTGTCGATCGTCAGGTCTTCATTCGTCACCGGCTTCATGCCGAATTGAACCTTCCCGCACGAATCGGTCGCGACCGGCAGTTTGCCGCTCTTCATGATCGCGACTGCTACGGGCGAGAAGGAACTGGGCGAGATCTGGTTATTCACGAAGGGAGCCTTGAGTGGGATCTGGCGGCCCACATTGCAGGCCGGTGAAGTGATCGCCGCCCAGTTGCCGTTCAACATGTCTTGAGTCGGCAGGAAGGCAAATTGCGGGGACACCGTGCCGATCATCCTGGTGCCCTGGTAACTTCCAAAGAAGAAGAGCTTGTCTTTGCGGATCGGCCCGCCTATCGTGCCCCCGAACTGGTTCCGCTTGAGCTGATCGGGCACGACGGCGAAATAATTCAATGCGTTGAGATTGCCGTTCCGGAAGAACTCGAAGAGGTCGCCATGATACTGATTAGTGCCCGACTTTGTGACGGCGTTCACGGCGCCGGCTGAATGCTGGCCGTATTGCGCGGATAAACTGCTGGTCTCCAGCTTGAATTCCTGGAGCGCATCCGGGAACGGCAGAGGCAGGTTCAATCCGTTGATTGGATCGTTGTGCGAGGCGCCGTCCAGCAGATAGGTCAGCCCGTTGTGCATTCCGCCCGCAACGGAAATATTCACCGAAGGATAGTTCCGGACAAAGCTGGTGGTGGACGAAACGGTCGCGGCGCCGGAGAGGACGATGAGGTCGGTCACCTGGCGGCCGTTCAACGGCAACTCGACCACGCGCGTGCTGTCCATCACCTGGCTGACTCCGGTGTCGCGTGTTTCCACCTGCGGGGCGGCCGCCTCCACTTGGACCTGATCGGCGACCTGACCGAGACTGAGCGTTGGATTGATGACAGGGTTGTCCGCCACCTGCAGCACGATGCCTGTCTGCACGTACATGCGAAAGCCTTGCGCCACGGCCTCCAGCCGATATGGACCCACCGGCAGATTCGGCAGCACGAACGCTCCGGATGTGTCCGTCATCGTGCTCCGCTTCAGGCCGGTATCGGTGCCGATCGCTGAGACCTGCGCTGCGGATATGACGGCGCCGGTTTGATCTTTCACCGTGCCGCTGATCTGCGCCGTGGACTGCGCCCAGACGTACGAGGCGGCAAGCAGCAATCCAATGAGCGTTCTCGTCATAGAGGCCCCTTTACATGGTGGGAATTCGATCCAGCTGGCTACTAGAAAATCTCCGGCCAGGAGAAGGTCAGGACGGCGTTCGCAATTCCGCTGCGCGGCCGCGCTCGCTGTCCGGCGCAGCTCAATAGCACTTCCTTGTGAGCCGGATCGAGCGCGATTCCGGACGCCACATATCCGGTCAGATCGTTTACCGGAATTTTCCAGCGCGGCGGAACATCGCCATTGTCGTTGACGCTCCACACGCCAATGAAGCCTCCTTGGCCCCCAGCCACGATCCAGCCCTTCTGCGCGTAAACCTGGAAAGAGCTGATGGAGGCGACGCCGCTCTTCGGTCCGGTGATCACGCGAAGTGGCTTGGCGTTCCCGCTCGCCGTGCGATCAAAAATCAACAGCGCGTTCCGGTGATTGACCACCAGAAGATTGTGAATCGGATCGATCGCCACCGTGGCCATCCCGCGAATCCCAGGTTCTTGAAAACCGGTATCGGGCCCCGACAGCACCCGCTTCGGCGCTACATCGCCGCTCGCTTTGCGATCGAAAACCAAAATTGAAGATGGCACCGCCGGAACATAGATTTCGTCGTGCACCGGATCGATGCTGACCCGGTCGTTGCCCAGGTTCTCCGGCCCGTCGATCTGTGTGTGCGGCCCTTGAATCACGCGAGCGGGAGGCACTTCCCCGTTGGCGTCGCCCTTGAACGTCAGAACCGCCTGCGCCAGCGGACTCGTCACCACGATCTCATCATGCATCCCGTCATACGCGAACCCGTGCATGGTCCTGCTGATCAATGTCTTCTGCCCTTCCAGCGCTCTCACCGGAGGTGAATTTTCCCCCGCCAACCTGGCGAAGGCCGCAATCTGCGGATGGTCCACTCAATTGGGTACGAGGATCTGCTCCCGGATGCTGTCATAGGCGAGGGCTTGGGTTTTACCAAAGCGCAACGACTTCTTGCCGTCCTCCGCGCTGCGGATCACGCGCAGCGGCGCCACATCGCCATTCGCCATCAGCGGATAAACTGTTGCCGTCGAATTGCCGATGTTGGTCGCCCAGACTTCCTTATTCTTGGAGTCGACAGAAACTCCGACCGGATAGCTGAGGCCCGTGTTCGGTCCCTTAATCATTCGCGATGGGGCCACATCACCCTGGTCCGTGCTGTGAAAGACGATGAGGTCCTGGCCCATGTCGTTGGCTACATACAGGTCTCCGGTATCCGGATCGATAGACATGGCGCCCGGCCAATCCAATCCCGTTCTCGGGCCCTGGATAGTGCGCAACGGCGCTTCGTCGCCATCAGCGTTCAGCCGGTACACCGTGATGGTGGGTGGTCCGAAGCGGCCAGAGCCGGGCTTTGAATCGTCGGCGATGTTCCCCCAGTTGTCGACAAACAACAGCTTTCGCCTAGTGTCGATCGCCATCCCATGCGAGTCCGATAGCTGCGTCTTGTCCCCGATTAACAGTCGTTTGGGCTTTTCATTTCCGGAAGCTCCCTTGCGATAGACCGCCACTTGCGGTGGATGCTGCACCGATACGAAGAATTCCTGGTTCTGCTCATCCATCGCCATGGCATACGCGCGATGCGTCACGCTAAGCTTCCGGATCGGCTTGGCGTTGCCGGTAGCATCGTGTTCGAAAGTGACGATCACGTCGCCGATGTCGTTCTCCACCGAATATACGTCGCCGTTTGCCGGATCGATGTAGACGCAGCTATTAAACTGCACATCGGTGGCGTTGCCGGCAATGACGCGCCGTGGTTCGGTAGGAGGCGCTCCGGGCTTCGCATTGTCGAGCCGGCTGAAGACGCGAATGCTCCAGAGATTGTTGTCCTGCAGAAAGACTTCGTTATGCGCATCATCCACGGCAACCGAGCTATATATCGGAGCCGTATCCCGAAGGGTGCGCACGGGCGGACGATCCACGTCCACCGTGCCTCCAGTCTCCTGAGCCTTGACCTCGGTCTCTCCGAACGCGGCAAAAAGATTGGGTCCGCTGCTTGGAGATGCCTCATGGGCATCGCGATAGCAGGCTTCGGGGTCGTCAGGAATCTCCTCCACCGAAACCAGCTGCGGGGAACGCGCCACACGGCGCCAGAGATGATCAGCCGCCGAGGACGCTAGCACAAACACCGCAATACCGACTCCCGCCAGAATTACTTTCCTGCGATGATTGCCCGCCATGATCTCCTCCGGCTCCGCGTTATTACAGTCGCCCTGCCGACTCCCGACGAATGGCCTGCCGATGCCATCTCTTGACAGGCACTGATTTTATGCAACCTGGTGACGGCTGTCAATGACACGTCACACATGCCACGCCATCCATGCCACGCCACCCGATTGACACAGAT
>CAZKQQ010000297.1:0-6466 GCA_964554945.1 uncultured Solibacteraceae bacterium | reverse complement strand
GCGGCTTGACCTGACCACTAACTGAAAGCCATGTTCTCTGTGTCTCTGGTCCTGGCCGCTCTGTTCGGAACCGCGGCACAGGCGGCGGCGCCCGTTTACTCCGCCGAATCGATCGTCAATGGCGCTAATTTCGCGCAGGGGCCACTGGCGCCCAATTCCATTGCCACCATTTTCGGCACCGATTTGGCGTGGTGGACCGAGACGCTGACCGAAGAGAATACGCGCGCAGGAGCGCTTCCCAACAGCCTCGCCGATGTCCGGGTGTATGTCGCGAACTATGTTTCGCCACTCATCTACGTCAGCCCCACACAGATCAACTTTCTGATCCCGGGTAATCTAAGGCCCGGACCCACAAACGTTTGGGTCATGCGGCAGGGAGTTCATGGACCGGAGGTACCGATCACGCTGGTAGATGCTGTGCCCCATTTCTTCCGGACGGCGGACGGCTATGTGATTGCCCAGCATGGGGATTATTCGATCATCAACGCGGACCATCCGGCGCAGCCCGGCGAAATGATCGTGGTGTATGCGACCGGGTTGGGGCTGACTCATCCGAGCCCGCTGCCTGGCCAGATTCCGCAGTATCCGGGACTGATGGCAAAGCTGGATTCTCTGCGAATCACGGTGGGGGACGCGGTCTTGCCCGCCAATCATATTCTTTATGCCGGTATAAGTCCTGGATGGGCAGGGCTTTATCAGATCAACATGCGCCTGCCCGATCCTGTGGGCAGCGATCCGGAATTACAGGCCGCGGTGGGAGATCAGGCGGGCGCCACCGGGCTCAAATTGGCTACTAGTTCACGGTAAGGCGCAACTTTTTGCAGGCGGGGCGCGTTCAAATCCATAGGCTACAATCTGTTTAGGAGACCGCCGATGTGGGTACGGGCATTCATTGCAACGGGTTTGGTGACGGGTGTCCTGGCGGCCCAGGACGCGGCGCCGGCGCCCGCGCCGCCGGCCCCTGGCGGATTCCGCAAGGTGGACACACCCCCCGCCGGAGACTACACGGTCACGACCGGCAGCAAGATCGCGCTGAGCCTGATCAACAGCGTCAGCACCAAGCATTCGGTCGAAGGGGATCGCGTATACCTGGAGACGGTTTTTCCGGTTCTGGTGAACGGCCGGATCGTGGTGCCGGTGGGCAGCTATGTGGCGGGCACGGTGACACAGATCAAGAAGCCCGGGCGGGTGAAAGGGCGCGGGGAATTGTACGTCCGATTCGATTCTCTGACGCTGCCCAACGGTGTGACCCGCGACTTCCGCGCACGCATGGACGGCCTGGACGGCAACGCCAATTCCTCGGTTGACCGGGAAGAAGGCAAAGTCAAGGCGGAAGGCAACAAGAAGGGCGACCTGCAGACGATTGGCGAAGCGGCATCCACGGGCGCGGCGGCAGGCGGACTGATCGGCGGGCTGGGCGCGGGCCGTCCGGGGCTGGGCGTCGGTCTCGGCGCGGGCGCAGGCGCGGCGGCGGGCATGATCGGGGTGCTGCTCTCGCGAGGTCCGGATGCGGTGCTGGAAAAGGGAGCGACGGTGGAGATGGTGCTCGATCGGGCGATCAGCTTCAATGATGGCGAATTGAATTTCGGCAACTACCAGCCGCCACGGTCGGTCTATGTGAACCCGCCGGCCTCTTCCGGCAGCAGCGGGGGGATTCCCAGCCCGCGCGGACGATTTCCCTTTTAAGGCGGCTCTATAAAGAGAACTGGGCGAACCGCCGATCGATACGCAAGAGTAAGAGTATGGACGTAGTGTGGTCGCGCGAGTTTCAGATAGCGCTACTGTGCTTTCTGGCGCCGATAGCGATGGCCGGATTCGTGGTGTATCGCCGTGTGCGGAAGTTGCGGCAGGGCCGGAGACGGCCGTGGCTGTCGGGCGAAGTCGGCTTGCGGCGCGTGCTGGACCAGGGGGAACCGCAATCTCAGCCGCAGCCCAAACCGCAATTTCTGCCGCAACCCGAGCCTCAGCCGATGCTACGAATGGCGGGCGTACCGCATGCCACCGCTCCGCCGACGCCGGAATCGCTCCGGGAATCGCTGCAGAATCTGAGACGGACCCTGGTCGAATTTCAAGAAGCGATCCAGCAATCGCGCACCGCGCTCGGAGACCTGCAGGAATGTGATTCGCGGTTTAGCGCGGACCTCAACCGCGCGAAAGAGGTTATGCATCACTCATTTTCGGAATAGCTCCTGGGGTTGCTGCTCTAAGTTGCGAGTAGTACCGCTCGCTTGGCCGACAGATCAGAGGCTTGTGACGATTGAATAATGAGCCCCGGTCATTAACCTTCGTTATGAGCGAGTACTAATCCAGTAAAGAGAGGACTGTTCGAAATGCCCATGAATGAGCAAGACTAGGAGTATGAACGTGTTGTGGTCGCGGGAGTTTCTGGTCGCGCTGCTCTGCTTCCTGTCGCCGATGTCGCTGGCGGCGGGCCTGCTTTACCGGCGCCTGCGCAAATCGGATCTGTGCCGGAGACGCAAGCGCGTTGAAGTGAACAGGGCCAGCGTGCGGCGATTGTTGGAACCAGCCGCGCCGGAAGTCCTGGCTGTTGCGCCTCAGACCGCGCCGGTGGCGTTGCAATCGCTACGGCAACCGCTGGCGAACCTGCGCCAGTGCCTGGTGGAGTTTCGCACGTCAATTCAGCATTCCCGCAGCGCGCTGGGCGAACTGCAGGAGTGCGATAGCCGGTTCAGTCTCGACCTCGGGCGCGCCAGCGAGGTGATGCAGCACGCATTCCCGAAGTAGTCGCTCCCTCACCCCACTTTTGTGCGCGACTTCACTTGAGCGCTATAGGGCTTGTGCGGGTCATAATGCAGTTATAAGATAGGCGTCGAGGCCCAGACTCCTATGACACGCCGGGAAATGGTCCAGGCATTCGGCGGATTGGCTGCCGCAGGCGCCGCTTCTCCCGCGGGGGCAGCTGATTCCAAACCGGCAAAAGAATTTCATCTGGGAATCTGCAGCTACTCCGTGCGCGAGTTCCGGCGGACGCTGGCGATCTCGCTGATGAAGCAGCTGAATGTCGGGTACGTCAGCGTAAAAGATTTTCATTTGCCGTACACGTCGACGGCGGCGGAAATTGCGAAGGCGCGGAACGAGTTTCAACAAGCGGGATTGACCATCGTGAGCGGCGGCAATACCGATCTGAAGGACGAAGATCCCGCCGTGTTGCGGCATTATTTCGAATACGCGCGGGCATGCGGGATGCCGCTTATCGTCGCTGCGCCAACCCATAAGACATTGCCCGCGGTCGAGAAACTGGCGCGCGAGTACGACATCAAGATTGCCATTCATACGCACGGGCCGGAGGATGCGAATTTCCCGACGCCCAAGGTGGTGCTGCGCGCGGTAAAAGATATGGACCCGCGAATGGGTCTGTGCATGGACGTGGGGCACTCGATGAGGGGCGGCGCGGACATAGTGGAAGAAATTGCCAATGCCGGCCCGCGGCTTCTCGATATGCATTTCAAGGATCTGAAGAACCGAACCGAGAAGGAAAGCCAGTGCGATGTGGGCGAAGGCGTGATGCCGGTCGCGGCAATTTTCAAACAACTGCACAAGACCGGCTACCGCGGCTGCGTCAACCTGGAATATGAGATTCACAGCGACATTCCTTTGCCCGGCATGCTGCACTCGATGGGATACATGAAGGGCGTACTGGCGGGGCTGGAGGCATAGTATATGCAGCTGACGTTGACACGGAGAGGTTTTCATAAGGCAGCGCTCGCGGCGGCGACTGCAATACGAATGCGAGCGGGACAGGCGAATATGTTCAAGCTCGGGATCATCACTGATGAGTTGACGGGGCAACTGGAAAACGCGCTGCCGTTCCTCACCAGCTATCACCTGCATTGGTGCGAATTGCGCGAGATGTGGGACAAGAACATCATGAACCTGTCCAAGGAGGAATTGGACCGCGCCAAGAAATTAATCGAGCATGCCGGGCTGCAGGTGAGCGACATCGGCTCTCCGATTTTCAAATGGAACCTGCCGCAGATGCCGGCGAAGCCGGGTGAGAAGCGCGATGAGTTCAAGGCCAGTTTTGTGGAAAGCGACGCCGACGGACTGCTGAGGCATTCGTTTGAACTGGCGCGGCATTTTGGAACCAACAAAGTTCGGATCTTCAGCTACTGGCGGGTGGACGAGCCGGAAAAGGCGTACCCGTACGTGCGCGACCGGCTGGCGCAGGCGGCGCAGACCGCCGCGAAGAACGACATGGTGCTGGTGCTCGAGAACGAGCATACGTGTAATGTCGGGACGGGCCGGGAATTGGGACACTTGATTAAGGACATCAACTCGCCGGCCCTGCGGGGCAACTGGGATCCGGGCAACGCGGCGATGCTGGACGAAGTGCCGTACCCGAACGGCTATGAGGCCGTGAAGGGACAGATTGCGCACGTGCATATCAAGGATGTGCGCAAGAACGCGACCACCGGCAAGAAGGAATGGGCGCCGGTGGGCGGCGGATACATCGACTGGAAGGGGCAGATCCAGGCGTTTCGCAAAGACGGGTACGATGGCACGATGTCGCTCGAGACACACTATCTGCGGGCGGACCGGAATAAAGTGGAGAGCACGCGCGAGTCGCTCGAAGGGCTATTGAAGATTTTGGCGTAGGAAGGGGAATTATGGCGATCGAATCGGAAGCGAACCGGCGGAATTTTTTGAAGGCGGGAGCAGGCGTGGCGGCTCTCAGCCTGATGCATCCGGAGCGTGTGATGGGCGCGAACGATCGCGTCCGGCTGGCCATCTGCGGCTTGCGCGGCAGAGGCAAAGATCACATGAAGCGGTTCTCGGAGGTGCCGGGCGTCGAGATCGCGGCGGTCTGCGATATCGATGAGAACGTGATCGGTGAGCGGCTGGGCGATTTCGAAAAGATGAATCTCCCCAAACCGAAGACCTATGTCGACGTGCGGAAGCTGCTGGAAGACAAATCGATCGATGCGGTTTCGATCGCGACGCCGAACCACTGGCACTCGCTGATGGGGATCTGGGCGTCGCAAGCGGGCAAAGATTCATACGTCGAAAAACCGTGCTCGCACAACTGGTGGGAAGGCAAACAACTGGTCGCTGCAGCCAACCGGTACAACCGGATCGTGCAGATGGGGATGCAATCGCGCTCGAGCCCGGCGCTGCAGGAAGCGGTGCAACACATGCGGACAGGCCTGCTGGGCGACGTCTACATGGCGCGGGGGTTGTGTTACAAGTGGCGCGACACCATTGGGCGCGCGGAGCGGCAGGCGATTCCGGCCGGAGTCCATTACGATCTGTGGCTCGGTCCGGCACCGGATCGCGGCTTCACCATGAACCGGTTCCATTACAACTGGCACTGGTTCTGGGATACCGGCAACGGCGATATCGGCAATCAGGGAATTCACGAGATGGACATCGCGCGCTGGGGCCTGGGCGTTAAGTTCCCCACGAAGGTTTCCGCGATGGGCGGGCATTTCATGTTCGACGACGATCAGGAGACGCCGAACGTGCTGAGCTGTTGTTTCGAATTCCATACGGCAGACGGCAAGCGGCGCTTGCTGGAATACGAAGTTCGCCATTGGATGACGAATCACGAAGCGGAGATCGGCACAGGCGCGTACGGGCACAGCAATCTTCCGCCGGCCGGCTTAACTCCGGCAGTAGCGAAGGTCGAGCGGCCGGGCAAGACGCTCGGGCCGGCGTCGGGAAAGCCGGGCACGATCGGCAACCTGTTTTATGGGTCGAAGGGATACCTGGGCATCCAGGAATACGACTCGTACAAGACGTGGCTGGGCGAGAAGGGCGAGCCGGGACCGAGCCGGCGCGCGCCGGAGAACCACTTTGCCAATTTCATCGATTGCGTGCGGAGCCGCAAGAAGGAAAATCTCACGGCGCCGGCGGAGGAAGGACACATCTCGACCACGCTGGTGCACCTGGCGAATGTGTCGTACCGGCTGGGCCGCACGTTGAACTTCGATCCGACGACCGAACAGGTGGTTGGCGATAAGGAAGCCAACCGGCTGCTGCGGGATGAAGACCGCGGATACCGGAAGGGATTTACGATTCCGGAGAGCGTGTAGAGTAGCGGGGCCGGGCCGGCCGCGAACGAGGGCGTCCACTCTACCTAGAAATTCAGCTTGGCGCCTAGCTGGAACTGGCGGGCGCCGCCGCCTAAACCGCCGGGAAGCATGTTGGCCAAGGTGGTGATGTATCCGAAGTTGGGGCTGGTGTAATCGGTGTTGGGCTGGCCCCATTGCGGCGTATTCGCTACGCTGAATGCCTCACCGCGGATCTGAAGCTTCCAACGCTCCGAGATATTGAAATTGCGGAACAAGGACGCATCCAGATTCCAGTAGCCGGGGCCATCAATCACGTTGGGTCCGAGATTGCCGAATTGCAGCGGTGCGGGCTGCGCAAAGCAATTGGTCGTGATGGCGGCGCTGCATTTGGTGTTATCGAACCACGGGTGATCGAAGCCGTCGCCGTAGAGCAC
>CAZKQQ010000296.1:0-6493 GCA_964554945.1 uncultured Solibacteraceae bacterium | reverse complement strand
ATTGATCTCGTTGATATACAGGCGATCGGTGGCGGTTTCCAGGAAGAAATCGACGCGCGCCATTCCCTCGCATTCCACAGCGCGGTAACAGCCGACCGCCAAGGCGCGCAGTTCCTCGGTTTTGTCGTGCGGCAAATCGGCCGGGACCTTCGTCTCAGCGGCGTTCAGCAGGTACTTGTCCTCGTAATCGTAAAACTCGCGCGACGGCAGGATTTCGCAAGGCAGGGATGCGACCGGCGCCTCATTGCCCAGGACCGCGCACTCGAGCTCGCGCCCGGCAATGCCGCGCTCGACGATAATTTTGCGATCGTATTCGGCGGCCAATTGGATGGCGGCCTCCAGCTCCTTCACATCGTGAGCCTTGGAAATTCCGACCGAAGAGCCGAGGTTCGCCGGCTTGACGAACAGGGGGAACGGCAGCTTTTTGGTGATGGCTTCCAGGTCCGGCTTTTCGCGAGTGACGGCGACGTAGTCTACAACCGGCAACGTTTGTGCCATGCAGACACGTTTCATCATCTCCTTATCCATGGAAACGGAGGAGGCCATCACGCCGGCGCCGACGTACGGCAGGTCCGCCATCTCGAACAAGCCCTGGATGGTGCCATCCTCGCCGAAGGTGCCGTGCAGGACGGGGAAGACCACGTCGATGTGAGGCTGGGCGCCGGGCTCGGGTAGGATCGGTTTCGGACTCCAGCGGCCGTCCTTCTCGATAAAGTATTCGGTTATTTCATACTTGGCGGAATCCATCCGCTCCATGATGGCTTTGGCGGAGCGGATGGAAATCTCGTGTTCGCCGCTGCGGCCGCCGTAAACAACGGCAACTCGTAATTTCATAAAATTCGTTTTCCCAAACCCGACATGACCAGTTCGACCGCCAGATCGCCGGTGCGGTTGGCTTCATCAATAACCGGGTTCACCTCGACCAACTCCATGGCAACCATCTGGCCGGAATCACAGATCATTTCCATTGCCAAATGCGCTTCGCGATAAGTGACACCGCCGCGGACCGGGGTTCCGACGCCCGGCGCGTCGCGGGGATCGACGAAATCCATATCGAGGGAAAGGATGAAACCGGCGGTGCCGTCGGAGGCGAGGCGAATGGCTTCGTCCATGACGGAACGCAGGCCGCGCTCGTCGATATCGCGCATGGTGAAGGCGCGGACCCCGGAATCGCGGACATGCGGCTTTTCCAACTGATCGACATCGCGGAGGCCTACGATCACGGCATTACGAGGGTGGATTTTGGGAGCGTAACCGTAGAGTTCTGTGAGCTCGGGCGGGCCCATGCCTACCACGCAGGCCAGAGGCATGCCGTGCACATTGCCGCTTGGACTGGTGCCGGGCGTGTTCATATCGGCGTGCGCATCCAGCCAGAGGATGCCTACGTTGTGGCCCTTTTCGCGAAAGAACCGGGAGACGCCGCTGGCGGTGCCGACCGCGATGGAGTGATCGCCGCCTAATGCGAGCGGGAGAGTAGCGCGATCGAGCGCCTTGCCGACGACAGCGGCGAGGCGGCTGCAGGTGGCTGCGATTTCAGGCAGGTACTTAGCTTGACCGCTACCTTCCGGAGTGGTTTCGGCCTGGACCACTTCCACATTACCGAGATCTTCGACCGCATAGCCGAGAGAGGCCACGCGGCGGTTCAGATTTGCCATGCGGATGGCCGAAGGGCCCATGTCCACGCCGCGGCGACCGGCTCCGAGATCGAGCGGCACGCCGATGATAGCGATGTGAGAAGGTTTCATGTGCAGACGAATCCGGCGCCCTGCGCGCATGCACAAGCGGGACGCATATGCAACCTAAAACTCCGCATTTCCGGGAGTGCGGGGGAAGGGAATGACGTCCCGAATGTTCTTCATGCCGGTGAGATACATCATCATGCGCTCGAAACCCATGCCGAAGCCGGCATGCTCGACGCCTCCGAAGCGACGGAGTTCGAGATACCACCAGTAGGCCTCTTCCTTCATGCCGCTGGCGGCGTGCTGGCGAATTTTTTCGAGCAGCAGGTCGTGGCGGTCTTCGCGCTGGCTGCCGCCGATGATCTCGCCGATGCGCGGGACCAGCACGTCCATAGCGGCCACAGTCTTCCCGTCATCATTGCTGCGCATGTAGAAGGCCTTGATGCCGCGGGGGTAGTTCGTCACGATCACCGGCTTCTTGAAAAGCTCTTCGGTGAGATAGCGCTCGTGCTCGCTCTGCAGATCGGAACCCCATTCGGTGGAGAATTCGAAGGTTTTGCCGGATTTCTGCAGCAGGTTGATGGCTTCGGTATAACTGATGCGCTCGAACGGCCCTGCGAGCACGCCCTCCAGGTTCTTGAACAAGTCCGGCTCGTACCACTTACTGAGGAACTCGAGATCGGGGCGGCACTCGGCCATCACCTGTTCGACCAGACTCTTCAGAAATGCTTCGGCCAGGTCCTGGTCGCCGTTCAAATCGCAGAACGCCATTTCGGGCTCGATCATATAGAACTCGGCGAGATGCCGCGGCGTGTTGGAGTTTTCGGCGCGAAACGTGGGGCCGAACGTGTACACGTTGGCGAAGGCGTGCGCGAGAATTTCAGCTTCCAATTGGCCGCTTACGGTGAGGAAGGTCCGGCTGCCGAAGAAATCCTGCGTGAACTCCGGCCGCTCCTCCTTCTCCAGATCGAGAGTAGTCACCTGGAACATGGAGCCCGCGCCTTCCGCATCGGAGGACGAAATAATCGGGGTGTGGATGTAAATGAACCCGCGATCCTGAAAAAATTTGTGGATGGCGCGCGCCAGAACGTTGCGCACGCGGAAGACAGCGCCAAAGGTGTTGGTGCGGGCGCGCAGGTGTCCCAGCGGGCGCAGGGTCTCCAGGTTGTGCTTTTTTTTCTGAAGCGGATATTCTTCGGGGTTGGCCGCGCCGTGCACGACGAGAGTCCGGGCCTTCAGTTCCACGGCCTGGCCTTTTCCGGGCGAGGCGACCAGCTCTCCTTCGACGCTCAGGCACGCCCCGGTGGTGATGCGCGCCACGATTTCTTGCGGCACGACGCCTTCCTCGAGCACCACCTGCAGATCCGCCGGTGAAGAGCCGTCATTCAATTGAATGAAGTGGACGTTCTTGCCATCGCGGCGGGTCTTGACCCATCCGCGCGCCGTGACAGAAGTCCCCGGAATGCCCCGAATCAGATCGCGAACGTAATTTCCAGGCAGGATCACTTGATTGGTTCCTGTTGTTCCAGACGATCGAAGATCTCTTTGACGCTGTCGAGCGGGTTGGGGAAATCCGCGTGCTCCTTGAGCTCCAGCATCAGCGGGAATTGTTTCTCGCGCTCGCGGAACAGCGCCATGGTGTTTCGCCAATCGATGGTGCCGCCGCCGGACAAGAACGGAAACAAATGGGTGTCCTGCTTTCCGTCATTGTCGTGAATGTGGGTGGAACGGATCTTGTCCTTCATGATGTCGAAGGCCGCAGCCACGCCTTCATTCATGTTGGCGTGGCCCGTATCGAAAACGAAATTGAGGCCGATGTGGGTCATCTGCACGAATTGCATGAGGCGCTCGGCGCTGCCAAGCTCGTTGGGGATGTTCTCGAGCAGAATCTCGACGCCGCGCTGGCGGGAAAACAGGCTGAGCTCCTCAAGCGCGCTGAAGGCCGCGTCGAACTTGCGCATATCGAACTCTTCGCCGCTAACGCCGATGTGCTGGACCATGTATTTGAACGGAATCACCTCGGCGATTTCGATAGCGCGCTTGATCTGGTCGACCATTTTCAACCGCTCGGATTTCACCGTCTGGGTGATGTTGATGACCGACTGCGGACCGGAGCGCCCCCAGATGTCGTCGTTGTACATGGGCGCGTGAAGCGAATGAAGCTTCATATCGGAATCGCGGAACCAGTGGCCCAGTTCCGCCACTTGCGATTTGTTAGTGTAATCGAGGTGCTGGCGCGCGCAAAAGATTTCCACAGCCGGAATACCACTCTGCTGAATCTTGCTGAGCATCGCGGTGGTCAGGCGATGGTTGACAAACAAATGTGTCGACAATACATGATTCATCAGTGATTCCTGTCCTTTGAAACGCCGGGGATGCTCGCGTCAGCGCTGCCGCCAGCAGCGCGGTAACTGGCGGGCTAACCTCGATTCTACTATGATGAGTTGCCGCGGCGACGCTTCCAGTCGAACAGGACGACGCCGGCGGCTACGGAAACATTGAGCGACGAGATTTTGCCGGCCATGGGAATGCGCACGAGCACGTCGCAGCGCTTGCGGACCTGGTCGTGGAGGCCCTTGCCTTCGCCGCCGAGCACCAGGGCGGTGGGCGCGGTATAGTCGACCCGATCGTAGTCCTCGCTGCCGCGCTCGTCGACACCGTAGATCCAGTAGCCGCGCTTTTTGAGGTCTTCGAGGGTGCGGTTGAGGTTGGTGACACGGATGACGGGCAAGTGCTCGAGCGCGCCGGCCGCGGCTTTGGCGACGACGTCGGTGAGGCCGGCCGCCCGGCGTTCGGGAATCACAACGCCCGCGGAACCGGCGGCGTGGGCCGTGCGGATAATGGCGCCGAGGTTGTGCGGATCCTCTACGCCATCCAGCACCACGAGCATACCGGCATCCGGCACCGTATCGAGGGCGGCATATTTTTGCGCGGCGCCCAGCGCGACAACGCCCTGGTGCGCGGAAGAGCCCGCCAGGCGGTCGAGCGCGGCGCGCTGCTCGAAGCGAACCGGCACGCTCGCCTGACGAGCCAGATCGATGATCTCCTGGAGGCGCGGCCCGCCCGCGCCCTGCGCGATTAACACGCGGTCCAGAGCCCGGCCCGCGCGGAGCGCTTCCGCGATCGGATGAATCCCGCTCAGAACCGCCATCAGGATTCCGGCTGCAGCATCAGGCCGTTATTGAAGCGATTGGTGAAGTTGGCTATTGCAGCCACGAGCGTGATTTCGACGATCTGCTCATTGGTGAAGTGAGCGAATAGCGGATCGCGGCTCTGCGGCGCATTGGCTGCACGGGTGAGCTCACGCGCGTAGCGGATCGCCGCTTGCTCGGGGGCTGAGAAGCCGCCGTCCTGTTCGGTCTGAATCGCGCGGATGTCCTCGTCAGTGATGCCTGCCTTTTTCCCGCTAGCCGTGTGGGCTGCGGTGCAGTATGCGCAGTGGTTCGTGAGGGAGCAGGTGAGGTAGACCAATTCCTTGATGCGGCGATCGACGGATCCGGGCCCAACCACCGCGCCATAAAGCGGAATGAAGGTTTTGAGAACCTCCGGCCGGTTGGCCATGGTGCGGAAGAAGTGGTTGGGGCGTTTCGATTTGCTTTCGAGGCCCGCCAGGAATTCGTCCTGCTGCGGATCCACCATTTTGATTGCGGTTGCCATAGCCTTCAGTATAGAAGGGCGGCTGAGGCGCAATCAGGCGGCGAAGGTGCGGAGGAAGCCGCGATCGCCTTCCACGAAATCAAAGCTGCCGAGATTGGAAGCGGGCTCCCAGCGCATTTCGTGAAAGACCAGATTGCGCGGCTCGCCTGTGAAAGACGTCACGCGGTAGAAAATGAGCTCGATCGGGTTCCTGCCTGGATAGGTGTACGGATACCGCGTGATTTCGTCGCCGGCGGCCGCGCCGATACCGAGTTCCTCTTCGAGCTCGCGCGCGAGAGCGCGTTCGGGCGTCTCGCCGGGCTCGACCTTGCCACCCGGGAACTCCCACTTCAGCGGATGCGACTGCCCGGGCTTGCGGCGGCCGATCAGGATTCGCCCATCGCGCTCAACAATCGCCGCGACTACTTGGAGCATGACAAATATTGGAGCATACTGTCAGCTCGACGCTGCCTGCGCCAGCACTCCCGTCAGGTCGCAGGAGACGCAATATACTCGGCGTAGCCGGCCTCTATAGCCGCGATATTTTTCTTGCTAAAGCTCCAGCACCACCATCCGAAGATAATGGCGGGAATGCCTGCAATTGCGAGAATGACGGTGATCGTAAAGAAAGCCCCGACCCCGATGCAAATCATCCCCAGCAGCTTCAACTGCTTGGGAATAGAAAGCAGCTCATTCTTCTGGGAGTAGAGAATATCGGGGTCACGCGAGGCCGTAGCCTTCAACGCTCCGATGACACTCTGTTTGTCCAATTTTGTGAAGGGGTTTCTGGCCCCTGCCGGCATCAGACCCATAATCCAGTTCCTTTCTTGTTGAGTCTACCCACGGGATTGTCGACCGTCTCGTGGTTGATGAACGTGAGAATCAAATCTGCGTTTACTGATAAGCCACCGATCCCAAGTACACGAAGCTGCTGGTGGTGGCGGCAGCCTCAATTCCGGACGGAGGGGGAAAGGCCTGCGCGCCGGTAGTGCTGGTGAGGCTCAAGGTTGCCGTTGCGGGAAAATTGGTGCCCGGAATGTTGTTGGTGGCCGGTAGCGCGAGCAAGACGGCGGGGGGCACGGTAAAGCTGCCAGCGCTCACGGGTGCAGTGCAAGAGAAAGTCACGGTTACGGTGGTGGCGGCCGTCTGTCCGTAGGACGTGCTCATCCCGCTGATCG
>CAZKQQ010000295.1:0-6501 GCA_964554945.1 uncultured Solibacteraceae bacterium | reverse complement strand
CGGCACGATGGACGATTTCAAGGAATTCCTCTCTGCCGCCCATGATCGCGGGTTGCAGGTCATGATCGAGCTGGTCATGAATCATACCTCGGACCAGCACCCATGGTTTCAGCGCGCGCGGCAGGCTCCGCCAGGCTCAGTCGAACGGGACTTTTACGTCTGGAGCGACAATGATCAGAAGTACCGGGATGTGCGCATTATTTTTACGGATACCGAGAAATCCAATTGGACATGGGATCCGGTTGCGCAGGCGTATTTCTGGCACCGGTTCTTTTCGCACCAACCGGATTTGAATTACGACAATCCCAGAGTCGTTGATGAAATGTTCAACGTCGTGCGGTACTGGCTCGACCTCGGAGTCGATGCCCTGCGTGTCGATGCCATTCCGTACCTGGTCGAGCGTGACGGGACCAACTGCGAGAATCTCCCGGAGACTCACGCGATTGTGAAGCGCCTGCGGCGTGAGATGGATAAAGGGTACGCCAACCGGATGATCTTGGCGGAAGCGAATCAGTGGCCTAGTGATGTGCGTCCCTATTTCGGCGAGGGAGATGAGTGTCACATGGCCTTTCACTTTCCGCTGATGCCGCGAATTTACATGGCTCTGCGGCAGGAGGATCGGCTGCCGATCACGGACATCATGGCGCAAACGCCGCAAATTCCCGATACCTGCCAATGGGGGGTATTCTTACGAAATCATGACGAACTAACCCTGGAAATGGTCACGAACGATGAGCGGGATTACATGTATCTCGCCTATAGCGCGGACTCGAGAATGCGCATCAATTTTGGGATTCGGCGTCGCCTCGCACCTTTGATGGACAACAATCGCCGCCGGATCGAACTTCTGAACAGCCTCCTATTCTCGTTTCCCGGCACTCCGATTCTCTACTACGGCGATGAGCTCGGAATGGGCGACAACATCTACCTGGGCGATCGCAACGGCGTCCGAACGCCTATGCAGTGGAATGGCGATCGCAACGCCGGCTTCTCCCGGGCCACTCCGGCCAAGCTGTACAGTCCCGTCATTATGGATCCGGTTTGGGGATACGAAGCGGTAAACGTGGAAGCGCAACAGGGCGACCCTTCCTCGCTGCTGAGTTGGATGCGCAACATGATCGCTCTGCGCAAGCTTTTCCGTGTTTTCGGGCGCGGCAGTCTGGAATTTCTGAATCCTTCCAATCGCAAAGTGCTCGCATATCTCCGGCGCGACGGCGAGGAACAGATCCTGTGCGTTGCCAATCTGTCCCGTTTCGCGCAGCCTGTCGATCTCGATCTGCACGAATTCGAAGGGCTAACTCCGGTCGAGATGCTCGGATACGTGGAGTTTCCGCTGATCGGACGACAACCTTATCCGCTGACGCTCGGTCCGTACGGATTTTTATGGTTCGAACTTCACGGACAACCCGAAGCCGCCGAAAAGCGGACTGACATGGCGCCGCTCGAAGCAGACAGTTGGGATTCCGTGTTGGAAGGAGCCGGCCGCTACTGGCTCGAAACCATGCTTCTGCCCGACTTTTTGCCTAAGCAGCGGTGGTTTGGCGGCAAAGCGCGCCGAATTCAAAGCACTTGGATCGCTGACTGGGCAGCTCTCCCAAATTCCAATGCGGTGCTGACGGTGGTCGAGGTCAAGTACGAGCGAGGTGACGCAGATTCTTATTTTCTTCCTCTGGCAGTGAGCTTCGACGCGGCTGCCGACAAGTTGATTCAGGAATCGCCCAGTTCCATTCTCTCTCCGGCTTTATCCCGAAATCGGCGCGGCGTTCTCCACGACGGGATGCTCGATGACTCCGCCTGTGTCGCACTGCTTTCGGTGATTGAGGGGGCGGAACAACTTCCGACGCGAAACGGACTGATTCGAGGGTCTCCGGGGACGCAGTTTGCCGCTCTTCGCGGGGCCGGCGAAGCCTTGTCAACTATAAGACATGGTTCGGCTGAGCAAAGCAATAGCTCCGTATTTTACGATGAGCAGCTAATTTTGAAACTTTTCCGGCGCGTGCAGCTGGGGCCGAATCCTGACTGCGAGATCGGAAAATTTCTCACCGAGGAAGTGCATTTCGACGGTGTTCCGCCGTTTGCCGGCCAAATCGAGTATGCCGGGGCAGGCGGGGAACCGGCAGCCCTCGCGATAGTTCAGGGGGTCGTGGTCAATCAGGGCGACGGCTGGAAGCTGAGCCTCGAAGAACTCTCTCGATATTACGAAACCTGCGCCAGGGCTTCTTTTCCCGACGATGCGCATGCCGGATCGACCGACGTGTTCGACCTGGCCGAGCGCGCGACTTCCCAGTTCGCGCTGGACTCCGTCGGCATGGCCCTCGATTCCGCAGCCCGGCTGGGCAGGCGCACAGCCCAACTCCATCTTGCGCTTGCTTCGAGTACCGAACAGCAGGCGTTCCTGCCCGAGCTGTTTACCGCTGCCGATCTGCAAGACACCTTGGCCGGCGTGCGGATGGACGCGGCTCGTGTATTGGACCTTCTTAAGGACAGCGTCGCTGAACTGCCAGATGATGTCGTCGATATTGCCGGAATGGTATTAGGAAGGAGACGCCAGATTTTGGCTAGCTTCCAATTCCCAAAATCCGAAGACGAGAAGCTCAAGCGGATTCGTGTCCATGGCGATTACCATCTGGGTCAAGTCTTGCAAGTGAAAACGGATTACGTGATTCTCGATTTTGAAGGGGAGCCAGCGCGGCCGCTCGCCGAGCGGCGCGCCAAACAATCGCCGCTGAAAGACGTGGCCGGCATGTTGCGCTCTCTGAGTTACGCCGCCTATGCGGCCCTGATGAATTATACGGCGCGCCGGCCGGAAGACCTGCAAAGCCTGGAGCCGTGGGCCCGGGTGTGGGAACGCTCGACCGGCGCTGAGTTTCTGCGGGCTTACCGGAATGCCACGGAAGGCGCCGCATTCGTGCCGCGTGATGCGACTGCGTTTCGTCAATTGCTCGCTACGTTTCTGTTGGACAAGGCTCTTTACGAGCTTGCATACGAGTTGAACAATCGTCCGACGTGGGTGCGTATCCCGTTGTTGGGTATTTTGTCGCTCCCGCTCGAGGCTGGAGGCCGTGAGTGGCATTGGACACCATCCAACAGCCGGAACTAGCCCAGATCGAGCGGATCGGCGGAGCCGACCTCGTGATTGGGATGGTGGATCCCGAGCACACAAACAACGTTGGTGCGGCAGTTGGTATGGTGCGGGATGCGCTCGGCCGGCTCTCGAATTCCCTTCGCACTGTGGTGGTATGCCCGAACGGTAGCGTCGATGCGGCTTCAGCGGGTCCTCAGTCAATATATGATGTTTCATCTCCCGCTGTCGTCTGGGTTAATCTCCCGCAAACGGGGTCCTCCGGAGCAACGCTCCTGAACTTGAGCGAAACCTATCAAGCCGTTCTTACGATTGGCGGCAGGCTGGGAGCACGAGCATGCGGGATCATCAGTTCCGAGCCGCATGCGATGACTTCAGAATCGGTCTACCTTCTCGTCCACCCGCTGTTCGAAATGGGATTCGATCTGGTGATGCCTCGATATACGCGGCAAAAAATGGAAGGCCTGCTCAACCGGAGCATCCTCTCGCCATTGAGCCGGGCGCTCTACGGGGAGCGTCTTCAAAACCCGATGGGCCCCGACTTGGCAGTGTCCGGAAAGCTGCTGCAACGGATACTGGCCCAAAGTGACGGGAAGCGTGCCGGCTCTGCAGTCCATCCGGTCGCGTGCATCGCTTCTACGGCTGCCTGCTCCGGTTTTCAGGTCTGCGAATCGTACCTCGGCGTGCGGGTCCAGCCCGCAACGAACTGGGCGGATCTGAGTACTCTTCTCGCACTCGTTTTAGAGCCGGTGTTTACCGATATCGAACGCAACGCAGTCTTCTGGCAGCGCATTCGGGGGTCGAAGCACGTGCCGTGGTTCGGCACTCCGGAGCCGGATTCCGGGGAGGCGGGTACCGTCGACTTTCAGCGGATGGTCGAAACGTTTCAGCTGGGAACTCAAAACCTGCAAGAGGTATGGGGCCCTGTGTTGCCCCCCACAACATTACTGGAGCTACGAAGACTGGCTCGCCTGCCCGCGGCCCAGTTTCGCATGCCGGACGATTTGTGGGCGTCTATCGTCTACGATTTTGTGCTCGGATACCGTCTTCGGACAATCAGCCGCGATCATTTGCTGCGTTCGATTACGCCGCTCTATCTTGGATGGATCGCGTCCTATGCGAATGAGTTGGAATCCGCGGGACCAGGGCTAGTGGAGTCACGGCTGGAACGCTTGTCGGTAGCATTTGAATCCAGGAAGCCGTACCTGTTGTCCCGGTGGCGGTGGCCCGATCGCTTCAACCCATAATTATTTGGCCGATGAGGAGGAACTATGTGGGATCAAGTGGGAAAATCATTGAATGCTTCGATGATCCGGGTGCTCAGCCAATTCGCGAGCCTGTTGCCCGGGATCCTGGCGCTGATCGTGGCGCTGTTATTCTCGGCCCTGGTTGCTTGGATCATAACAGCTGTGCTGCGTCGATCGCTCGAAAGTATCGATTTCGATCGCAGGGTTCCCGGATGGGGTTTCCCGACGTTGGCCGAGTGGGCACCTTCCCGCAGCCCCACCCGTTTGGTGACCCGATCGATTGGCGTGACCGTAATGATCCTCGGCTTTCTGGTCGGCGTGTCTGCTTTCGATATGACGCTTACATCGCAGATGGTTGAGCGATTATTCGAGTATTTGCCGAATGTAGTGGCAGCCTTGATTGTTCTGGTGGCGGGCACGGTCGTCGCCCGGTTCCTATCGCGCAGCG
This sequence comes from uncultured Solibacteraceae bacterium, assembly GCA_964554945.1. Lineage (GTDB taxonomy): Bacteria > Acidobacteriota > Terriglobia > Bryobacterales > Bryobacteraceae > PSRJ01. Next base: position 1,724 of record CAZKQQ010000295.1, on the reverse strand, counting down.
TTCTAATCGGCGCCGTAAACATGAATTTGCAATACGCGCAATTACTCAGCGCCGGAGTGAAGTGGCTGGTCACGGTGCTGACCGTGGCGATGGCGCTCGAACACCTTTCGATCGGCGGCGGAATCATCCGTCTTGCGTTCGGCATTCTATTCGGGGGAATCGTTCTGGCTCTGGCTCTCGCGGTCGGCCTCGGCTCCAAGGAACTCGTCAGCCGGTCACTGGAGAGAGAGGCCAGCCGCACCGCAACTCAGAGCACGCATGAGCCGGTGGGCCATCTTTAGTCACTATTCTGAAAAGCGGAGTAGAATGTGGGTTGGATCGTACCGAAGCGGCGTATCGCGCGGCCATTGACGCTCTTCGACTCTGTTGCGGGCCACGGGGCGTGAAAGCCTCCGGCAGTGCCGCCGGTTACCAACAGGTTTGGGCGCGCGACAGCATGATCACTGCGCTGGGTGCGCGTTACGCGCCCGACTCTCTCATTCAGACAGCGCTCCAGGCCAGCGTTTCGGAGCTGAAGCGGGGCCAGTCGTCGCGCGGCGCGATTCCCAACTATGTCGAAAACAACACTGGTTCAGCGAATTTTCGCGCATATGCGGATAGCGGCCTTTGGTGGCTGATTGGAAGCGGATTGATTGCTCCGGACCCGGAAGCTACTCGCAAGGTTCTCCGCTGGTGCGAGTATCAGGACGTAGACAACACCGGAGTTTTGAGTATGCAGGAAGCCGCGGACTGGCAGGATCTGTTCTGTACCCGCGGTAAGGGATTATATCTTAACTGTCTCTACGTCCTGGCGCTGCGAGCCGCGGCGAAGCTATTCGAGGCGTCGGATCGGGAAGAATGCGATCGTTATGTTCGACGTGCCGCCGAAGTTGCAGACCGACTCAACACGATGTTCTGGTATCGGGGCGATGGGAACCTTTTGCCGCACATTGCGCACACATTCAGTACGACGGACAATCCGTGGAAAGACACGTTGGGCCGCCCGCGTTGGATGCCATCGAAAGAGCGCCTGGTAAACGAACAGTATTACGTGCCATATCTCGGATTCCGCGCCGTAGGGGACTGGTTCGATTCGCTTGGGAATCTGCTCGCAATCCTTGCCGGCGTCGCCGACGAGGCGAAGACGCACGTCATTTTGGGCTTCATCTCACAGCACGGCTTGGACGGCTGGCCGCTCCGTAGTCTGACCCCCGCCGTGCGGCCCGGCGATTCGGATTGGCGGGAATACTACAGCTTGATCAACCAACCGCACCATTATCATAACGGCGGCGTGTGGCCGTTCATTGGAGGATTTTATGTCGCCGCTCTGGTGAAAGCCGGCCGGCCGGAAGACGCCGCACGCGCGTTGGAAAATCTCGCAGTCCTGAACCTCCGGGGAGAGTTCAACGAGTGGCATCACGGCGAGACCGGTGAACCCATGGGCGTCAGGTGTCAAGCTTGGTCGGCCGGAATGTACCTGTTCGCGTTCGAGTGCGTGAGGCGAAGCCGCGTAGAGCTGACGTAGCGATGGAGCGCCGATCGATGGCTCTTTGGAATCAGCAGGAGATTTGGTCGGGGCGGCCAGATTCGAACTGGCGACCCCCTGCGCCCAAGTCGGTTGCCGGCATATTGCCGAAACTTCTTATTTTCAACTGCTTACGCTGCAATCTCTTGCGTACTTTTTTTGGAACGTATTGAGCCTTGTTGAGTTCAGAGGCTTCATGCAGCAACAAAATCATCTACAT
>CAZKQQ010000294.1:0-6560 GCA_964554945.1 uncultured Solibacteraceae bacterium | reverse complement strand
TACGCTCGCGTGACCTTGCCGAATGTTGGCGGAATCACGGAATTCATGAAGATCGTTGAACGATCGGCCGGGCCTCGGCGTGGAGGTGGACAGAACCAAGTTCACCCAGATCGGTAGATACGATACCTATCGCGCAGGCATGTTGCTGAACCAGCGGCCCGATGGCTCATTCACGAACTGGTAACGAAACTCCGGGGAAGACTCTGCGCCCGTCGCAACGACCATCCCCCCTTGCCCCGCTTCCACGGGCGGAATCAGCGATACAATGGGTGGCCCGAGCCCAGGTTTGCTGTCGACCAAGGAGTAGCCGAATGAGAAATCGTAGCTCAGAGATAGCCGCCATTCTCCTCGTTCTGTGCGGAACCGGTTTTGCGCAGGCGCCCGATCCTGCGGCCGCGTGCGCTGCGCTGAAACAACTGCAGGTGCCCGGAGTGAATCTTGCTGTCACAAAGACGGAATGGGTCCCGGCCGGATCGGTGCCTCCGGGCCGCGGCGCGCCGTCTTCTGGCGTTAAGCTGCCCGCATATTGCCGCGTCGACGGCATGATCGACAAGCGCACCGGCGCGGCCGGCGCGACCTACGGCATCGGCTTCGCTATCGCGCTGCCGCAGAACTGGAACGGACGCTTTCTGCTTCAGGGAGGCGGCGGGCTCAATGGTTCCGTTCAACCCCCGATGGGCGCCAGCGGGGCCGGCATCGAGCCTGGACTCGCGCGCGGCTTTGCGGTCGCAAGCACTGACACCGGCCACCAAGGCCGCGGAGGCTTCGATGCGAGTTTTCAGCAGGATCAGCAGGCCAGCCTCGATTTCGCTTACGTCGCCATTGGTCGCGTCGCTGAAATCGCGAAGCGGATTGTGGCGCAGCATTATGGCAAGCCGATCGACCACTCCTACTTCGCCGGCTGCTCCACCGGCGGCCGCGAAGCCATGCTGATGGCGGAGCGCTATCCGGCCTATTTCGATGGCGTCGTCGCCGGCTCGCCCGCCATGCGCACCAGCTATTCCGGGATCGGGGACCGCTGGGTTGCGGCCTCGCTCAACGAAATCGCGCCCAGGGACGACAAGGGCCTGCCCATCACCCGCAATGCTCTTTCCGACAACGACAAGAAGACAGTGATCGAAGGCCTGATCAATCAGTGCGACGCGCTCGATGGCGTCAAGGACCGCATGATCTTCAACCAAAAAGCCTGCCACTTCGATCCCAAAACCCTCGTCTGTAAAGGCGCGAAAGCGGACGGATGCCTCTCGGCCGCACAGGCCGCCGCCCTCGAAAAGGGCTTTGCGGGCCCTAAGGACTCAAAAGGCCGCCCAGTCTATACCGGATTTTTCTTTGACACGGGCATCGCTTCGACACAGGGCATTCCCGGCCTTCTGCATGGCGGATCGACTCCGGTTGGCCCTGGATTCACCGACGTTGGAATGAATGTCGACGCCGCCGTCGAACGCGTGCTCAACGATCCGGCCGAGCCGATCTCGACCACCGCGCGCTGGACGAACCTCAACACCTTCTCCGGACATGGCGGAAAGCTGATCTTCTATCACGGCGTCAGTGATCCCTGGTTTTCCGCGCTCGACACCATCGATTACTACGAGCGGATGACCAAAGCCAACGGCGGCGACGATAAGGTGCGCGGCTGGAGCCGGCTGTATCTGGTTCCGGGAATGGGCCACTGCGCGGGCGGTCCGGAAACGCTCGATTCGTTCGACGCACTCGGCGCCATTGTGCGCTGGGTTGAACAAGACGCACCACCAGACAGCCTCACCGCAACCGGGCGCTCGTTCCCCGGCCGCAGCCGCCCGCTGTGCGCCTATCCGCTGCACGCGCAGTATAAAGGACAGGGCAACAGTGAAGAAGCGGCCAATTTTGAATGCCGGGAGTAATGCGCCCCATGCGACTTCTGCCGATCGTCTTTTTCGCCGGATTGATGTTCGGACAAAGCCCGAAGCTGCCGCCCGATATCGATCCGCAATCCAATTCGCGCCTGCCTTTGATCCAGCGGGATCAGTTAAACGATGACGAAAAGAAGATATTCGATGATGTCGCGAACACCGCGCCCGGGCGCGTGTCGCTGTACAGTCCACCGATCGCCGAGTCCATCCGGACGCTCAATTCCGGCCTGCGGGCCACCGTGCTCGGTTCGCAGATGTTCGAAATCTGCGCATTGATCGCGGCGCGCGAATTTGACGAAGATTTCGAATGGACAGGCCATTTGGCCGGCGCAAAGCGTGCAGCGGTGTCGGAACAGACCATCCAGGCGATCCAATTCAACCGCGACCTTAAGAACGTTCCAGCCAAAGACGCCCTGATGATCCGGTTCGGACGGGCGCTATTTCGCGAACACAAAGTCAGTCCGGAACTCTACGCCGAGGTGGTCAAGACGTTCGGACAGCGAGGAATGGTCGAAGCGGCCTGGATCATGGGTGATTACGCAATGGCTGCTGTCGCGCTGCGCGCGGTCGATCAACGGAATCCGGACGGAGCCCAGCCTTTGACAGGTGCCTCGAAATAGATATCGAGAAGACTATAGCCTTCCACCTCAATGGCGCCACCCTCCGTGTCGGGCGCCTGCTCGAGCCGATCGCCACCAATGGCCGGTGCCCTCAAAAAGTCAGCTCGACAGCTACTTCACTCGCTCCCACACAAACGTGCTCTCGACGACGGGCTGGTTGAGCTCCGAAGCATCAACCCGCAGGGACATGCGGTCCGGACCTTGGAAAGTGTACCATCGCTTCGTCGCTCTGCCCACTGCGTTGGGTGTTTGATTGATCTCGTAATGCCGGAGCATAAAACCTTCCTTCGCGTGGACCTCGATTGTGGCACAGTAAGCGCCGAAGCCCTTGATCGCCGACAGACCTTCCTCCGGCGTCGGAGTGGTTTCCGACTTCCATTGAGGCCGGTTGGGATTCATGCTGAGGAAGCACATTTGACCCAATTTAGCGTCAAAAAAGGCATACCCGACGCTGTTTGATCCCTCCCGCGTCGTCCCGTCAAGAAGGCGCTGCGGGTTGGAAACCAGCCGCCACATACCGGCAAGCTGCTTCGCGATATCTTCTTGCGACTGAGCCAGCGACGTGCTGTTGATCTGTCCCAGTGCCACGAGGATGGACCATATGGCGGTTTTTTTCATCGGATGGACCTCTCGGCGAAATTCATGCCAGGATCAAAAGCGCAGCCTTCAGAAGGTGTACTTCGCCGCAAATTGCAGAATGCGCGGATCACCCCCGCCGGTGGCTGCCGCATTGGCGCCGGCGGCGACGGTAATATCGGACGTAATTTTGCCGAAGATCGGACTGTTCAGCGTCAAATTCGGGGCTGCCGGATTCAGGTGGTTGGGCACGTTAAACGCCTCGAAACGAATCTGCAGCTTGTGCCGTTCCCTGATGGAGAAGGTGCGCGAGAGACTCATGTCCAGCTGGACGGCCCCGGGAAGAAGGATATTGCCCACGCCCAGGTTTCCAAATGTGCCGTTGGGGACGGTAGTGAACGACGAAGCGTTGAGCCAGCCGTTGACGCTCTGATTTGTGGCATAGGGATTTCCACTGATCTGGTTGGGCCGCTGGTTCGCGATGCCGTTGAGTGCGTTATCCACGCCGCTTATTATGGTTCCATAAGGACCGGATTGGACGGACAGGATCGTGGAAAGCTGCCAATTCGACGCGAGGAGACGCACTTTGGCGTCGGAGAAGCGCGGCGTCTGGTAAACAAATGACGCGTTCACCAGATGACGGCGGTCGATACCCACGCAATTGCCACGGTCCATCCGGCGGCTGGCGGGATTCACGTAGCTCCCGGCGGAGCTTGAGTCATTCGGAATCGGATCGGCAATGCAATGCGACCAGGTGTAATTCGCAAGAATCGTAAAGCCGCCGGAAAAGCGTCTCTGCACCGAGAAGAGACCTCCCTGATAGCCTGCCGTCGCACCGTCGTCGAGCAGACCTACCGTGCTGTAGTACGAGCCTTGCGACGGATTCGCCAGAATGAAGGCGCGCCGCGAGTTGATGTTTCCCGTCGTGGCGCCCGGAACGAGCAGGCCGGGGTTGATCTGCCGGTAGGACCACCCGTGAATCAGATTGTTTCCCAGATAGCTCGCGGATATCAGCCAATTCGCGCCGAGCTGCCGCTGGATGCTGATGTTCCATTGCTGCATATAAGGCGGGTTCGTGTGCAGAGGATACGTCAACATGGCGCCGTTCACCGGAAACGCGCCGTTCTTCGGAATGATGAGCGGGAACGGATTGCCGCCGGCGTAATTGGCCCAGGGGGTATCGAGCTTCTGGCCCGGGGGAAGGCTGATCAGGTCGCCCCACGGATTGTTGTAAGCGAATTGCGCATCGTAAAAGAGATGCGTGCTCGAATAGAACCGGCCGTAAGATGCTCGAATGGTCATGTTGCCGTCGCCCTTGGGATCCCAGACGATGCCCACCCGCGGCATGAAATTATTCAGTTTTTTGGATGTCGTCCCGCTTCCCGGATAGCCCGGATCGCCAGGAAAGATCATCCCCGCCGGCGCATTGGTGTACACAGTGCTGTGGACGTTATTCAGAAAATTCTGATAATTGATTTCGGCGACGCGGCCCTGCTTCATGTATACCGGCAAAAAGGGCTCCCAGCGCAAACCATAGCTCAGCGTCAGACGAGGTGTGAGTTTCCAGGAGTCCTGGGCGTAGATGCCAATGTAATGTTGACGGGTGTAGAGCAGCGCCGAATTCCCTTGGGAAAAGCCGGATAGCTGGCCGGTCAGAAAATCGCCCAACGCCGTGCCCGTGTACATCCCGTTAAACGTGTACTGCCCCGCCGCGTTCAGGTTGATCGTATTGTTATTCAGGGAATGAATCCAGTTTGCTCCGAATCCGAACTGGTGGCTCCCCTTTTGCACGCTCAGGTCATCGGCCACTTGTCCGGTGGTGGAGTAATAGGCGCCGGCATGCGCGAACACGTTGCCGGTAATGAAAGTGCCGGCCGTCAGAACCATATAGCGGCGGTAGCTGTAGGCATCGATTCCGACGTCCTTTGGCCCAAAAACGAAATTCTGGAACTTGTCGAGCCCGCCGCGAAGCAAAGTGACGTGGGCCGAATTAACGGTGCTGCTCGTAATCAGATAGGTGTCTCCCAGCGAGAGCGACTGGTCCATGACGTCGATTCCGGCATTGTTCAGCGCCAGCGGATTTCCGCCCGGTGCGTAGGGGGATGGGTTGACCAGATGTGCTCCATACCAGCGCAGCACGAGCGATTGCCTGGCGCTGATTTGATAGTCGCCCCGCGCCAGTCCGAGGTGTTCATCGGCATTGGTGAGATAGCCGAATGTCTCTCTTCCGCAGGGATCGTTCGTAACGGGGTAATAGGTCATGATCTTCAAAGCGGCGGGGCTCAACAATGCCGGGGAAACTTTGTTCCCCACGAACGGCGCGCTCAGGGTGAGCGGCTTTCCACTGGACTGGCAAGCGGCCGCGGCAAACGCCGTGAAGTCTCCGGCCTGCATGGTGGGCGTGGGAATGAACGCGATTCCATTGGTGGGATCGGAACGCTGCAGAGTGCCCTGATAGCCCAGGAAGAAAAAGAGCTTGTCGTGCTTGATGGGACCTCCAAAAGTTCCTCCGAACTGGCTGCGTTTGAGGGTGTCGCGCGAGGTGGCGAAAAAGTCGCGCGCATTCACGTCGCCATTCCGGAAAAATTCAAACGCGTTGCCGTGAAACTGGTTGCTGCCGGACTTAGTCACCGCGTTCACAGCCGCGGCGGAGTGCTGCCCATACTGCGCGGGAAGCGCGCTGGTTTCCAGCTTGAACTCCTGCAAGGCGTCCGGGAAGGGAATGGGGAAGGCCTGGTTGCTGTACGGGTCATTGTGGGACGACCCGTCGAGATTGTAAGTCAAACCGGCGGCGGTTGCCCCGGCCACGCTGATCACGACCGTGGGGTAGTTCTTGGTGGAATTCAGATTTCCGGGTGGGGCGGTAACGGCGGCGCCGGCCAGGAAGATGAGGTACTGCGGTTGCCGCCCGTTGAGCGGAAGCTCGACCACGCGCTTCTGATCCACCACCTGGCCTACGCCGGTGCTCCGGGTTTCGACCATGGCCGCATCGGCCTGAACCTGCACCTGCTCGGTCACCGAGCCAACCCGTAAGCTGACCTCAATATTCGGATTGCTGTCCACCTGCAGGACGATACCTGATTGCACGTAAGTGCTGAACCCCTCCTTCGTGATCTGAAGCCGGTACGGGCCGATAGGCATACTGGCGAGGACGAAGGCGCCGTCCGCCCCCGTCACCACGGTGCGCACTGCGCCGGTATCGCTTTGTGTCACCTGGACAGTGGCGCCGGAGACGGCCAAACCGCTCGCGTCCCGCACGGTCCCGGAAATTTGCGACGTGCCCTGCGCGTACAGCCCGGCGACGATCAATACGAAAGCGGTTACGTCGAGAGTAGCCCGCCGGATTGCATTTTGCATATGCCCCCTATAACAAACTTGGTGGATTTTGAGGCAGTCTACGCGATTTGAATGGCGGAGTCAAAGGTGCGAAGTTATTTGCGAGTTCGTTCTGCGCATGACTGCAGTACGATTTTGT
>CAZKQQ010000293.1:0-6565 GCA_964554945.1 uncultured Solibacteraceae bacterium | reverse complement strand
ATCGTGCCGGCGGACCAGTACGCCTCCCACCACGTCACTGTGCCCGCCGATGTACTTGGTGGTGGAGTGGGTCACCATGTCGATACCGCAGTCCAGGGGCTGCTGCAGGATGGGGCTGGTAAAAGTGGAGTCGCAGACCGTAATCGCGTTCTTGTGCGCACGCGCTATTTCGGCGATGGCGGCGAGATCGGTAACCTTCATGAGCGGGTTCGACGGCGTCTCGAGCCAGATGAGGCGGGTGTTGGGCCGCAGGGCGCCGCGGACATCCTCGAGCCGGGTCATGTCGACATAAGTGGTTTCCAATCCCCATTTACCGAACACGCCGCCAATCACCTCGCGCAATGCCCAGTAGACATCATCCGGCGCTAGGATGTGATCGCCCGGTTCGAGGCCGTGAATGAGCGCGGTCGAGACCGCGAGGCCCGAGGAGAAGACCAGCGCCTCTTTTCCCCCTTCCAGATCGGCCAGGCAGTGCTCAAGCATGAGGCGGTTCGGATTATTCTCGCGCGAGTAACTGAAGCCGCGCGGGTAGGCGCCGTCGGGATCGCGCTCGAAGGTGGTCGACAGATGAATCGGAGGGCTCACCGCTCCAGTCGCGGGGTCAGGATGGCGGCCGGCATGGACGGCTCGGGTTTCGATCTTCATCAGAGCCAGTGTATCGTGGGGAAACTGCGCGGAATCCCCCACCCATCGGAAGCCGGATGTTGAATTTCACCTCTTGTTTTCTTTTGCTTACATCGTGGTGTGGCAATTGCAGCATTCTAAGCATGGCCTACGTCATCACTGATACCTGCACCAAAGACGAGCTTTGTGTGGACGCATGTCCGGTGGATTGCATTCACCCGAAAAAAGACGAGACCGGCTTCGAGGACGCGCCCCAGATGTATGTGAACCCGGTGGAGTGCATCGATTGCGGGGCATGTATCCCGGTTTGTCCGACCAACTCGGTATTCGTCCTGGAAGACCTGCCGCCCGAGAAGGCGGAGTTCGCGGCTCGCAACGCGGCATATTTCAATTGACCTCAACCGGAGGTACACCCGGGCGGCCGGCGCTTCTGGTGTAAACTGTGAACTGGTCTTTGTAAGCCGCAGGTATCACGCCGAGCACTCGTTCCGCCACCTGCCAACTTGAAAGAGGTCGTTTGAAGTCGGGTCTGACAGGGCTATGTGCGCTCGCGGTTGTGTTCGCAGGGGTGTGCCGAGCACAAGACGGCAACACCACGGAGCTCATCCAACCGCCCGCCGCTCTATCCGGCGCAGGCACGCAACCTGACTCTAACGGCTCGGCCCGACAGATTCCCCGGCGGTTCTACCGGAATCTGTTCACCTGGCAAGCCGTTTCCGCCACGCTACCGGCTGCCGCCGTTGAACAATTGCACGACTGGCCGGAAGAATGGGGCCAAACCGGTAGCGGATTCGGCAAACGCGCGGCATCCCTCTTCGCGCAATTCGTAATCGGTAATGCGATTGAAGACGGTGTGCAACTGGTTCATCCGCAAGACACGGCTTACCACAGAGCCGGGGCGGGGAACTTCTTCAAGCGGTTCGGCCATGTGGCGGTGGGGACGGTTGTGGCGCGCAAAGCCGGCGGAGGTCACGAGGTGGCGTATTCGCGCCTCGCGAATGCGTACGGAAGCTGGGCGATCGCCACGCTTTGGAGCCCGAGCGAATATCGCACGGCGAGTTCGATAGCGATCTGGGGAACCACGGGTCTCGGGGGGATGGCGATCGGCAACTTCGCCCGCGAATTCTGGCCTGACCTGAAGAATCTATTCCACAAGAAATAGAAGCGCCGGCTTTCCTACGGTAGATGAGTGATGGAAAGCTGGATCAACGGCGGTGGACCCTTTCCAATGGACAAGCGGGCAGCGTTGGGAAGGAAATTCATCAGGTAAGGCAGATCGGGCGGAGAGGTCTGGTCAACATGGTCGAATGCCAGCGCGTAATAATCGCCTGGAGGTACTCCCAGGATTTCGAACGATTCGCCGGCCTTGCACGGTTGAGCGCGGCCCGCGAACGGCGGAAGAGCCGGGTTCGAAAGAAGCACGATTAAATCGCAGGCGCCCTTCTCAACCACTCCGCGCACGCTTCCGGTGTTGGCGTTGTAGAGGACGCGCAGCGGCGGGGCGGGTTCCGTCAATTCCACGACTTGCCCCAACACCTCGCGATCGCCGAGCAGTACCGAAATTGGAGCGAACGCGAAAGTGGGGCCTGGGAGCGCCAAAAAACGATACGGACCGGGGACCAGGTTGCGCACGCGCAATGTGCCATCGGGCTGGCTGACTGCGACGACGGAACCTTGTCCGTCGGCGGTCATCAGCATGAGGCCGCCGCGGTTGGCAGCGGTCGAATGCGCATCCTTAAATTCCACTGTGCCCTGCAGAGTGACGGCGGGTTCGATCCGCAGTCGGAGATTTTCGATGTCATGGTCTGCCACTGTGACGCTGACCGCGCCGATTTCCGAAATCGACTTCAGCTCGTCGCCGGGCCGCGACTGATGGTTCGCTACCAAGCGCCAGGGTCCGGGCCGCACCGAGGAAAACTGGAACGCACCGTCTTCTCCGGCGACCATGCCGATTTCCGTTTCCCGCTTCAATGTTCCGAGAATAATGACGCCTTGGTCGGAGTACCCGGGAGGCGCGGACATTCCTTCCATCGTGGAGACAAGCCGCACTTCGGCGCGCGGAACGGGCTTTCCCGCTTCGTCGACCACTACTCCGCCGAGCCGGTAAACCGGCTGGTCGCGCAAATGAATCTCGTAACCGGAAAGATCAATCCCCGCCCGCACCATGAGTTTTTGGGCTTGAACGCGCTCTTCCGCGGATGGGAAATAAGTGGGCACGAGCGCGATCCGGCCGGTTCCAGGATCAGGCGTGGCCAGTAGAACGTAGGAACCGGCAGTCAGACGTGGGAAAAGGAACGAGCCGTCGCCTTCCGTCCTTGCCGTGAATTGCGTGTAGTTGCACTGGAGCTTCGATGGCCACGCCGAAGTTGGCAGACAACGAAGCGCCACTTCGACGCCGTTTATCGGCTTACCATCCGGGTCCAGGACGCGGCCGCGAAGAGTTGCATAAGGACTCATCTCGACGCGCACGCGCACCGGCTCGGGTGCCGAGGTAACGACGATCAGATCCTTGTCTCGCTGGAGTGGAACGAATTCTTCTTTGTCGTAACGGGAGCGATAAGAACCGGGGGCGACTTCGTCTATGCGAAACGTGCCGGTGTCATCGGTAGTCGCTTCGTATTGCGCTCCCTTGGCCCACAGGAGGACATTCATCCCGGGCACTCCCACGCCAGAGATGCTGTTGACGACAGTGCCGACAACCGCGCCGTTATTCTGCGCCAACAGAAGTGGCGCGAGCAGTGCACACACCCACGCAATCCAGCGCACCGCCCGCATCGTGTACGAGTATAGCCTTCGCACGCGCGTTTTATTCCCTGCTAATTAAAGAAGCTCCATGTGCGGTGCGGTGCCACGGTTGTTTACCACCAGGGCTGGCCGCAGGACACCACGGATGAATCCCACAGTTCGCGCATTTTGAATGAGTTGCGGGCTGGCCCCGAGCGTGCATTTCAGAGGGGCGAGAGGGGGAAGTAGAAATGAAAAAGAGATTGCTTCCGTTGATGCTGCTGGCAGGTGGTTCGCTGTTTGCCGAGACGCATTTTTCGATTGGAGTGGGATTGGGCGCTCCTGCGTATTATCCGCCGGCTCCGGTGGTTGTGGACTCACGGCCGCCGTGCCCCGGCCCTGGTTACTCGTGGGTGGATGGATATTGGGCCAATGGCGGTTGGAACGCCGGCTACTGGGCGCCGCCGTATAACTCGTATTACGCTGCGCCGGCATATCCCGTATACCGGCATGGCCGGGATTGGGACCGTGACCGCGATTGGGACCGTGACCGCGGTTGGGCCCGTTACCGCGACCACGATCGTGACCGGGATCATGACCGTGATCGGGATCACAATCGTGGATTCGGCTACGGTAATGGATTTCGGCGTTAACAGCGGTTGCGGGAGATCGAAGAGGCAGCTGAGTTCCTGAACAATAAGGGGTTGCATCTTCTGTCTCCCGCAATACGTCTAATGGTTAACTAGCCGAATGTTAACCATTTGAGAGATTGCGGGGAAGTGGAGCCCGGAACTAAGATCAGGCCAGCATACGAAAGTAATGCTGCTTCGGGTTCCGGAGGTGGTGTGATGAGTACGAACGACGAGATGCGAGCCTATCTGAGCTACCTGGTTCGACACCAGCAGGAGTGCACGGCGGAGAACTGTGCCGATTGTCAGACGGCGCAAAGTATCTACGAGTTCACCCGGAATATGATTTTCACCGTGGTGGCCTATCCGAACGTGGCCATTCCGGCGGGACGGCGCGCGGCGAGCGCAGCGGCGTCGTCGTCGGGTGCCGCTCGGAAGACTTCCCGCCGCGCTGCATAAGCATCCCTACCGCGCACCCGAGCTGCAGCCGCCCGATCCCGCGGTTTCGGGTGTTACGGGCCCATTCCCAGAGAGACTCACCTACTGGTCGTGACCATCTTCGGCGTGCGCCGAGCCGCCAAGCAGAGCATTGACCGCGATAAACGGCCCATTGTCGACGGGGCCGCTGGTGATTGCGGCGATCCGGATCAGCAACGCTGGAGCGATGCAGCGCGCAGGCACGATAATTGTGTCGCGAATCGAGGCGTCGCCGCCGGAGGACAAGGGCACGGCGGTCGTGCTGGCGACCACGACATCGTTACAGGCCAGACTCGCACTCACCATCGTGACCGGGCCCACCGTGTTGATCAACGGACCACTGGAAATCAGCAGGCCGCGGACCTCGACCTGAATTCGTCCGTTGGCCGAAACATTGAACTCACTATTGGCTACGACCCAGGGGGCGCCGCCGCTGGGAATTCCGGCGACATGCTCCCCCACGGCCGAACCCACAATTTGCCCCTGAAACCCCCGAGTCTCGTCCGCAGCTGCAATCGCGACAAGCATGCCGAGGCTTAGCGTCAACACCGTCAGTTCCCGCTGTTTCATTGAAAATCCTCCTCTTGATTCGATATAAACGTCCTTGTACCTGAATAGCGTGTTGCCCCGTTCGCAGTTGTAATTTTCCGGAGTCGTAGTTGTAAATATCTGCGAGTGTCAGCGCGCTCACAGATGAGAAGTGGGCAGGGCGAAATCCTTACGTTCGGTCAACCATGGTGTTCCCTCGCGGAGGAGGTCCTCGTCTTGCGAGACGAGGACGCGACCGAGTTCCGTCGCCCGCTTCAATAAGACATCATCAGCCAATTCCTCTGAACCGTCTTCTTGGGCGGTCAGGACATCGATTGAGCGCAAGCGCAAAGCCGCGGCGACGGCACGGCGCAGTTAGCCAGTCAAAAATTGGAGCCGAAACTGTAGCCCAAACGAGGCGAAAATCGGGGCAATGGAAGAGCGGTAGATGTTTGAAAGTATGGCGGGGACGACGGGGCTCGAACCCGCGACCTCCGACGTGACAGGCCGGCGTTCTAACCAACTGAACTACGTCCCCGCGATGCAACGTGGATAATCTGATGCTAGCACGGCGGCATTCCCCGCGCAAAAGACCCGTTTGATATTGTTGTAGGGATGAAGTTTCGCGTCGCGTGCTGTGCGGCGGTGGTCGGAGCCCTGCTGGCCGGGGCCGATCGCAAGCCCACGCCCGAAGAGGCTCGCAAATTCATCGATGACGCGGAGCAGAAGCTGCTCGCGCTCGGTGTCGACGCCCAGCGGGCGGACTGGATCAAGTCCACCTATATCACCGACGATACCGAACTGATCGCGGCCAAGCTCGATCAGCGCTCGATCGACGCGACCGTCGACTACGCCAAGCAGTCGACACGGTTCGACGGGCTGCCGCTCGATCCGGTGACGGCGCGCAAGATCAAACTGTTGAAGCTATCGCTGGCGATCGCTACGCCTGCCGATCCCAAGGAGAGCGAAGAGCTCACGCAAATCACGGCGCGGATGGAAGGCACCTACGGCAAGGGCAAGTACTGTCCGAAGGGACCGGAGAGCTGCAAGGATCTCGACGCGCTGAGCAAGATTCTCGCCGAGAGCCGCGATCCGAAGCAGCTGCTGGATGCCTGGACCGGGTGGCACGCCATCGCGCGGCCGATGCGCAAGGACTATGCGCGCTACGTGGAGCTGGCGAACAAGGGCGCGCGCCAGCTAGGGTTCGCGGATAACGGGGCGATGTGGCGATCGAAATACGATATGCCGCCCGACGCGTTCGCCAAGGAACTGGACCGGCTCTGGGATCAGGTTCGGCCGCTGTATCTTTCACTGCACGCTTACGTGCGGAGCCGGCTGCGCGAGAAGTATGGCGACCTGGTGCCGGCACGGGGGCCGATCCCCGCGGACCTGCTCGGCAATATGTGGGCGCAGGAGTGGGACAACATCTACCCGCTGGTGGCGCCGCCGAACGCCGATCCGGGATACGATTTGACAGCGCTGCTGAAACGGCGCAACACCGATTGGAAGCAGATGGTGAAATACGGCGAGGGATTCTTCGTCTCGCTGGGATTCGCTCCGCTGCCGCAGACGTTTTGGGCGCG
>CAZKQQ010000292.1:0-6570 GCA_964554945.1 uncultured Solibacteraceae bacterium | reverse complement strand
ACGCATGCTGGCCAGCAAGAAAACCGTCGGGCCTGCGCGGTGTACGCAAGCCTCTTTCCGATTTCACGGTAGCAGACGGAAAAAGGCAGGCTGGCTTCAGCAAGACCTAAACCGAGTAGAATCATCCGCAAGATTTTTTTCAAATGGTGTGACCGTCGCCGCAGGCTTACTTCACCATGTGGGTAGCGAGGTCGAGGGTGACGGAGTCGAAGGGCTTGGTTTGTTGTCCCAGCGGCCAGAATTCGGTCTTCAACTGGGTGGCAGACACCGTGACAAAGAGATAGCCGAGCGAAGCCATCGCGGCATCGTAGGTGACTTCGTTGGTGGCATCGGCAGGCTGGCCGGTTGCCGGCGCGACGGGCTGAGCGGGCATTCCGCCGCCGCCGGAAACGATATAGAGAATCTGCTTGCCACTGAGGCGTCGCGTGTAGCGCTGGTAATTGTGCGCGTGCGCGGACAGGAAGGCGTCGGGAAAAATGCCGGCCGCCGTGAAGGCGTCGGTGATGCTCTTATTCATTTCGGTGCTGCCGCTGTGACCGCTCTGGCTATAGGGGGGATGATGGGTTGCCAGGATTAGCGCTTTGCCGTCTTTCGCTTTGGCGATGCCCGCCAGCGTCTTGGTGAGCCAATACAGTTGAGACTTGTCACCGGCGCTACCTTCGAGAAAGCCGGGATTCTCCAGACAATTCGAATAGAGTCCGATGATTCGTGCGAACGGGGCTTCGAGCATCCAGTACACACCAGGCTGGGTCATGGTCTCGCGATAGATCCCGATTCCGGACGCAGCCGGCGGCACGCTCGCGGTCGCGGCGCAGAAATTCGCTCGAAACGCGGCCAAGGAGGGGCTGTCGGCGGAAGACCGCACCTCGCCATCATGATTGCCGGGAATCGACAGGATTTTGCCGGGATAGTGGCGATAGGGTCGATAGAAGCGATCCCCGTAATGCGCCTCTTTGTCGGGCCCGTAGAGCACGTCGCCGAGATGGAACAAGAAAGCGGGATTCAGCCCACCGGCATCTGGTTTGTAGTCGGTGGCCATTTCGTCGCTCACCAGTTCCGCTTCATGCGCCATGCCGACGCCACTGTCGCCGAGCGCGTGGAATCGAAGTTCGCCCACCGTTTCGATTTCGCGGACGCCGGCATCCCCGATAATCTCGGAAAGATCGATGAGGCCGTTGCGCAAAACAGCCGGGACCGGTCCCAGCTGTTGCTTGCTCCAGTCGATCATCCGCCTTTGGCCGTTGACCGGCGTCCTCTGTGAAGGGGGAACGTTTGTGTAGAACGGGTGGGCGAATCTTCCTACAGGATGAGAGTTAGACGCGGACCTTTTGGTGGCCATAAATTTCTCCTACCTATGGTCGATCGTTTGATTGTACAGAAGGATTGGTAATCCGGTAATAAGAATTTACAGACTTTTTGCACCCTCATGAGCCAAAAACGCTTCGCCAGGGAAATACCGGAACTTCCCAACGGCGCCCATCCCTGGCGGCTTGATGTCGGATAATCGATCCAGACCGGCAAGGGGTGCAATTCGCCTATGGACAGCTCGATTTCCGGCTCGCTCTCCATTCTCTTCCTCTACGACGTTTGCGACGAGATCCGGCTCGACGAGCTTCGGCGCATACTGGGGGCGCCTGCGCCGGGCCGCGAACCGACGTTCCGGCAGCTTACTCCGGAATACGTGCAATTCGCCAATCCTCCAGTGATCGAATCACTGGATCCGTTTTCCCTCGAAGACGGCGGGCGGATGGCAGGCCGGGTGGCGTATTACGATTACGGCGTTGTCAGCCTCAAGCTCGATGTGCCGTTCAGCGGCACCTGGGCGGAGGTGATTGCGCTGGCGGCACGCTGGATGAATGCCCCCGAGTTGGAGCGGAGCGCCGCCGACCTTCTGGTCCGGCGGCTGCAGCGCGCCGGCCCGGCTCTGGTCAAACCTTTCCTGGAGCGGCTGACCGAAGACTACTTCATTATTCAAGTACGCGAAATCTCCGGTCTTCCCGATCGCTCGGCCTCCCACCTGATCGAGCATTGCGGCGATTACATCGCACAGATCGCTCGCGGTGAGGCGGTCAAGCTTTCGGCCGGCGAGCGCGCCGAGGTGCTGGAGTCCCGGCTCTCATACTATGACACCGACCTGCTGGTGGTCGGTTGGAACGCGGCTTTCATCTACGACACAACCGAAGGCGCCGTTTCCACAGTGCAACTGCTGGAATACGCCAACACGCAGTTGCTGGAATTCCGGCATTACGACGCGGTGCTCACCCGGTTGCTCTCGGAGGTGTATCGATCGCTCGACAAGGGAACCGGATTACTCGCGCAGTGGCGCCTGAGCCGCGAAGCCGCACGGCTCAAAACCATTCAGTTGGACGTGCGTGAGCTGACCGAGCGTGTGGACAATTCGATTAAGTTCTTGAGCGATATGTTTGCGGCGCGCCTGTATCGAATGGCGGCGCGTAAGATTGGCGTGCCCGACTACCGGACTCTGGTGGAACAGAAGCTGCAAAGCGCGGGTGAACTTTATGGCTTTATGGTGGACCGCTTTCACCAGGGACGCGCGTTTGCGCTGGAACTGATGGTGGTGATCATTCTAGTGATCGAGCTGGTGTTTCTGTTTCGAGGCGTCAAATGACCGCTGGTGTCGCGCGGCGCAAATCGCATGGAGTAAGACCTCGCCCAGGCCAAAGCGAATACAATTTGGGCACCGCTCCTTCAGGGTCGCGGCTCCGTGCCGGACACAGTTGTGTGCCGGGCCCGGTCAATCGCTTTCGACGGCGCGCTCGTCGGCGTGCGGCAAGACATCGTTTTCCGCGGCGATCCACACATATAGAGTCGGGAGCAGATAAACGCCCAGTACCAGGGCGGCCATGAGGCCGCCGACAATCACGATCGCAAACGGACGCTGCGAATCGGAACCGATACCGCGCGACAAAGCGGCGGGCAAGAGACCCAGGCTGGCTACAAGCATTGTCATAATGATGGGGCGCAGCCGCTGCACCGAGCCTTCGATCGCGGCATCCTGGATGTTGTGCCCGCGCGCTCGAAGCTGGTTGATGTATTCGAGCATGATGACACCGGTCTGGACGGCAACGCCGAACAACGCCAGGAAGCCGACACCCGAGGAGACGCTGAAATGGGTTCCGGTCAACAGGAGCGCCAGAAGACCGCCAATGGGCGCCATGGCGACGTTCGCAAAAATCAGCAGCACCCATTTTACGGAGTTGAACATGGTGTAGAGAATCATGTAAATGACGAGCAAGGTGATGGGCACCACAATCATGAGACGGCGCGAAGAGCGCTTCTGGCTTTCATACTCGCCCGCCCAATCGATGTGATAACCCTTGGGCAGCTTCACCTGGTTTTCGACCTTGCGCATGGCTTCTTCGACGGTGCTTCCCAGATCGCGGCCCTCCACGCTGTACTTGATGGCAACATAGCGCGAGCCGGCCTCCCGATAGATCTCCGACGCCCCATCCAGCACTTTCACGCGGCAGAGCTGCGCCAGTGAGACACGCTCACCAGAGGGCGCCAGCAGACGAATGTTCTCGATGGCTTCCTTGGTATTGCGGTAGCGGGGCAGATACCGAAGCACGAGATCGTAGCGCTGTTCTCCCTGCAGCACCTGCGTGATGGCTTTGCCGCCGACGGCGGTTTCCATGGCATCCTGCACGTCGGTGACATTAATGCCGTAACGCGCGGCTGCATCGCGGTCGACTTGGAATTCAGCGTTGGGCTGGCCGATGACGCGGAACAATCCGAGATCGGCGACGCCGTTCACCGTTTTCAAGACCTTGACGATCTGGCTGCCGGTCTCCTCGAGTTTTTTGAGGTCGTCGCCATAGACCTTGATGGCGGATTGGCCTTTGACGCCGCTAACGGCTTCCTCCATGTTGTCGGCGATGGGTTGGGAGAAGTTCCAGAGCACGCCGGGAATCTTTTCGACTTCCTTATCGATGGCGGAAATGAGCGCTTCCTTGTTCTGGTGGAAACCGGACCGCCATTCCTCTTTCGGTTTGAGATCGAGGAAATACTCGGTATTGAAGAAACCGGCGATATCGGTGCCGTCGTCGGGCCGGCCGACCTGGCTCACTACCTGCTTCACTTCGGGGAACGAGGCAAAGACGATGCGCGCCTGGTTCATCACGCGGGTGCCTTCAGTGGGTCCGGTGCTGGGGGCGAGCGTGCCCCGGGCCCAGATGGCGCCCTCATCCAGGTGCGGAAGGAATTCCGAGCCAATCGCGCCGCCGAATGCCAAAACTCCGGAAACCGCCAACGCCCCGACAGCGACGGCGACTGTGAGCCAGCGAAAACGGATCGCCTGCGCCACCGTCTTGCGATAGAGGGAGGAGAGCAGTTCCATTCCCGGGTTACGCCACTCACTGGTTCGATTACCGAAAACGAAACTGGTGAGCACCGGGGCGATCAACATGGAGAAAAGCAGAGAGCCGAGCAGAGCAAAGGAAACAGTCCACGCCATCGGCTTGAACAATCGACCTTCCACGCGCTGCAAGGTGAAAATCGGCAGATATGCGGTGATGATGATGCCGATGGAGTAGAACACCGGACGCTGCACTTCGTGAGCAGCATCGCGAATGCGGGTAATCTTGGTTGAGCCGGCAGGTGCTTCGCGCTGCAGGTAGAGAATGATGTTCTCGACCATGACCACGGCGCCTTCGACGACCATCCCGAAATCCAATGCGCCCAGGGACAGCAGGTTCGCCGGGATGTGATTCAGGTTGAGGCAAATGGAAGCGAACAGAAGCGAGAACGGAATGGTGAGGGCCACGATCAATGCACCGCGCACGTTTCCGAGGAACAGGAGCAGAATCAGGACAACCAGGATGATGCCCTCGGTGAGATTGTGAAGCACGGTGTGAGTGGTGTAATGCACGAGATCGCTGCGATCGAGGAACGGCACGATTTTCACGCCGGGCGGCAGAATGCGGGCGTTGAGCTCGTTTACCTTATCGTGAATCCCATCGATGGTCTCATCGGAATTCGCGCCTTTGCGCAGCAGGACGATTCCATAGACCAGGTCGTTGTTGTCGACGATCTTGCCATCCTCGCGGCGGTAAGCCTTGGCGGTGCGGCCGAGCCGGATTTTGGGACCTTGGGAAACGGTCGCAACCTGACCGACGCGGATGGATGTACCGTTCTGCGTCTTGATGACGATCTTCTCAATGTCGGCGGCGGTGCGGATCAAGCCCAGCGCGCGCACGTTGATCTGCTGCAGACCCGCTTCGACGAAACTGCCGCCCGCGTTCACGTTATTGTTCGCAAGCTGCTGCTCGATCTGACCGAGGTTGAGCCCGTACTGGATGAGTTTGTCGGGATCGAGAGCCACCTGATATTCGCGTGTCGTGCCGCCGAAACTGACTACGTCGACGACGTTCGGGACCGATTTAAACTGCTTCTCGAGGGTCCAGTCTTCGATGCTTTTCAAATCCATCAGATCGACGTTGGGGTTGGCGCTGTGGAGCGAGTACCAATAGATCTGGCCGACCGGGCTATAATCGGCGCCGATCTGGGGCTGCAATGCATTCGGAAGGTTGACTTCCGCCAGACGCTCCAAAACCTTCTGGCGGTTCCAGTCATTGGCCGATTCATCGTCGAACACCAGCGAAAGGCTCGAAAGGCCGAAGACGGAAAACGAGCGGAGGTGATCAAGATGCGGGATGCCATTCATCGCGATTTCGATGGGGATGGTGACCTGCTGTTCGACTTCCTCGGCCGCGTGACCAGGCCATTGGGTGATGACCTGGACATAGTTGTTGGCGACGTCGGGGTAGGCTTCGACGGGAAGATTGTGAAACGAGATGACGCCCCAAACCAGCAGCAAAAGCGCCACCAGGGAGATCAGGAAGCGATTGCCTAACGCGAAATCGACGAGGCCGCGAATCATGCCGTGCTACTGCTCCACTGTGTTCTGCAGAACGAGGGCGTTGGCTACGACCCGGTCTCCGGGCTGAACGCCGGAGATAATTTCCTGCTGGTTATCGGGGAGCATGCCGCCGGCGACCACTTCCACGCGGCGGAAAGCGGCATCACCGGCCGGGGTGTACACCCACTCGCGGTCGTGCAAGTGCAGAATGGCGCTGGCCGGGACGGCGACGTGTTTTTCCATGGTGGCACCGTGAAAGGTCGCGGTCACAAACATTCCCAAGCGGAGAATGCCGCCCGGATTCTCCACTTCCAGGCGGACTTTGGCGGTGCGAATGGCCGTATCGATCGCCGGCAGGATGTTGCTGATGCGCCCGCGGAGAACGCGGTTCGGATACGCCACCAGGTGGATATCCGCGAATTCGCCGACATGGACCTGCGCCAGGTTGTTCTCATACACGTCACAGACGATCCAGACGTGCGACATGTCCGAAATCGTGAACGGATTGGGAGAGCTCAGGGCCTGGACACCCGCCTGCCCGGTGATCTGCTGATCGGTGATGACCCCGGAGACCGGCGCATACACTTCCACAATGCCGGAGGGGTGGCCGGGATCGGCGCCGAGAATTTTCAGATGCTCGGTAGTGGACTCCACATCGACGAGCGCATTGTCTTCGTTGGTCTGGGCAACTT
>CAZKQQ010000291.1:0-6570 GCA_964554945.1 uncultured Solibacteraceae bacterium | reverse complement strand
CCGAAGCGGTTTTCGGCCGCATCTCGGCAAAAAAAGCGCACGGGTCTGATTTGGTGGCCATGTAGCCCATGTACCGCGTCTTGATTTCATATTTGTACAACTCGCCCTGATCGAGACCGGGGATGAAGATTTCCCAGAGCCCGGAGGCGCCGCGCGGGCGCAGCGGGTGCCGGCGGCCATCCCACTGGTTGAAACCGCCGATGACGCTCACCCGTTCGGCGTTGGGCGCCCAGATCGCAAAACTCACGCCTTGCGCGCCGTGATGCTCGATCAGATGAGCGCCCAGCTTTCGATATAACCGGAAATGATTGCCCTCGGCCATGAGGTGCAGGTCGAAATCCGTTAGCACCGGGGGGAAGCGGTAGGGATCGTCAATCTCATTACGCCTACCCTCCGGGAGAGTAATCGAGAGGCGATAGGGAAAGAACTCGGTTTCGCGCGGGAACACCGCCTCGAACAATCCATCCGGATGCACGCGGAGCATCTCTGACTGCTTACCGTTCCGGACTACCGAGACGGCCGCCGCCTGGGGCTGGAAGGTCCGAATGACCAGCGCCCGC
Organism: uncultured Solibacteraceae bacterium; assembly: GCA_964554945.1. GTDB lineage: Bacteria > Acidobacteriota > Terriglobia > Bryobacterales > Bryobacteraceae > PSRJ01. The sequence continues at coordinate 6,010 of CAZKQQ010000291.1, read as the reverse complement.
TCGCCATTTACGGTCGTCGGATGCATTCCCAGAACATCGAAGGGAGCTCCATGATAGGCGCCCGTAATGGCTGCCATTGAGCCGGCATCCAGCAGGGCGGCGCTTTCCAGTTCCGCTATGTTGTCTGGTTTCATTGGTAGGACCGCTCCGCGCCTGCTGCCAGGCAATATCATTAAAATTAGAATCTAACAAAGTTAGTTCAGGAAGTTGAGCCACATTCCGGGAGATGAGGTGCTGGCAAATACTCTTCCCAAGGCTCCATATTCATATGAGGTGTTCGTTTTATCCCACGCCTCCAGTCCGCCGCGCTCTGCGAGCGTTCCAGAGTCGCACACGCTTGTGAGGCGTATTCCTTTCTGGCCGCGTGAAATGACAATAGCACTGCTAAGTTGGGAGTTGCTGCCTTCGATTGCCTGCCTGCCGGGCCACAATGAGAACGGTGACTTATGACAACCGTGGGTTTAGAGGAGTATGTCGACGGTCTGCCGAACATTTGCGGATCGGAGTCCGCCATTGCAGAGGCCCTTTCACGGCCGGGAATTCAATATCTTCTGGAATCCGGCATTGATTTCGACCGCGTCCGCAGTGTATTCGCCGATGCGCTGCATATGCACCAGCCGCTGATCCCGACCGGCGGGTCCGACTTGAGCACTGCCGCGGTAATCAGTAATCTTCAATACATGCGCGATAGCGGCAGCGATGAAGCGCGCTATAACGCGGGCATCTTCGCCTGGTGCTACAAGCGGATGGGCGAGTTTATTCCTCAGCTGATTCAGGAAGGCAAACAGCCTCGGATCATGCTTGATTACTCCGGGTGCCTGCTACACGGTCTGCGCGCAATAGGCCTCAACGATGTGATCGACGATTTAAAAAAGATCACTTGCGATCGCCGCTACCGGCGCGCGGTGGAATGGCTGGCTACACCATGGGGACATGCGGTGGCGCCCTCCACGCCGGTGCAGGATTTTCGGCTGCATGTGCGCGCCTGGCAACATCATTTCGCTGCCATCTTCGGCCTGGAAGCCATGTCGCGCGTGCGCGGTTTCTCGCCCGCCGAGATGGCGTTGCCAAATCATCCTGACGTCGCGTACGAATTCGTCCGCACTCTAAAGGATTGCGGCTTTCGCTGGGTGCTGGTGCAGGAGCATTCGGTAGAGCACGTCGAAGATGGCTCCGGGATCCGCCAGCCGCATGTGCCGCACCGGCTGGTCGCGCGCAATTCCAAAGGCCAGACCGCCAGCATCACCGCGCTCATCAAAACTCAGGGCAGCGACACCAAACTGGTCGCGCAGATGCAGCCCTATTACGAGGCCAAGGGATTGCAGCGCATCGATGTCGCCGGCAAATCCATTCCCGCGATGTGCGCCCAGATCGCCGACGGCGAAAACGGCGGTGTCATGATGAACGAATTCCCCAACAAGTACATGGAAGTGATGCGCGAGGCGTCCGGCTCCGAGGTTCCCCCGGTTAACGGCACCGAGTACCTGGAATACCTGGATACTCTCGGCATCCAGGAGAGCAGCTTCCCGGCCATCCAGCCGATCATGCAGAAACGCATCTGGGACCGCTTTCAAGGGCGTTCGGGCACCGAAGCTTTGGAGAAGGTGATCGAGGAACTAAGAAAAGAGGACAACCGGTTTCATATGGAAGGCGGAAGCTGGACAAACAACCTTTCCTGGGTCAAGGGGTACGGCCATGTGCTGAGCGCCATGGACCAGATGAGTGCCCTGTTCGCCGAAAAAACGCAAAACGTCCGCACCTCCGAGCCTCGGTATCGCAATGCGCTCTTTTATCTGTTAACGGGCCAAACCAGCTGCTTCCGTTATTGGGGCACCGGCGTGTGGACGGATTATGCCCGTGAGCTCTGCCGGAGAACCACGGCGATTCTCCAGCACGATTTCTAGATTAGCTGGGGCCCGCCCTGCGGGGGAGAGGAAACTGTGAAATGCTGGTTCTGTGAGAGCGACGCGAGGGGGACCTGCGCGGCGTGCGGCCGGGCCTATGCCATCAGCACGCACATATTCATGATGAAATGACGATGGCCAAGTCGGATATTAGCACCGGTTGCGCCAGCTACTATAACGTGTACTCAGCGCTGAAGTGCAGCGACTGCCGCCTGGAATGGAAAACGTACCAGCCCGGACCCTAACCGAAAATCGCGCCGCCGAATGGTTGGTGTCGGCAGGCACCTTTATGGGCCGGATCTGGTCGGCCGTCCGGGCATTCCGCGACGCCTTGCACAAGGAACCAGTCCGCGCATCCGACCAATCCCATCGTGTCGCCGCCCTGCCTCGGCCTTCCCAGTGGGTGGAGTCGGGCGAGCTGCCGGAGATGTATGGCCGCACAAAAGTAGTGGCGATGGTTGTCAGCCCATACATGATTTACGTCTACTGGGACTTGTCTCCGAAAGACCAGGCACGCGTCGGTCCTGCCCTGCTCCGGTTTCATGACGCCGCTGCCGGCGGCTCATTCGATGTGAAAATCGATCTCCATGCCGGGAATTGGTACGTCAATCTGTGGAGCCCGGAAAAACGTTATTCGATCGAACTCGGCATGCAGGCAGCAGGCGTGTTTGTTTCTTTGGGCCGTTCCAATCCGATAGAAACGCCGCGAGCGTGGCCCGTCGCGGCGATATCGCAACCCGAACCTCCTTCAACTGGAGTCGCCGACGCGCCAAACCAGTCCGTCCCGGTCACTCCGGCGAGTCCAATCCCTGCCGCGGCGTCAGTCACCGCGATTCCAGTCCCTGCAGCGACTCCTGTCCCTGCAGCCCCTCCCGCGCCGGCAACTGTTTTGGCACAACCCGCCGTTGTGGCGCAACCCGAAGCACCAGTGGCCCCTCCGGCTCTGCCGCCAAATCCGCCAAACGCGCTCGAGACTCTCCGCCGGAGGCTATCGGAACTGTATGGCTTCCGCCGCTGGCCCCAGGCCGTCGCCGTTCCCGAAGGTTCCGCACCAGAAGAATCCTTGCCTGCGCTGCCGGAAATCACGCCAACCGAAGCGTCGCCGGATTTCACCTCTCGCGTCGAGACCCAATTCGCGCCAGGCCTCTCTTCGGTCCTGCTCGGCGTCCACGGCCGCAACCAACCTCCAGGTTGATCCCATGCAAGGCTATTTAGCGCTCGTCCTGCACGCGCACCTCCCGTTTGTCCGCCAGCAGGAGCATGAGGAATTTCTCGAAGAAAACTGGCTATTTGAAGCAATTACCGAGACTTACATCCCACTTTTCCTGGTAATCGAACGGCTCCTCGAAGACGCCGTCGATTTCCGCCTGACCTTCTCTCTCACCCCCACACTGGCATCGATGCTCCTCGACCCCTTGCTCCAGTCGCGCTACCTGAAGAAGCTGAACAAGACTATCGAGCTGGCGGAAAAAGAAATCGACCGCACCCGCGATCTTCCGGCCTTTCATCCCCTGGCTCGGATGTATCACGAGCTGCTCGTTCAGGTGCGCGATGCCTTCCTGAACCGCTACGACAAAAATCTGGTGAGCGGTTTTCAGCGGTTCCAGCAGACGGGCAAGGTGGAAGTAATCGGCAGCGCCGCGACACACGGATACTTGCCGTTGCTTTCGATGAACGAATCCGCGGTGCGGGCGCAGATCGGCGTGGGCGTCTGCCATTACCAGCAGATGTTCGGACGCAAGCCACGGGGCTTCTGGCTTCCCGAGTGCGGCTACTATCCGGGCCTGGACCGGCTGCTGGTCGAACAAGGCGTCCGTTACACCATTCTCGAGACGCACGGCGTGACGCGCGCCGACCACCGCCCGCGCTACGGCGTCTTTGCGCCACTGTTGTGCCCGTCGGGCCTGGCCGTTTTCGGCCGCGATCCCGATTCTTCCCGCCAGGTCTGGAGCTCCGCCGTCGGCTATCCGGGCGATGTCGATTATCGTGAGTTCTATCGAGACATCGGCCACGATCTCGACCTGGCGTATGTCGGGCCCTACATTCACCCGGACGGCATCCGCACCGACACCGGCATCAAGTATTACCGGATTACCGGGAAGGGCGAACACAAGGACCCCTACGTCCCCGAGTGGGCCGAACGGAAGGCCGCCGCGCATGCCGGCCATTTTCTGTCGGAGCGCATCCGGCAGGTTCAGGAGTTGTCTCCCGGAATGGATCGCCCGCCGGTCGTGGTCGCCCCGTATGACGCGGAGTTGTTCGGGCACTGGTGGTTCGAAGGCCCGCGCTGGCTCGATTATTTGATCCGAAGAATCGCCTTCGATCAGCAGACCATCCGGCTGACGACTCTGTCTGAATATCTCGACCAGTGGCCGGAAAATCAGATCGCCACGCCCTGCTTGTCCAGTTGGGGGAATAACGGGTTCAGCGAGGTTTGGCTCAACGGCGGAAACGACTGGGCTTATCGGCACCTTCATTTCGGTGCGGACACCATGGAGAATCTCGCCGCCGCGCATCCGCAAGCCAACGGCCTGACCGCACGGGCGTTGAATCAGGCGGCGCGCGAGCTGCTGCTGGCCCAGGCGAGCGACTGGACGTTCATGATCAACGAGGGCGCCATGGACGAGTACGCGACCGAGCGAACCAAGAGCCACCTCCTCCGGCTGCACCGCCTGGGCGGACAGATCGAGAGCGGAACCATCGACGAAGCCGGCCTGGAAACCCTGGAGAGTCAGGACAACCTGTTTGCGTCGATTCCGGCCGCCCGCGAATTTGCAGCCGCTCCCCGGGCCGAGCCTCAGGAAAATGTGACCGTCATATCCAGGCCGCTGCCGGCGCGGCTAAAGATTGCGATGGCGTGCCCGGAGATGGTCCCGTTCGCGAAGACCGGGGGCCTTGCGGACATGGTCGCCTCCCTCGCCCTCGCCTTCGCAAAAATGGGACACCAGGTGTTGCTGATCATGCCGGCATACCGTGCCGCGGTCGAACACGCCGGAGTGATGCGGGAAACCGGCCTCCGACTGCAAGTGCCTCTCGACGGCCTGCGCGAGGAGGCGACCGTGCTCAGCACAACGCTCGGCCCGGACATTCCCGTCTACTTCATCGGCGCCGATCGCTACTTCGACCGGCCCACGCTCTACGGGACGCCCGCCGGCGATTATCCAGACAACGCGCGCCGCTTTACGTTCTTCGCGCGCGGTGTGCTGGAATTGCTGCGACACCTCGGGGCGCCGGAAGTGCTGCATGCCCATGATTGGCAAACGGCGTTAGCGATTGCGTTCCTCAAAGCCCAGCCCGAGCGGTATCCCGGTCTCGCCACCATCCGCACCGCGTTCACGGTGCACAACCTCGGCTATCAAGGTCTGTTCCCGCCCGATCAGTGGCCGCTGCTGAACCTCGATCGCAGTCTATTCGGACCACGCCATTTCGAGTTCTACGGCAATATCAACTTCCTGAAAGCGGGGCTCGTGTTCGCCGACGCTGTCACGACCGTAAGCCCCACGTATGCGCGCGAGATCCAGACCGCAGAATACGGCTTTGGACTCGACGGCGTGCTGCGGGAGCGCGGGTCTCACCTGTTCGGCATTCTGAATGGCGCCGATTATGACGTCTGGAATCCACAGATCGATCGTTCGATCGCCCATTCCTACGGTCCCGAAGACGTGTCCGGCAAGCAGGCCTGCAAGGCCGAATTGCAAAAGCTTTTCGACCTTCCGATCAACCCGGATGCACCGCTATTGGGGTCGGTCTCCCGCCTGGCTTCGCAGAAAGGCTTCGACCTGATTGAGGCCGTCGCGGATGACCTGATGGAGCGCGATTTGCAGTTCGTGCTGGTCGGCAGCGGCGATCAACATTATCAGGAACTTTTCCGCACTCTGGCCACACGATACCCGGGAAAGCTCTCGGTCAAAATAGCCTTCGATGAAAAGCTCGCGCATCAGGTGGAGGCGGGCGCAGACATGTTCCTGATGCCGTCGCGCTACGAACCGAGCGGCTTGAACCAGCTCTACAGCCTGAAATACGGCACCATCCCGATCGTGCGCGCCACCGGCGGCCTCAAAGACAGCGTGCAGGAATTCGACCCGTCCACGCGCGCCGGCACCGGT
>CAZKQQ010000290.1:0-6573 GCA_964554945.1 uncultured Solibacteraceae bacterium | reverse complement strand
AAGGTGCGAAGTTATTTGCGAGTTCGTTCTGCGCATGACTGCAGTACGATTTTGTCCGCGCCGATCCCAGGGAGTTGCGACAATACGATGGTGAGGGTGCCACATGTGCTCTGTAGAGCTTCTACAGCCCAACGAGTGCTTTGAGATTCCGGACTCTGTCGCGGCTCACCCTCAATTCCGCGCCATTGCTTAACGTGATTCGCCATGTTCCTGACATCCAGGGGGCCATCTCGCGCACATGCTCAAGGTTCACCAGATCGCTGCGGTTCACGCGGACGAAGCCGCCGTCCTTCAGCATCTCTTCCAGTTCGCCAATAGGCCGATCACTCAAGTAGCGCTCATTCGCTGTATGCAGAAAGACCAGCCGGTCCTCAACGCCAATCCAAATCACCGATCGCTTGGCCAGCAGCACAATGCGCTTATTCCTTCGCCCCGCGAGTTTCGCTGGCGCTCCGTGCCGCAGCTCGAGCAAAACCTTTCGCAGAGCCGCTTCGTACGGAGCCGGGTATTCCTGAAGTGCTCCCCGAATGCGCTCCATGGTCGCTAACAGCCGCGGCAACTGGATCGGTTTAAGCAGGTAATCGATAGCGTTTGCCTCGAAAGCCCTGATGGCGTACTCGTCATACGCTGTCGCGAAAACAATGAGCGGAACAACTGCCAGGTGTTGGAGGACTTCAAAACCGCTCAGCCCCGGCATTTCGATATCCAGAAAAACCACGTCGGGTCTTATATTTTCAATTTGCTCGAGGGCTTCCACTCCGTCGCGCGCTTCGGACACGTCAATATCTTGCTGCTTCTCGAGCATGGTCTTCAGCTCATGACGCGGCAGGTCCTCATCATCGACCACTAATGCGCGGATCACGAAAGCGCCTTCAAAACGGGGATTCTGAGCACAATTCTGGCCCAACCGTCAGCCTGCCGAAAATCGACGCTCGCACGCCCTTGAAATGCCAGCGATAAGCGATCCCTGGTATTAGCCAGCGAGTGGCCGGGCTTAAACACGTGCTCGGGCTCTACGGATGCCGGATCGTCCAGTGTCGCTACTTCGTTGGCAACGGAAACAAGCCAATGGTCTGCGAGCCGATCCAGGGCGATCTTGATCGTCCCGCCCTCCCGTCGTTTGCCGATTCCATGGCGGATGGCATTCTCGACGAGCGGCTGCAACGTAAGCCCCGGCACCATGAGGTCGGCGCCCGTACCCGGGGGCGGCATTTCAAACCGAAGCCGCCGGCGAAAGCGCGCCTGCTCGATCAGCAGGTAGTTTCCCACAAACTCCAGTTCTTGCTCCATCGTAACCAGCTCGAAACGCGAACAGGAGAGCGTGTACCGAAACAACTCTGCCAATTGCCCTACCAGCACTTTCGCGGCACGGCTGTCCATGTCTGCCAGAGCTGAAATGGTTGTGAGCGTGTTGAAGAAAAAGTGCGGATTGATCTGTGACTGCAGGGCGTGCGCTTTTGCCAATGCCGCCGCCTCCGCTAAAGCGAGCTCCCGGTTCTCCGCTTCCGCAATGACTGTGCGGACTAGAATCATGAGCAAGCCCGCGCTGATCGTGATCACGAAGCTGAGCGCAACGATTCTGCCCATTGGCGGCTGAGCGCGGAGAACGTTTTCGCTTCCGAGAAGATGTCTGACAGGACTGAACGCCAGAATCGATCCCGAGCAGGCGCCCAAGAGAGCTCCACTGAACGCCGATGCGTAAGTCACAATTTTCGGGTACTGCCGGAGGCGTGGACGAATGTACTCGAGGGGAAGTATGCCGAATAGATAAGCACAGAGGGCCTGGCAAGCCCCGCCTAGCCACGCGAAATGGCTCATTATTTCAGGTTTGGCGAAAATTTCATCCCAATGGATGTCCAGCAGCCACCCGAAGAATAAGGCCAGTGGTGGTGCTGGCACCGCTCCCGCGATGCACACGAGAAGCAGCACCAGGGGCAGCGACTTCCACGTGGGATTCAGAAAAAAGCGACGGGCGCGCGCAGTCCAGCGGGGGCGCGCCACGGTTCCGTCATACGCGCTCCTATTCAGGGGCCAGGCCATCTCTAGACCGGAGGCATCCCTCCAAGGCGGTGCATGCTGCCTCGGCGCCATCTTCAGACTGTACATGATCCGCGATCCGCCTACAATTCTCGCTGTACCGGCCGTCGGTCAGAAGCTGATCGAGTTCCTTGGCTGCCCGGCTCGCATTGTACCTTTGCCTCGCAAGCATACGGGCTGCACCCCGCCGGACCAGGCGTGCCCCGTTGTCCGCCTGATCGTAAGCCCACGGCACAATCAGCGCCGGGCATCCCGCGCGTAATGCGCTCGCAGCGGTGCCGATCCCTCCTGAGTGGACGGCCGCCATGGCGCCACAAAAGACAGCCGAATGGGGCACGTAGGGTACTGCGAGCACATCAGATTGCGCGCTTCGCACTTCATGCGGCCATCCCACCAGGATGGCGCGATGTCGTGCTCGCCGGGCTGCCTCCACACTCTCTACATAAAAATTTCCTGGGTTTAAAACGGCTGACGATCCAAGACTAAACACAATTGGCGGCGACCCAGCCCGTATGAAATCTCGCACATCACGTAATAGCTCGCTGTCAGTGTGCCCATCATCCCAAAACGGAAAACCTGTGATGCGGACGTTCTTGGGCCAGTCAGGCTGTTTCTCTCCCATAAGAGATGAGAACAAGCCCAGCACACACGTCGGAGAATGTTGACCTTCGTAAATGGGATCCGCGCCCGGAGAAAGACCAAGTTCGTGCCGCAATTGTCTGACCGGTTCAGACCAGCCGCGTGTCGTGAGCCGGGCCACCCGATTCACGAGGCTATTGAGCTTTGGAAGAGTCTCCCGGATGAGCCGCATTCGCGTTGTGAGAATTGGCGAGTCTCGATAAGAAAAGAATGAGTATGGCGATAACACTGTCGAGACCCAAGGGATTCCGGTCATTTCGGCCACTAGGGGACCCGCATAGCTCAACATGTGTGTGACAAGCAGATCGCAGTGTTCGGCGGCCGTGAGGAGGTCGCGATAACTTGCCCGGATTGTGGGGAAGATTGAGTCTCGAAGCAAGAATCGTCCGCCCCTTACCTCGCGTTGCGCCAGCTTCTGAAATTCGGGATCACCGAAATCGTAGTGTGGCGCCATCGAATGGAAGCGGAATCCGCTCCGTTCGACGAGGTCTCGGTAATTGGCGCTCGAGGCGATCGTCACCCGGTGCCCTCTCCGTTGCAGTTGATGCCCAATCGCAAAATATGGGAATACATCGCCCAAAGAGCCGAACGTACCGAATAGGATCGACTTGCCGGACAATCCAGATCTTTGACCAGGCACTCTGACGCGATTATCGACTGCCGGCACCTGGTATCCATCAGAAATCTTCTCAGTTGTACGAATTGCGTTCGAGTGGTCGGAAATGCTGATCCATGCGTGGAGCGGCTCTGTAGGGCTCTGCGCTTCAGGTCATACACTCTATTCGGACAATATATTCGACCCGTCGACCGATTCCCCCCGCAACTCGAACGAAAAGGCATCGGTGCAACGCCAATCTGCGACACAATTCCGCCAAAACGAAATCATAGGATTTCGGAAAGAGACAAGGAGAACGTAGATGTCAACAGGCAAAACGAATAGGACAGGTGAGCTGGCGTGCGGGCCCGACCGTCGGACCTTCTTGAGCCATTTGGGCGTCGTGCAAGCGTTGGCGGGACTCGCTGGGATGGGCCTCCTCTCGACCCCTCGCGCCCTCGCCCATACGGGAGCTCTGAATGCCTCGCAGCGGCGTCAACGGGCATTTGTGATCCGGCGGGATGCGGCGATTTTCGAACGGGATCTCCGGCCGACACCGTCGCTTTCGAACGGAGACGAGGAAATGTACGCGAATCGGATCGCGAGCTACAGCAAGGGTCTGCCCCACAGCGATCTGGGCGAGGTAGACTTCAATGCGTACAATCTGTACCTGCATGCGCTGAACACCGCCAATCCGGCGGATTTCGAAGCGATTCCTCTGGGTGGCACTGCCAAGCTGTCGAATCCCCAGGCGGCCTACTGCTACGCTTTGGAGGGCGCGGATGCCGCGGTATTGGCTGCACCGCCGGCGCCGGCCTTCAGCAGCGCACAAGCGGCCGCGGAGATGGTAGAGGATTATTGGCAGGCACTGAGTCGGGACGTCCCATTCAGCCAGTACGGGACTGACCCGACGATTGCCCGGGCAGTGGCCGACTTGAACAAATTGTCGGATTACCGCGGTCCCAAAGTGAATGGGCAGGTGACGCCGGACGTGATTTTCCGCGGCCCGACACCTGGCGATCTGACGGGGCCGTACCTGTCGCAATTTCTGCTGAAGCCGGTCCCGATGGGCGCCGCTTCCATGCCGCAGCTTTATCGGACTGCGGTTGCTGGCGATGACTACTGGACGGGCTATGCAGATTGGCTCAAGGGGCAGCGCGGCGGCGCCACCGGGTCAAACAAGTTCGACTCGACTCCGCGTTACATCCGGAACAGTCGCGATCTTGCGCTCTATCTCCTGGTTGATTGGTCGGGCCAGGGGAACGTGATGGCGGCGCTAATACTGAACAGCTTCGGACCGGCAGCAGTCACACCATCGAATCCGTATTTGCATTCGATGACGCAGGTGGGAAACCTCACGTTCGGAGCAGCGCAGCAAACCGACCTTGTGAACCGGGTCCCGAATCCGGCCAACCGGGCGTGTTTCTACCAAAAGTGGCTGGTACACCGTCGGCTACGGCCGGACGCGTTCGGCGGACGGATTCACAATCTCATAACGGGCGCAGCAAACTATCCAATTCACTCCGATGTCTTGAATTCGGGTGCGTTGAAGGCGGTGTTCAACGCCACCGGGAGTTACCTGCTGCCGCAGGCCTATCCGGCCGGATCCCCACTGCATCCGTCGTATCCGGCGGCGCATGCGGTTACCGCTGGGGCAGGGATTACGGTGTTGAAGGCGCTGTTCAATGAGTCTTTCGTGATTCCAAATCCGGTGATGTCGTCGGATGACGGATTATCGTTAGTGCCCTACACGGGCGCCCCACTGACTGTCGGTGGAGAACTCAATAAGCTGGCTTCCAATATCGCGTTGGGGCGGGATGCGGCCGGCGTCCACTACCGGTCAGATGGAGTAGAAGGGATCAAGCTGGGCGAAGCGATCGCGATCTCGATTTTGCGGGATACGGCAACCCTATACAACGAGGTATTCGCGGGGTTTAGTTTCACTAAGTACGACGGGACTCCGATGACGATTTGTCCTCAGTGTGATTGACGCGAATGCAAAGCTGAAGGCCGCCGCTTCCTGCGGTGGCCGGTATTCAAGACGAATAAGGAGGATAAATGATCCGCAGAGGCGATGTCCTCATGAAGTTAATTCCGCTTGCCGCCCTTGCCTGTAATCTGGCGTCGGCGCAACAACCGTCTACGACCACTCTGACCATTGACGTGGGAAACGTGGTTCTGTACCAGGAAGACATTTATGATCCGGTGAAATTCGCGAGGAACCCGAACACGACGCCTTCGGCCGGAATTGGGAGCAACGGTGCAATCGCGAACTTCGCTGTAGTTACGATCATAGGAGACATCATCGCGGTCAATGGGCAACCCGCCAGGGGCCTCTACGCTGGTAGAACGCGAGTACTGAATGCAAACCTGACTCCCGTCCCTGGGCAGGCAATCGCCGATGTCTCGCGAGAGGCGATGCGAGAGCACATCCTCGAGATCCTGCAACCGGACGGCACGCCGGTCGGGAGCATCATGGCCTTAGGCTTCAGTGGAGGCAATCCTCCTCCGGGTCAGCCTTCAACCGAGAGGGCGAATTGGGCGATTGCTGGAGGCACGGGAGCATTTCTCGGCGTGCGCGGACAGATCTTGGGTACGGGAGGCGTGGGACGGCCCGCATCAATGGCGGAGGACCCCGCGAATCGCCGCCTGAACGGGGGTAGCACGAACCGTTTTATCGCCCACATTGTTCCGATGATTGTCCCGCAAATCGTTACTACGGCCAACGGACCCGCGATCACTCATTCCAGCGACTTCTCCTTGGTCAATGCGTCAAAGCCGGCGGCGGCCGGTGAGATCCTGGCGCTGTTTGCAATGGGGCTGGGTCCGGTACGTGGTGTAGTGACGGGCGATCCATTCCCCTCAAATCCCGTCGCGTCTGTCAACTCTCCGGTACAGGTGCTCGTAAACGGCAAAGCAGCCGAACTGATCGGCGCAGTCGGCTTTCCCGGCTCAGTGGACGGTTACCAGGTGAACTTCCGAGTGCCTGCGGATATCGCCAAAGGGCCTGCGACCATCCAGGTGAGCGCAGCGTGGATTTCGAGTGTGCCCCTCTCGATCGCAGTCCAATAAGGCTTGCAATGAGTCGTAGAGGCTGCGATCGCTTAATTGGGAGAGAACCCAGGATCTGTCGATGTGCCATTTCGTCTCGGAGCGGATCGTCGGCGATCCGGAAGGTGGACCGAACGGGTGTTCGGATGCCCCAGTTGGATCTGTCAACGATACGAGCTTCGTTCGACTGGAACTTCCGGTCGTCCGCCCGCCGAGCCGGCAGTCAAAACCAATCTTTTGGTCGTGGTTTC
>CAZKQQ010000289.1:4963-6605 GCA_964554945.1 uncultured Solibacteraceae bacterium | reverse complement strand
GTGCGGCTCGACGATAACCCCACTCGAATCTGGATTTTCGACGTGCGGCAAGTTTTCGCGGACGCAACATACGTTACCCGCAGGTGCCGCTGAGATCAGTGACCGCAGGGATCGGCCCACTGTGCGCTTTTGGTAGACTGAGGTTCGCAGAGATCACAGCGAGGTGCTCCGAGTGGCTATCCGGCCGGTCGATGCAGGCGGGGCTACAGTGGACTCGTCATGCGGATTGCATTGCGATGGTAACCAAGATCGGCAGGTACGACGTCCAGGGCGAATTGGCGCAGGGCGGTTTCGGCCGCGTTTACCGCGCCTACGACCCGACCGTCGGAAGACCAGTCGCCATCAAGGTCCTGACCTCGCAGGGTGACCCGGACATGCTGACGCAAGAGCAAAGAGGACCAAACGTTCAATGGCTGGCTTAGCGAAACTGCTGTGCTCGGCCCATCTTGACCGAGTAGCGTACAGGCGAGCGCCAACGCAAGCACATGTATTGCGCGGAGACACGCGTACCGCGTGTGAGAAGTTAGCCTATGGAGAACCACCAGCACACCTCAAGATCATTCATACGCAAACCTTTCGCAGGTTGTGTGTGAGGGATCCTTTCGGAGGGGGCGCTGTGCGGTGGCCTGTCGAACCGAGCCTCTGCTACGATTGTACGCCCAACTCACCGGTTTGGGGAATACTTTTTTCGTGGCGATAAGCCGTAGTGAGCGTGAGAACCGGCCCTTACCGCGCGCGTGATGCATATCGGCTCGAAAACACTGGGGGGACTTCTGGGGGTACCCTGCTAGAGAAAGACGAGGAAATTTGAGCAAGGATGGGTAATTCGCGATGGGCATGCCGTTTCGCACGCAGGTCGGACAAACGGCGCGTTATGTAACGCATGCGTTGAAAACAGGGAAGTTGGTTTGGCTCCTCAGGTAGGACTCGAACCTACAACCCTTCGGTTAACAGCCGAATGCTCTACCATTGAGCTACTGAGGAGCAAGGTGTGTCTCTCATTATAGTCTCAGTCTCGGAACCAGAGCAAATCTTCCGCTCGTCTTCGCCTCCGGGCTTTCGGTGCCGCATGGTGCCATTCTCGATACGGCGGCTGACGCCAGGGTTTCGGTGCGTAGCGCGCATCGCCGGGCGGCTCTCTCGATTGGGGCTTGGAGACCATTCCCACAGTCCTCGCGGCGGCCGGGCCAGAGCAGTAGGATATTAACCAGGAAAAGGAGACCGTGCATGTTGAAAGGTTTTAAGGAATTTCTTCTCCGCGGCAACGTGGTTGATCTCGCTGTGGCCGTCGTCATCGGCGCGGCGTTTGGCGCAGTCGTCGCCGCACTGGTCAAGGATCTGCTGACTCCATTGATCGCGGCCCTGGTTGGCAAACCCGATTTTTCCGCTCTCACGTTTACCGTCAACGGAAGCAAATTCCTGTATGGCGACTTCATCAACGCGGTAATTTCCTTTTTGTTGATTGGAACTGCCGTTTACTTCTTCATCGTGGCGCCCATGAAGGCGATCAGTGTCCGGATGACCAAGCCCGCTCCGGCCGCCGCGCCAACAACAAGACCCTGTCCGGAGTGTCTCATGGACATCCCGATTAAGGCCCGCCGTTGCGGGCACTGCACCACCACGGTCGTCCCGGCCTAGTGGG
>CAZKQQ010000289.1:0-4914 GCA_964554945.1 uncultured Solibacteraceae bacterium | reverse complement strand
ACCCGGACCTGGTCACTCAGACGCGGGCAGCCGTTGTCGGCCGCCGTGTGGCTGCGCTCCGCGCGCAGCTCGACACCCAGGGGAAGAACCGCGCCGCCGCGCGCGCCATGCTAAAGGCCATCGGGTTCACCGACGACGATCTCAAAAAACCGATCATCGGCGTAGCCAATACCTGGATCGAGACGATGCCGTGCAACTACAATCTCCGCGAGTTGGCCGCTAAAGTGAAGGAAGGCATCCGCGCGGCCGGCGGCACGCCCATGGAGTTCAACACCATCGCCATCAGCGATGGCGTAACCATGGGTACCGAAGGCATGAAAGCCTCCCTCGTCAGTCGCGAAGTGATCGCCGATTCGATTGAGCTGCTGGTGCGCGGCCACATGTTCGATGGCATCGTGGCATTGGTGGCCTGCGACAAGACCATTCCGGGCGCCGCGATGGCGCTGCTTCGCCTCAATATTCCGGGCGTCATTATGTATGGCGGCACCATCCTGCCCGGCCGCTACAAAGACCGCGACATCTCCATCATGGAAGTCTTCGAGGCCATGGGTGCGCACGATGCCGGCCGCATTACCGATCAGGAGTTGCTCGAGATTGAAAACCATGCCTGTCCGGGAGCCGGCGCCTGCGGGGGCCAGTACACGGCTAACACTATGGCCACCGTTATGGAACTGATCGGCCTTTCGCCCATGGGCACTGCCGCCGTCCCGCAGGTCGACAAGCGCAAAGACAACGTTGCCTACCGTTGCGGCGAAATCATAATGGATGCCGTGCGCAACCAGCGCCGCGCGCGTGATATCTGCACCCGCGCCGCCTTTGACAACGCGATCGCCGGCGTGGCGGGCACTGGCGGTTCCACCAATTCCGTCCTGCATTTGCTCGCGATGGCCCGCGAAGCAGACGTGCCCCTAACGATCGACGATTTTAATCAAATCTGCGCCCGCACCCCGATCTTCGTCGATTTGAAACCAGGCGGCCGTTTCATGGCCGTGGACGTCGACAAGGCGGGAGGCATCGGTGTGATCGCCAAGAGGCTGGTCGAAGGCAAGTTTGTCGATGGCTCCGCCGTGACCGTTACGGGGCGGACCTTCGCTCAAGAGGCTTCTGATGCCAAAGAAACTCCCGGCCAGCAGGTGATCCGCCCGCTGAACCAGGTTCTGAAACCGCGCGGGGGCCTCGCGGTACTTCGCGGAAGTCTGGCGCCGGATGGCTGCGTCATCAAGCTGGCGGGCCACGACAAGACCGTGCATCGCGGCCCGGCGCGCGTTTTCGAGCGTGAAGAGGAAGCCCAGCAGGCGGTCCAGGACGGCAAGGTGAAAGCTGGCGACGTAGTGATCATCCGCTACGAAGGCCCGCGGGGCGGTCCCGGCATGCGCGAAATGTTGCAAGTCACCGGCGCGATTGTCGGCGCCGGGCTCTCTGACAGCGTAGCGCTCGTAACCGATGGCCGCTTCAGCGGCGCCACTCACGGCTTCATGATCGCCCACGTTACGCCCGAAGCATACGATGGCGGCCCGATCGCCGCCGTCCGCGAGGGCGATCCTATCACCATTGATGCGGACAGTGGGGTAATCAACATCGAAATTGCCCCGGCCGAACTGAAGCGCCGCCTGGCGGTCTGGACTCCGCCGGCGCCCCGCTACACCAGCGGCGTGTTCGCCAAATATTGCGCGCTCGTCTCGTCCGCGTCCGAAGGCGCCGTCACCTCAAAGGTGAACGCGGCTTTGCAGCAGCCCGCGGTTGCCGTCACCGTATGAAGCGTATCGCGGTGATCGGCGCCGGCAATATGGGCGCGGCGCTGATCGGCGGCGTTCTCAATGGCGGCGTGGCGGATCGCGATCACGTGGTCGCCACCGTCCGCACCACAGAGCGCGCCGAGGAGTTGGCTTCGAAATATGGCATTTGCGTGACCGCCGGTGACAATGCGAAAGCCGCCGCCGGAGCCGACATCATTGTATTGGCGGTCAAGCCTGGGACACTTCCCAAGGTGTTGGAAGAGATCCGCGACGTTCTGCACCCGCCGCAGATTCTGCTCTCGCTGGCCGCCGCCGTGCCCATTGCGCTCATCGAAAGGCTGACTGGGAGCGGCCTGCCTGTCTTTCGTGCCATGCCGAATATCCCGGTGGTTGTGGAGGAGGGCGCTACTGCCGTTGCGGCCAACACGCACTGTACCGCCGGGCAGCGCGCCGTCATTGAAAATATCTTTCGCGCCGTAGGTGTGGTTGTGTTTGTGGAAGAAGACCTGATGCATGCCGTGACAGCCCTCTCCGGCAGCGGCCCCGCCTATGTATACATGGTGATCGAAGCAATGATCGCGGGAGGCCTGAAGATGGGGCTCTCGCGCGAAGTCTCGACGCGTCTCGCCGAGCAAACCGTCCTTGGCGCCGCCAAGCTCGTGCGCGAAACCATGCTCCATCCCGCCATTCTGCGCGACCAGGTGATAACTCCGGGCGGCGTCACCATCTCCGCCATTCATGAGCTCGAAAAGCATGGTCTGCGTTCGATGTTGATCAGCGCCATCGAGACTGCGACACACCATTCCGAGAGCCGTACCCGCGCCCTGCTGGCGAAATTCGACCAGTAGGGTGGACGCCCTCGTCCGCAATCCGTCCCTAAGCTTTACCCGAGGCGCCAAGACCCGGATTACGGCTCATCCACCCGGGACTGCCGGGTCCTGTTTAGCGGCAGTATACTATCCTTACTCTGGAGTGTTCCGCCGCAGGAGGCTTGATATGGCAAAGAGAATGATGGTTCTTATGGTTCTGGCGTTGCAGAGCTGGACCGCGTGGTCCTGGACCAGCGACGCCTCCGATGCCAAAGCCGTAATCGCCAATGCATCGAAAGTGCTGGGCGCCGACAATCTGAAAACAATCGAATACTCCGGCTCCGGCCTCGATTATGTGCTCGGCCAAGCCCCGCGCCCGGATGCCCCGTGGCCGAAATTCAACGACAAAACCTACACCCGCCTCATCGATTTCGATGCACCCGCCTCACGCGTGCAGAGGGTTCGTACGCAGGGCGAGAACCCACCGCACGGCGGCGGCCAGCAACCCATCGTGGGCGAGCAGCGGCAGGACCAAGTCGTGCCATCGGGTTCAGCACAAGCATCAACTCTGCCTGACGACTTGATGATGTCGGTTCCCTATGGTTTCCTGCACGCCGCGGCATCGGCAAAAGATGCCACCGTCAAATCGCAGAGCAAGTCCGGCAAGAAATACACCGTCATCTCGTTCACTGCGATGAACAAGGCTCCCGCGCACGGATATTTGAATGAACAGAATATATTGGAGCGGGTCGAAACCACGGTCGACAACACCGTGCTTGGCGATATCCCCTTCGAAACCAGTTTTGCCGATTACAAGGATTTCAGTGGCCTCAAGTTTCCCACCCACATCGTGCAGAAGCAGGGCGGCTTTCCGGTGCTCGATCTCACCATTACCGGTGTGAAGGCGAACGCGCCGTCCAATATTCCGGCGCAAGGCGGGCCGGCTGCCCCCGCAGCCCCTCAGATCACGTCCGAAAAGCTCGGCGACGGCGTCTATCTGATTCTCGGCGGATATGCCGCCATCGCCGTCGATTTCAAAGATTACATCGTGGTGATCGAGGGGCCGCAGAACGATCAGCGGGCCGAGGCCATCATCGCCGAGTCCAAGAAGCTCATCCCAAACAAACCCATCAAGTACGTCGTGAATACCCACCATCACTTCGACCATGCCGGCGGGCTGCGCGCGTTTGTGGCCGAAGGCGCAACCGTCGTCACGCACCAGATGAACAAGCCGTACTTCGAAAAGGTTTGGAAAAATTCGCATCATCTGGCCCCTGACAAGCTTTCGCTGCAGCCGAAAAAACCTGTTTTCCTGACCATGACTGAAAAGCTGGTTTTGACGGACGGAAGCCACATCATCGAATTGCATCATCTTCAGAACTTCGGCCACAACGACGGCATGATCGTGGCCTACTTGCCTAAGGAGAAGATCTTACTCGAGGCCGATGGCTTCAACCCCCCGGCCCAGCCGCTCACCCAATCGCCGGCGTCGATCAGTCCGTACACGTCAAGTTTGGCCGCCAACATTGATCGTTTGAAGCTGGATGTACAGCGGATTATCCCCGTTCATTATCCGGCAGACAACCGGAAGGTTCCTGTTTCCGAATTGCAGACCGCTGTCGGCAAGAGTTAACCGGAACCTCGCTTTGTCAGCCATAGGCACGATCTCTCCTTTGCCTTAGGGCCGTATCCCAAAGTCGATTCCCCCGCCGGTCTCGGGGGAAGAACTGTTGTTACACGATAGGACCTTCCAGTGCTATCTCTCAACGTCTCCTAAAGCCTATATTGAGTGATCGCCACGACGCTTCTACTATCGGTCCCTTGGTATACCCATGGGAAAACTACCGGTTTTTTCGAAGTGTCTTTTTTCAGTTCTGATTTTCGTTTTCGCGGCGACCAGTTTGGCAGTCGCACAGACCGCCTCATTGAGCCTCGCATCGGCTGTGATCGGATCTGGCTCTTCGGCATCGCTCAATTTGTCGCTGAGTGGTTCTGCCGGACCGGCCAGCTTGGAGTGGACGCTGACTTACCCCTCGGCCTCGGTCTCCGCGCTCTCGGTTACTCCCGGCGCGGCTCTCACTGCTGCCGGTAAAACCCTGACCTGTTCCGCTAGCGCGGGAAACTATAAGTGTGTAGCCGCAGCGATGAATTCTGCAGGCATCGCCAATGGAGTGGTGGCGACGGTCGTCATCACGCCTTCCATCTCTTCCGGCACTGTGAATACCGGCATCGCCAATCCGATGGCGGCTACCGCTGCGGGTGGATCGTTGGTTGCGACCGCGACCGGGGGTACGCTCACGGTGAGTTCGACGATGAGCCTGAGTTCGTTCACGTGCAGCCCGTCCTCCCTTACCACCCCGGGAACATCC
>CAZKQQ010000288.1:0-6616 GCA_964554945.1 uncultured Solibacteraceae bacterium | reverse complement strand
GTAGCGATCCGCAATTTTCACTGCCTCATCGAGCTTGCCTTCGCGCAGCGCGCCGGCAACGGCCGGAGCAAACTGCCGCGATTGCTTGCGGGCGGCGCTATAGGCCATAAAACGATCGATCATGACGCCAATCGAGTAGGCCGACATGATGAACAGCAGGATAACCACCGCCTTAGCGAGGGCTCCCATCTGATTCCACATGGAACGTGGATCGAAGCTGATGCCGCCGCTTTCCTGCAACAGATAAAGCGACCAGACTTGCAATTGCAAAAGCATTGTTTTTTCTCTCTCCTGCGAGTTGATTTAAAACTGCCCAAAACAGGTTTCGGGCTTATTGACTCAACGTGAAGTTGACGTCGATCTGAGTCACTACCTCGACCGGCTCTCCGTTGAGGAGGGTCGGCTGGTATACCCACTGTTTCACCGCTTCGAGAGCGGCCGGCACCAGCAGCGGGTGGCCGCTGATGACCGAAAGATTCTGAATAGTGCCGTCTTTGGCGATGACGGCATTCAGGTGCACCACGCCCTGAATACGCGCCTGCTTGGCCAGCGGCGGATACGTCGGCTTGGGCTGGCGGACGAGTTTCGCCTGCTGCACGTTACCGCCGACGCGAATACGCTGCGGGGTCGCCGCCTTTTCTTCCTTCTTCACGGGAGGGGGCGGGGGAGGCGCGGCAGAGGGCACAGCGCCGAGAATGCCGCCTAGCACTCCGCCACCGACACCACCGGCGACGCCGCCAACCACTCCACCTACGGCCGAGGAGGGCGGAGGCAGCTCATCCTCTTTAATCATGGCGATCTGTTTCGGGACTTCCTTCGGCGCCATCAGCTTGCCAGCGTCGAACTGACGCGGAATGATTTTGACGACTTTGGGAGCTTCCGGCGGCGGAGGAGGAGGAGGCGGCGGAGGCGGTGGCGGGGCGACCAGGAAACTGGTCAGCTGCGCAGTCGGCAGCGCATCGAAATAAATCATGGGAATGAGCACCAGGATGATGACGACTACTACTTGGACGATAAACGACACGAACACCGTCCAGCTCTTGTTCGTCTTCCCGGTCGCTACGAATGTCTGTTCAAACATAGAAGCTTCCTTTCGTTCCTTCCGCGAGCGTCCGCCGTTTCCGGTTCGTCGCTCCGGGCATCCTCTTACTTAACCGCCTTTGTCGGACTTTTCCTGACGGCCTGGGCCCTGGCCGCGGGCGCTACTGGCGCCGGCGCGGGAGCTGGTCCTGTCCGTTTCTTCCGCGCATCAGCGTAATTATGCCAGAAAAGCACAATCGGGCTGGCAATAAAAACGGAAGAATAAGTACCAACAATAATGCCGCACACCAGCGCGAACGAGAACCCGTGGAGTACCGGGCCCCCCCAAATGAACAGGGCGATCACCGTCAGGAACGTCAGGCCAGAGGTCATCACCGTCCGGCTCAACGTCTGGTTGATGCTCCTGTTCATAATTCTTTCCAGCGATTCGCGCCGCGTGATCTTCAAATTCTCGCGAATGCGGTCGAAGATCACGATGGTGTCGTTCATCGAGTAGCCCACCAGGGTCAGGAGGGCCGCGATGACCGTCATAGAGATCTCTTTATTGAAGATGGAGAACAGGCCGATGGTGATAATGGTGTCGTGGAAGACGGCAATCACGGCGCCCAGTCCGTAAATCCACTCGAACCGGAACGCGATGTAAACGAGCATCCCGCCCAACGCGTAAAGCGTCGCCAGGACGGCCTTGTTCCGGAGTTCGGCTCCCACCCTCGGACCCACCATCTCGACGTTCCGAACCGTAAAGGGCGCGAGGTAGCATTCCGCCTGCAAGGTCCTCAGGACCGCGGGACTCACGCCGGGCACCGAGGAGAGCTGGTTGAAGTCCGTGACGAGGCCGGAACGCGGCGGGGTATTGCGGAAGTTCAACATGTCGGCCACCAGCTTCTGCAACTGCTGATCACTCAGGGCCACGCCGTTACGGGCAAGCGGATCGCGCAAGCGCTCGATCAGTGCCTGCTGGCTGGCATTGTTGAAATCGAGCTTGCCGCTGGCCGGCTGCCCGAAAGTGCCCTGGAGAGTATCCTCCATGGCCTTGCGGTTGATATTCAGCTGCCGCTCTTCCTGCAGTTCGGTGCCGATGACCACTTCATTGTTGGCCGCAACATCCGTAAAGTTCTGGACGCTGACTTCTCCCTTGACCTTCTGCGACAGCGCCTGCCGGATCTTATCCAGCGGCGGCGGATACGCAAATTTGACGGTCATCAGGGCGCCGCCCTTGAAGTCGATGCCGTAGTTGAGGCCGCCCCTCATGACGATGCTCGTCAACCCGGCCACCGTCAGGATCAGAGAGGCGATAATGAAGGGCCACTTTTTCCCTAGAAAATCGAAATCGGTGTTCTTAAATAATTCCATCGAACCTTGCCAGGCCAGTCTGATCCACTAACGTTGGACACCGGCCGTGTTGAAATAGTTCCTAAAAGGAATGCCCACCCTTGGGTACATCCCGGTCAGATGCTCAGCGCCTCCATCCGGCGGTGCCCCGACAACTCGTAATCGAAGATTGTGCGCGAAACGAACACGGCCGTAAACACATTCGCAATCAAGCCGATTACGAGCGTTACGGCGAATCCGCGGACCGGCCCCTCACCGAACAAGAACAGAAACGCGCAAGACACGATCGTCGTCACGTGCGTGTCAACGATGGTCCACCAGGCTTTGTTGAAGCCCGTGTCGACAGCCGAGACGACCGCCTTTCCAGAACGCAACTCCTCGCGAATTCGCTCAAAAATCAGAACGTTGGAATCCACCGCCATACCGATTGTCAGGATAATTCCTGCGATGCCGGGCAGCGTGAGCACGGCATGAAAATAGGAAACCGCCGCCAGAAGTACTACGGTGTTCAATATCAGCGCTAGTACCGCGTTGACCCCGCTCCGCTTGTAATAGAGGAGCATCGCCACGATCACCGCCGCCAACCCGGCGATACCGGCCAGAAAGCCCTCGTGAATCGAATCGGCGCCCAATGACGGTCCGATCGAGCGCTCCTCGAGGTATACGATGCCGGCCGGAAGCGAGCCCGACCGCAGGTACCGGGAAAGATCCACGGCTTCCTCTTCGCTGCCCAATCCCGTGATGCGGCCGGAATCATCGATCCGGCTCTGAATCGTAGCGACGCTTACAATATTCTGGTCGAGAACCACCGCCAGACGGTTGCCGATATTGGCCTCCGTGAAACGGCCGAAGCGCTTGCCGCCATCCTGCGAAAGGCTGAAATTCGTCTCCCATTTGCGAAATTCGTCCTGGCCAGAGCGCGCGTTACGCATGTCGCGGCCGGTGATCACCGGGGTGCGGCTTACCAGGTACCACTGCTCCCCTTCGTTTCCGGCGCGGGGAAGCTGTTTGACCAGCTTCGTGTTCAGTGGCAGAACGCCGCCATGCTGTGACAACGCCGCCTCGCGGCTGGGGTACGGGCCGTCTTTCACCTCGACGATCTCCAGAACCGCGGTGGTCCCGATGAGTTCCTTCACGCGCGCCGGATCATCCACGCCCGGCAGT
Source organism: uncultured Solibacteraceae bacterium (assembly GCA_964554945.1). Classification (GTDB taxonomy): domain Bacteria; phylum Acidobacteriota; class Terriglobia; order Bryobacterales; family Bryobacteraceae; genus PSRJ01. The sequence continues at coordinate 3,079 of CAZKQQ010000288.1, read as the reverse complement.
TGAACCAGGATCTGGTATTGATCGCCCGCCCGGCCATACTGCTGGACAGATGGCTCCGTCAGGCCAAGCTGGTTAATGCGGTTGCTGATCGTCTGCACTTCGCGCTCAACCGTGTCGCGCTTAAGCGCGACCAGGTCGGAGGGCTTCATCCGCATGGCGTAGTCAGTGGAGTTCTGCGGAGTCAGTACCCATTCACCGTACCGCTCGTTGATCAGGCTGCGAAAGGCGCTCGACTGGGTGGCGGGCACACCTTTGATGGTGATTTCGACCGAATCGGCATCCTCCACACGCTGCGGGTCGTTGCGATCGATGCTGTTCCAGGTGATGTTCTGTTTCCTCAGATCGTCCTTGAGCCGCTCGATGGCCTGATCGGCCTCCGCCTTGACTGCGTCCTGCACTTGAACCTGGAGTACCAGGTGGCTCCCACCCTTCAGGTCAAGACCGAGCCGGATGTTGTTCTGCCAGTTCTGCCGGAGCTCCGCCATCGATTTGGGGAATCCGATGATGCCGACAATGCAGATAAGGATCGTCGCGATAATGACTACGGTCCGCCATTTCAGATTTGTTTTCATGGGAGTGTGAGCTTGCCTAATACGATACTACGAACTACTTCTTGCCTTCACCCGAGACCAGACTCGAGACCGCGCTACGCGCGACCTGGATTTTGATGTTGTCCGGCTTGACGCGCAACACGAGCGTGTCGTCGCCCTCGATGGCGATGATTGTTCCGACGATTCCCCCGCTGGTCTGGACTATATTCCCGTTTTGCAGGCTCGATAGCATCCTCTGCTGTTGCTTGCGCTGGCGTTGCATCGGCATGAACAGCAAAAAATAGAAGATCGCAAAGATGAGGAGGATGGGCAGGAAACTCAGGTAGGAGTTCGGAGCCGCCGCTTGCAAAAAGAGAGTCAGGACCACGTTTTACAACCAACACAATATCACGCGGCATCCACGGACGACGCCGCACGGACAGTCCTCAAGTATTCGGGGAATTCACCCGTCAATATAGACTGCCTGATCTCACCCATAATGTCAAGGTACCGGCGCAGGTTGTGGCCTGTTGCCAGAACCACATAAAGGATTTCCGAGGAGAGGAACAGGTGTCGCAGGTACGCTCGGGAAAATCTTTTACAAGTATAGCACCCGCAGTTCGGGTCGAGCGGCCGCTCGTCATCTTTGTATCGCGCGTGTTTGATGATGACGCGGCCCTCCGACGTAAAGAGGTATCCGTTGCGGGCATTACGTGATGGCAGCACGCAATCCATCATGTCGATGCCGCGCGCGACGTACTCCGGAAGCTCGGCCGGCATGCCTACGCCCATCGCGTAACGCGGCTTGTCTCGGGGCAGACTCTCCTCGGCAGCCTCCACCATTTCCATGCTGAGCGGCCGCGGCTCTCCAACCGAAAGGCCGCCGATGGCATACCCGTCCGCTTCGACCTCCGCCAGCGCCCGTGCACAATCGCGCCGGAGATCCGGGAAGGTCGAGCCTTGAACGATGGGGAACAGCGCATGCTTTGTGGGGATCTCTTCCATACGGCGCCGATAATGCCCGAACGCCTCGCGCGCCCAGCGCAGCGTCCGCTCCATACTCTTGCGCGCAGACTCATGGCTCACGGGATATTCGGGGCACTCGTCGAGGGCCATGAGAATGTCGCTGCCGAAGGCAAGCTGCGCGTCCACGGTGGATTCCGGCGTGAACGTGTGCAGGTCCCCATCGAGGTGCGATTGAAACACCACACCGTGCTCGTTGATTTTGCGCAGGCCGCTGAGACTGAAAACCTGAAAGCCGCCCGAGTCGGTGAGAATGGCATGCGGCCATGACATGAAGCGATGCAACCCGCCGAGTTTCCGGATCAGCTCATGGCCGGGGCGGATGAACAGGTGATAGGTATTGGCCAGGAGAATCCGCACACCGAGGTCGTCGGAAAGTTCGCGCTCGGTGAGCCCTTTGACCGTTGCGTGGGTTCCGACCGGCATGAACACCGGAGTCTCGATCGTCCCGTGGCCGGTGTGTAGCAGGCCCGCGCGAGCGCGCGTCTCGCCGCACTCGGCGACCACTTCGAAAGAGACTTGCTTTTCGAGGAGCAAGTTCGATTGTAACCAGGTAGTGACGGATCGCGACCGCTATAGCGTTCGTGCGGCGCCGCACATCGGTCCCGAATGTGCGAAGAAGAGACCGGAGGAACGCACAATCACAATGAGATCCGCAGGTCTGTTACTTCTGTCACTCGGCGCGTTGCTCGCGCAGGTGCCCAATCCAACTCAGCAGCAGCACGCGCTGACCCCCAACGAAACCGGCCAAGCTATGCCGATTTTCCGGGTCACCGTCGTGTCCCGCACAACCAAAGCCATCAACTACCACCATCGCACGGGGTCGACCCATATCGATTTTCGCGGGACGGAGCTGATGCCGGCCGCGCGCGGCGATGCGAGGGTCGACAGCCGCCTGGGATCCACCAAAATCGAGACGCACCTGGATCATCTCTCCGGGCCGTCCCAGTTCGGACCCGAGTACCTCACCTATGTTTTGTGGGCGATTACGCCGGAGGGACGCGCCACCAACTTGGGTGAAGTGGTTCTGGAGGGCGATCATGCCAACCTCCTTTCGACCACCGATCTGCAGAGCTTCGGATTAATTGTGACGGCAGAGCCGTACTTCGCCGTAACGCAGCCAAGTGATGTGGTGGTCGCCGAAAACTTCGTTCGAAACGACACTACCGGAACCATCGAACAGGTCGACGCCAAATATGAACTGCTGCAGCGTGGGCAGTATGTCCTGAACCGCACGCAGTTTAAGCCGATTAAAATCGACCCCAAAGGGCCGCTGCAGCTGGCCGAAGCTGAGAACGCCGTGGAGATCGCGCGGCTGGCCGGCGCCGAACGGTATGCCGCCGATACCATGCAGAAAGCGCTCATGGATCTCCAGAATGCCGAAGACTTCTTGAACAAATCGCACGATAAGAAGCGCTCCGAGACCAATGCGCGCGAAGCCGCACAGATGGCGGAGGACGCGCGCATCATCACCTTCCGCAAAATTCGCGAGGAAGAATTAGCCAATGAGCGGGCCGCGGCCGCGG
>CAZKQQ010000287.1:0-6640 GCA_964554945.1 uncultured Solibacteraceae bacterium | reverse complement strand
TCTTCGCGTGTATTGATCGAGGCCGCGTCGATCGTGGCCTGAACCCGGGATTTGGTGACGTCCTCTTCATCCAGCGTCAAGCTGCCTTTGACCGATGTGAATTGTCCCTTCACGTTCGAAATCATCATGTGCTTCACCTTGAATTCAGCCACGGAGTGAACCGGGTCGATATTCCAGGTAGCTGCCGTGCTTTGCGGTGCTATCGATGTGCCCATCTGCGTTCTTCCTTTCTACTCATTTGATGCTTTATGGTTGCAACAATCTTTGCCTTGAAAATCAGTCTGGCTAGCCCCGGCACGCAGCCAACAGTTCGCTCAGTTCTCGGAGGCGCTTTTGACCCAGGTGGCCCAGTTGTTTGCGGTGAACTTCCTGCACCGGTTCATCGAGGCGAGCCAGCAAGGCCGTGCCCTCCGCCGTGATCCGGACCAGGACTGCCCGCCTGTCCTTCGTCTCACGGCAGCGCGAGATCAAACTTCGCCGCTCTAAGCGGTCCAGCAGGCGCGTAATATCAGGATCCCGCGTAATCATACGGTTCGCGATTTCACTGCATGTCAGCCCGGACACTGCCCCCCGTAAAATCCGTAGGACATTGTATTGTGTGGAGGACAGATCCTCCGCCTTCAATAGCTGCGCCGGCCCGCGCGACAGTAGCTCGGTCGTTCGCAACAAATCGAGAAACGCGGCCTCTTCCCGGCTTGCCTTGCGCTCGGCTGGATCGGTCTCCTTCATTGCAATCCATATTAATCGTTGAAACGATAGTTGTCAAGACACCAATCCGGTACCAGAACGTAACATACCACACGAATTTTCGCCGCCACTCAGGATTATCATCAAGATAGATCGTGCTATGGCCGCTCGTTCTCCAATCCGCCCCAAGTCTCCCGGCTGTAAAGACAAACAGCGCTTGGTGGATGAGTTTATTGCAGCCGCTCGCGAACTTATTAATATTCAAAACCAACAGATGATCGCCGTGGTCAACGACGAGGAAGGCTTGGGCTCTAATTTCGAAAATATGTTGCAGGCAGCACGCAAAAAGAAAGATGAAGCGATGCGAGCCTACGCCTCCCACCTCGAAACGCACGGCTGCTAGTCTTACCACCGGAAACGCGTCCCGTTCGAAACTCTATTGGGGCCAGGTGTATACTGGCTCTGCTCCAGACTGGAGAGGTGTTGACGAAGCCGTACAGCTACACGCGCTATTACAAGAAACTCGACAGCGAAATAATGGATGACCCCTGTCAGGACGCGGAATAGCTGCCGGGAGGGCAAGATGCGCCTGCGAAATCTACTGATCGGTTTTTGGGGAATCACAGCGGCTCTGTTAGCCGACGGAATTCCGCGGCTATCGAATGGGAAACCAGATCTGAACGGTGTCTGGGAGCGGCCGTACGTTCCCGACATGTCCCGAAGCGGCCGCGACCAGCAGGGCGCGGCCGCGTTGCCATTTACACTCTGGGGCGCGCAGACTTTCAAAAACTACGACGTCACTAAGTTCGACTACACCGGCCACTGCCTGCCGCAAGGCCTGACCCGTTCTATGAATTCGCCGTTCCCAATCGAGATCTTTCAGACCGGGAAGCGTGTCGCGGTGCTATATGAAGCCTGGAACGTCTTCCACGTGATCCCAACCGACGGCCGCGGCCATCCCAAGGATGCGGATCCTTCATGGATGGGCAATTCGGTCGGTTCCTGGGACGGCGATACGCTGGTCATCGATACCACTGGTTTCAACGAGAAGACGAACCTCGACACGGTGGGCCATCCTCACAGCGATCAACTTCACGTTATCGAGCGCTTCGCGCGCTCCGATGCGGCGCACATTTCTTATGAGATCACCATCGACGACCCCAAGACGTATATCAGGCCGTGGAAAAACACCCGTGTTTTTACGCTCCGGCCCGATTGGGAGATCCTGGAATACTCCTGCGAGGAGAACAACAAGGATTTGACCGACGGCCACATCAAGTAGTGGTGCTCGCAGTCTGCCTACTGAATGGAAACCGTGACTCCGGGCTGCGTCGTAACCGAACCCATGCTTAAGGAAACCGGTGCCGCCGGATTTGTGTGCGCTCCATCAGGAACCAGGACATTGATTTGCACCATTCCATTGATGAGAGAGGGCGCCGCTCCCGCATACAGCACTTGGGCAGCGATGCCATCGATAGTCGCCGTGACGTCAGAAGTCGTGTTAGCAAGCGCCTGCGCGATCTGCCCGTCGGCCGGCAATGGAGCTAGCGCGCCAAATCCGGCAGCGTAGATCATAATTACGCTACCTCGTGCTGCGGGCGCGGAAGGCGAGTTTACCGAATAGTCCTGATTGAGAATCGCCCCGGGCCCGATACCGTTAGCTCCCAGTGTGAAGATACCCGGCGCCGCTGCCGTAACCGGAACCGATATCGTTGCGCTCGATCCGTTCTCGCGGAGCTCCAATTGCGCCGGGTTGCTGAGATCCAATTCAAAAGGCACGATGAAATTCACCTGGTTCCGGCCTGCGTAAGTGACCGTTGCTGGTATGCCATTTACCATGACCGCGGGAGTACCGTCCGGAATCGAACCGGTTAACGTAACCACCTCGCCCGGACAAATCGGCCCCGTCGCCAGACTGGCGGCATTGAGCACTCCGCTGGGCCGGATGGATTGAATTATCCCTCCGCTCTGGATCTGTACGCCGATGGTACTGGCCTGCAGAAATATGGGCGTGCCGTCCGCGCCCGTTGCGGTTACATTCACCAGGTTCAGCTGACTGGCGCCCGCGGCAGCGTTGGCGTCGACCGCGATATACAATTGCAGCAGTTCGCCATCCGTCAAAGTGCTGTTATTCAAGCCTACAATCACACACCTGAGCATTCGTGGCTGCAGAAGAGTGGAATAGAGAACTTTGTTCGCAATCCCGGCCTGTGTTCCGGGCACTAACTGAATGTCGAATGTGGGGTCCCAAACCATGTCGAATTGAATGCCGCTCACGTTCTGACCGCCAGCGGAGAGGGAGAGAGACAATGACAAGCTATCGCCCGGGCTGGCGTTTTGGTCGGGCCCCGACAGGGTCGCGCTGCCGTACATCAAGGAAGCCGTCCCCAGAGCCAACAACAAAACCCGCGCTCGCATCAATTTCAGCCTTGCTGCCAAATTCATCCTTCCCCTCGTCGGTTATGAAACTTCCTGCCTCAGTATATGGGCGCGAGTGCGGTTTACGAACGTTCTCAAACGATGTCACTTACTTAAGGCCGGTTTGGGAGTACTGCACCGCCATCAGGAGGGTTCTTACAGCTAATGACTGATTTTATGGGGAGAGACGCACCCTCCGTCAAAGGTGTCAGAATGAGACGTGGATTCTCCCCAGAATCAATCCACATTCCAGCCCACTGTCGGCCTCTGCGAGTGTTGCCGGTATGCCAGAGTAATCCGGTCGGATCGCGGCAGCATTTTTTACCAATGTCAACGATCTTTCCTTGAACCCGTTTATCCCAAATACCCGCGTCTTCCGGTTCTCGCGTGCGCCGGATTTGAGCGGCAGCCGGATCATGGTCTCCCTGATCTGCCCGACAGCCCTTGCCGTTGAGATTTCTTTCATATAGGATGTGCCAATCCGACCTACAGGAGGCGCACTGATGAAACAACGTTTGACGGCACCGGCAGCATTGAAGTTTTTTCTCTGTGGAGTCCTGTTGGCCGTCCCTCTAACGGCTGCATCCATCCAGACCACAAAGCCAGAGGACGTTGGTTTTTCGGCGGAACGTCTGAACCGCATTCATGATGCCGTCCAACGTCATATCGACGCGCATGACATTTCTGGCGCCGTGACATTGGTTGCCCGGCGCGGGCGCGTTGCGCACTTTGACGTACAGGGACTCATGGATCTCGACTCCAAAAAGCCTATGGCGAAGGATAATTTCTTTTGGATCGCGTCTATGACCAAGCCGATTACCGGCGTCGCCATCATGATGCTCCTCGAGGAAGGCAAATTGCGCCTGACCGATCCGGTGTCAAAGTTTATTCCGGAACTTCGCGGTCTGAAGGTTGCCGTCATGCAGGAGCAGACGGGCCCTCCCGGGCGCACGGTTGCTTCTAACCCACAGTTCTATACCGTGCCGTCTAGTCGCGAGATCACGATTCGCGACCTCTTGACCCATACCTCGGGCCTGGTGAGCGGCGGTCCGGCGAGCACCCTCGAAGCGCAGAAAATTTCGCGCAAGCCTGGCGAAAAGCTGGCCGACTACATTCCGCGCCTGGTCGCCACTCCGCTGGATTTCCAGCCGGGAACCCGGTGGAGCTACAGCCCGAGCGCCGGCTTTGACACGCTGGGACGTATCGTCGAAATCATCTCCGGCCAAACCTTCGATGCATTCCTGCGGCAACGCATATTTGAGCCCCTCGGTATGAAGGACACCTTCTTTCATCCGGCGGAGGACCGGCTGTCCCGAGTCGTGAGTATGTACCGCCGGGGGGCCAATGCACTCGAGAAAGTGGATATGTCCGACCGCATGAATAACACTACATATTTTTCGGGAGCGGGCGGGCTCATGACCGATGCCGAGGACTATCTCCAATTCGGTCAGATGCTGCTCAATGGCGGGCAGTGGAACGGCAAGCGTCTGCTCAGCCCGAAGACTGTCGAGCTTATGTCAGCCGTGCACGCGCCCGATACGCTGCCGGGCCGGCCCAAAGGGCGGAGTTTCGGGCTCAGCGTGCAAGTAATCAATGATGCCGTTGCCGCGAATTATCGAGTATCCGACGGCAGCTTTGGCTGGGACGGCGCGTTCGGCACCCATTTCTGGGTGGACCCCAAGGAAAAAGTGGTCGGCATTCTCATGATTCAGACCAATAATCCGAACCGCGAGCTCGACCGCGATTTCGAAAACGCCGTCATGCAGGCGATGGTAGACTAGCGGCCCCTCTCTACCGGTGAGCACCTGCGATGGTGGGTACTGCTCGGATAGAATAGAGATCCTGGGGAGGTTCCCGATGGGTGTTCGATCGTTCGCTTCTATACTCTTTCGGCCGGCCGCAATCGGGTTTGCAGGGTTGCTTCTCTCGCTGGCTCCGGTTTCTGGCCAAACGTCCTCGGCGGCGCCCGGAAAGCCGGCCAGCGCCAAACCGCGCGGGACGTGGACTTCATCTCGTACGCCCGATGGCCAACCAGACCTGCACGGAATCTGGACCAACCCGACTATCACCCCGTTCGAACGTCCCCAAGAGCTCGCCGATAAGGCCGTGTTGAGTGAGCAGGAAGCCGCCCAATTGGAAAAGCGCGCCGCGCAATCCCGAGTCGATCGCGCGCCTACCGAAGGCGACGTAGGCAGCTACAATCAGTTTTGGTTCGACTCTGGAAGCAAGGTCGTTTCCACTCACCAGACATCCTTGGTTGTTGATCCGCCGGACGGCAGAGTTCCCCTCAAGCCCGCGGCCGAAGAAAAGCGCGATTTCAATCTGGCGCACAATTCCGACTCGTATGAATACATGAGCCCGTGGGACCGCTGTGTCACGCGCGGTGTGCCCGCCTCCATGTTTCCGGCTGGCTACAACAATGCCTACCAGATTGTCCAGACTCCCGGATACGTAGTCATTCTGTCGGAGATGATTCATAACGCCCGGATTATTCCGCTGGATGGCCGTCCCCATGTTTCTGCAAATATCCAGCAATGGGATGGCGACCCGCGGGGTCATTGGGAGGGCGATACGCTCGTGGTGGATACTACGAATTACAATGGCAAGGGCTGGATCTCGACTAGCGCGGCCGGGGGACGTATCAAAGGCATCCCTCAGAGCCACGCCCTGCATGTGGTGGAACGCTTCCGCCGGGTGGACGCAGACACCATTGCCTACCAGGTCACTATTGACGACCCGGAGGAGTATAGCAAGCCTTGGAAAGTGTCGATTCCTCTAGTTCGCGATGCCGACTATCGCCTCTTTGAGTACGCCTGCCATGAAGGGAATCATGCCGTTGAGAATGTGCTCCGGGGCGGACGCGCTCTCGATGGGTCGACTCAATAAGTCTAACGTCCACAGTCGGTCACTATTGACCGACGCCGCCCGACAGATACACGCCACCGGATAGCCCGAAGCTCGGTACTCCTGATCTTGTAAGCGGATGCGGATAGGTGTAGGGCGTGTAGTTGACGGCCCACACGTTCGTCGATGCACATTTATAGAGCGTGCTCTGGTTGGTTGCCCAGTACCCGACACCCGTTGTACAGGTGTCAGGGCGGAACGCGAACGTGCCGTGGCCCATTCCAATCGTGGTGCTGCCGTCGAATGGAAAAAGCTTGGAGGTTTGCGCTGCCTGGTTCACTTCCTCCGCATAGTAATCCCGGTTACGGATGATACGAAGGGACTGCGCGGTAACAGGGGTTGTGCTTCCTCCCGTTTGAGTGTCGTTCCATTCGTAGATGGGCAAGAGGGCTTGCCCTACCCATCCGTGCGGGAGCGGGTCGGAGTCGCCAGAGAGCAGCGTAGAGGGGCCGCCGCGCCCAGGTTGGTCCAGGCACACGAGTGCTCGCCTGATCTCCCAAGAGTCGCCGTCAGCCCAAGAGACGGTACCCAGACCCTGATTTCCCCAATCCAAAAACGGCATTCCGTTGACGGTCAGGCCCGTCGATGTATTATCGGCAATCTCCGTGCCCCACCCCTGTGTGACATTGCG
>CAZKQQ010000286.1:0-6660 GCA_964554945.1 uncultured Solibacteraceae bacterium | reverse complement strand
ATGGCCAGATTTCTTTCCTTGCCGCCGCCGAGCAACTCCTCAGGACGCGCCGCCTTCACCCCGAACTCCTCCGGGCAGACTGTCCGTTTTTCCACGCGCCCGCCGCGGACTTCGAACACAAGCGAGGGCCCGGTCGTGGTGATCTCGTCCAACCCATCGGAACCGTGAACCACGAACCCATGCTCCAGGCCCAATGCGGCCAGAGCCCCGGCAATCAACTCAGCCGCACGCGGCGATGGCGCGCCCGCCAGCTGCGCGGTGGCCCCGGCGGGATTGGTCAACGGACCGAGCAGGTTGAACACCGTCCTTATTTTCAAATCGACCCGGACTGGTTGCGCGTGCTTCATCGCCGTGTGCATCGCGGGCGCGAAGAAAAAACCCATTCCGATCTCCCGGATCGCTTGCGCCGCCTGTTCCGCCGAGACCGCCACTTTGATTCCCATCGACTCGAGCAGGTCCGCGCTGCCGCACAGGCTGGAGATCGACCGGTTGCCGTGCTTGGCCACGCGAATGCCGGCCCCCGCCACCACAAACGCCGCAACGGTCGAGATGTTGAAGGTGCCGGAAACATCGCCTCCCGTTCCGCAAGTATCGAGCAGGCGCTCTCCGTCGAGTTTCACGTCAACCGGCGCCGCCATCCGGCGCATTGCGCGCGCAAAGCCCACCAACTCATCGACGGTCTCGCCCTTCATTCGCAGCGCCATGAGAAACGCGGCGATCTGCGGCTGGCTGGCATGCCCCGACAAGATGATTTCCATGGCTGCCAGAGCCTCGCCCGAAGAGAGATTTTCGCGTTCGGCGACCCGTTCAAGGTACGGGAGTAGGGACATGTTATAGTGGAACGTTCGGCTTGTCCGTAATCCTAGCACAAGCAGATTTTCCAATGAAAATTCACGAGTATCAGGCAAAGGCTATCCTCGCTCAATACCACGTCCCCGTGCCGCGCGGCGAGGTCGCTTTTACCGTCGAAGAGGCGGAAGCCGCTGCGAAAAAGATCGGTGGCAGTGTCGTTGTGAAAGCTCAGATTCATGCCGGCGGACGCGGCAAAGGCGGTGGCGTGAAGGTGGCTAAGGATGCCGCTGAAGCCAGGACCATTGCAGCAAAAATTCTCGGCATGACGCTTGTGACGCACCAGACCGGGCCCGAAGGACGCCTGGTCAAGCGCCTCCTCGTCGAAGAAACTTTACCGATCGAACGCGAACTGTATCTCGGCATCGTGCTCGACCGTGTGCAGGGAAAGCCTGTGTTCATGGCTTCGGCTGCGGGGGGCATGGAGATCGAAGAGGTCGCCGCCAAAACGCCAGAGCTCATTCTGAAAGAAACGCTTGAGCCGGGGACCGGCCTGGCTTCCTATCAGTGCAGAAAACTGGCCTTCGGCATTGGCATTCCGGCCGCGAGCGTGAATGCCGCATCGGCTGCCATGGCCGCGCTCGCCAAAGCATACATCGCTACTGACGCGTCGCTGGCCGAAATCAATCCGTTCATCCTCACTAAAGACGGCAAGGTCTTCGCGCTCGACGCCAAGATCAACTTCGACGACAACGCGATGTATCGCCACAAGGATCTGGTCGAACTACGGGACCTCAATGAAGAAGATCCGCTCGAAGTGGAAGCCTCCAAATATAGCTTGAATTACATCAAGCTGGACGGCACGGTGGGCTGCATGGTGAACGGCGCCGGCCTCGCCATGGCCACCATGGACATCATCAAATATGCGGGCGGCAGCCCCGCGAATTTTCTGGATGTGGGCGGCGGGGCCAGCGCCGAACAGGTGAAGAATGCGTTCCGCATTCTGCTCTCGGACAAGAATGTGAAAGCCGTGCTGATTAACATCTTCGGCGGCATTCTGCGCTGCGACACTCTCGCAACGGGCGTGGTAGCCGCGGCGCGGGATCTGAATATCAAGGTGCCCATCGTCGTTCGCATGGAGGGCACCAATGTCGAGCAAGGCCGCAAAATCCTGCTCGAATCCGGGTTCAACTTCACGGTCGGAGAGGATATGCGAGACGCCGCGGAAAAGGTTGTCAAGCTCGCTGCGCATTAGAGGAACCGATGAGCGTACTGGCAGACCGAAATACCCGACTGATCGTTCAAGGATTTACCGGTAAGGAAGGCACGTTCCACGCGCAGCAGGCCATCGCTTATGGCACCAAGGTGGCGGGCGGAGTTACCCCGGGCAAGGGCGGCACGAAACATCTGGACTTGCCGGTCTTCGATACGGTGGCGCAGGCCGTGAAGGAAACCGGGGCCAACGCGTCGGTGATTTTCGTTCCACCGCCGTTTGCCGCCGACGCGATTATGGAAGCGGCCGATGCCGGCGTCGCCCTCGTGGTTTGCATCACCGAAGGTATTCCGGCGATCGACATGGTCAAGGCCTGGGAGTTCCTTCACGGCAGGAAGACGCGTTTAATCGGCCCCAATTGTCCCGGAATTATTTCGCCCGGCAAATGCAAGATCGGAATAATGCCCGCGCATATTCATAAGGAAGGCCATGTGGGCGTGGTCTCGCGCTCCGGCACTCTTACTTACGAAGCGGTGGGGCAATTGAGCAAACTCGGCATCGGCCAATCCACCTGCATAGGCATTGGGGGCGACCCGATTATTGGAACCAATTTCATCGACGCGTTGAAATTGTTCAACGAAGATCCTGATACGAAAGCGATTATCATGATCGGCGAGATTGGCGGCAATGCCGAAGAATCCGCTGCTGCTTACGTGAAGGCTCACGTCAAGAAGCCAGTGGTGGGATTCATCGCCGGTCAGACCGCGCCGCCGGGACGCCGCATGGGTCACGCCGGCGCCATTATTTCGGGCGGATCCGGCAAAGCTTCCGATAAGATTCAGGCTATGAAAGACGCCGGCATTACGGTCTGCGATTCGCCGGCGGAATTAGGAGAAAAAGTAAAAACTCGATTATGAGCGTGGAACGCACGTTTTCTGCTATCAAACCAGACGCTGTGGCGGCCGGCCAGGCCGGCGAAATCCTGGCGATGATTCAAAGGGCCGGATTTCGCATCGTGGCGATGCGAATGACGCGTCTGACGGAATCCCAGGCTCGCGGATTCTATGCCGTGCACCAGGCACGGCCTTTCTTTGAAGGGCTGGTCAGGTTCATGACCGAAGGGCCGATCGTGGTGATGGCCCTGGAACGCGACAACGCCATAGCCGGCTTGCGCGAAGTGATGGGCGCCACCGATCCGGCCAAGGCTGCCGAGGGCACCATCCGCAAGCGCTTTGCGACCAATATCGAGCGCAACTGCATTCACGGGTCCGACGCGCCGGAAACCGCTCGGACTGAGCTTCAATTCTTCTTCACCACCGCTGATTTGCTGTAAGAAAGGCTTAGTTCCCGCCGGCGCGGCCGGGCGTCCGTTCCTGTTCTCTCACCAACGTCTCAATGATATCGGCGCAATGCGGGATCCGGTCCGGAGCTTGGTCCTCCGGGTCGCGGAGCTGGGCGGCCAAGCGGTGCGCGCATTTCTTGCACTGATAGCGTTCCGAAATCATTCCGATAATCCGGACATCGCGGCGCAACTTGACGAGGTCTTCGGCGAGCGTACACGCGCCGGGGCTGCTGCAATTGATCAGGAGGACGTGCGGACTTAACCGGAAGCGGGTGAGGGTCGAACGCGCTTCCCGAACTGTGCGGGCAGGAACTACGGCAATGTGCCGTTTGTTCAATTCAACCGAGAGAGCGACCATGAAACCCAGTTCGCCACCTAATACAAGGACAGTCGGCGAATCCATAGGGTCGAAGGGGACGGATCGCGAACCTAGGCGGCGAACGGAGCCGCGCTCTTCGGACGAATCCGGAATTCGTACCGGATAATTCCGACAGCCGTGCCGGTTTGATCGCTTCGGAGTACCTTCCCGGTAATCGCAAGCCGCAGAGGACAACGCTGGTCGAGCAGAGCCGGCCAGTCGATCAGAACCTGAATCTCTTTACCAACTGGAAGAATTGTGTCTGCCTTGAATAAAACACCACCACTACTGATGTCCAGCGTAGTCGCCTGTGCCCGACTTCCAGCCAGGACGTACTGAGACTGAACAGTAATCGGAAATCGCTGATGTTGCCGACGTTCGTACGGAGCGAAAGTCAGGCGGGGAGCGGGAAACATACTCCCTCCTTTTTAAATTCTGAAGTCTGAATGATTCCATACAGCTGAATGGGTGTCAAGGTACATTTCTGAGATATTGTCATAATTTCCCATTCAACTGTGACCGTATTTTTGTGGGTATCGCGGCTGGAACCGCCGGAACTTTAGTCCTGTCGAATTCTTCATTAAGACAGTTGCAGCATGAGCGCAAGCCGTTTTCCGCCGGCCGGATATTCAAGACATAGCGAATGAAATTCCCTGTAACTTCACCACCGAAGAATTTGTTTTGAGGGAAGCCTCGCTGTTAATTGATACAGGCATCTACTTAATGACCTCCGCTTCGTACGATCGCGAAGCCGATATGATCGGCTCAAACCGCCCGGATCAGATACTCTTCCTGCGCGAGCCCCACTACGCGCACGTGATCCGGCCGGACTTCGAGAAGGTGCATGCCCGGGAAATGCGCGCGCGGAGCCGAGAAGTGATCCAAAACCTCCTGAACGGGAATCTCGCCTTCGACAGCCGCCACCTTGCGAATCTCCGTTGCGCCGCCAGCGGAGTCGATCCACTCGTGCCGCAGTTTCAGGCCACGCGCGAGCAGATAGTTCAGCAGGAGACACGCTCCCTCGAACCCGACTTCTTCAAGTGACGGACGACCGGCATGCAGGCCTAACCACTCGGTAATCACGCGGTAGGTGAAGCCCCAAAGGGGAGTTCCGTTCAGCTCGATGGCCGGGAATGCCATCTCGCGGGGCAGACGCGGAACGGGGCGCAGACCGTGGCGGGCGGGATCGCGGAGAATGCCGAGCGGAATCCACAGCGCTTCGACAGCCTCCCGGGGATCCGGCGTGGTGGGCAGAATTGCCTCCAAGCGGAACAGAAACGGCGCCACCAGAATCGCGCGGCCCAGCCGCCGCCCCGCGTTGGTGGGCGGCAAAGCTGCTTCCATTTGTGCGCGGCCGAGTTGGATGCCGCATTCCTCGGCGAGTTCCCGCAACGCGGTGTCCAGCAGATCGGAATCCTCCGGATCGCGGCGCCCGCCCGGGAAACTCCAGTGCCCTGACCAGGGGTCGCTCTCGCGCTCCGCGCGTCGAATGAGCAGCACCGACTCTTCCGGCCCGCGAGCATGGACAATGGCAACAGCAGCCGCAGGGACCGCCTCGGATTCCGGTTCAGGCATCTCTTACCAGTATGCTTGGGAAGCGCTCGCACTTGAAAGCGCAGCGTATGGAATAGAATGTCCCTGTGACTATCAGAGCGATCTTCATCGGTGGTATTTGGTTCGCCGGCATGGCGGCGTTCGCCCATCATTCTTATACCGCCGAATTCGATCTCGCCAAGCCCGTCAAGCTGACCGGAGTGCTGACGCGGGTGGAGTGGACCAACCCGCATATCTGGGTTTACCTCGATGTGAAAGACGAGAACGGCAAGATGACCAATTGGGGCTTCTCGGCTTCGCCGCCGGGCATGCTCACGCGAAGAGGCATCACCAGACAAAGTCTCAAGCCGGGCGAGGTGCTGACGATTTCCGGCCACCGCGCCAAAGACGGCTCCAACAATGCTTCCGGAAACGTGGTCAAGTTCGCGGATGGGCGCGACGCGCTCATCGGCCAGGACCAGGCGGTGAATCCGACCGAGGCGGCGCCGCCATCCGAAACCAAGAAATAGGAGCGTATGAGAAAACGTTCTGCCGGGTTATTACTGGTGGCGGCGGCGCTCGCCGCCGGGCAAGTGCAGCGCGCCGCCGTGCCGGCAATACCCCGCATGCCTGATGGGAAGCCGAACTTTACCGGAGTCTGGGCGGGTCCTGCATTCACCCATCTGGTGGGATCGAACGATACGGATACACCGCGGGTGACGAATTTCGATCCCGCGAAGATGGCGCCGTTTCAGCCCGGCGCCGAGGCCCGGTTCCGCCAGAAGCCGACAGGCGACGTACGCCACGATGATCCAACGGAACTCTGCCTGCCAGACGGCCATCCGCGCGAGGCCCTCGCCCCTTATGCCACGCAGTTCGTACAGACTCCCGACACCTTCGTGATTCTGTACGAGTACATGCATTTCTTTCGAGTGATCCCAATCAATAAGCCGCATCCCGCAGATGTAGACCCGACTTTCATGGGGGACGCCGTGGCCCGCTGGGACGGAGACACGCTGGTGATCGACACCATCGGCTTGCGCGAGTGGACTCTCTCCGCCAGTAACGGATGGCATAGCGACGCGCTTCATACGATCGAACGGCTGCATCATCTGGATCCGGTAACTGTCGCCTACGAAATCACGATCGACGACCCGAAGATATTCACGAAGCCGTGGTCGCAAGAGTTCCAGATGAGGCTTCATCCCAGCTGGAAATTGTTGGAACAGGTCTGTGAAGAGAACAACCGCTGTGAAGCCGGCAAGTGCGCGCCGGCGGAATCGCAGAAGCCGGCAAAATAAATCGCGGCTCGTTGGCGGGAAAGCCGAACGACAAGGGTATGGATACACTACGGCTGACCGGGCAGGTTGAAAAAAAGGGCGTTGCGGGCGGCCGGGCTACGCGGACTTATCGCCGTGCGTGATC
>CAZKQQ010000285.1:0-6682 GCA_964554945.1 uncultured Solibacteraceae bacterium | reverse complement strand
CTCCGACTACGACCGCGAGAAACTGCAGGAGCGCCTCGCGAAGCTGGCCGGCGGCGTGGCCGTAATCAAGGTGGGCGCCGCGACCGAAACCGAAATGAAGGAAAAGAAGGCTCGCGTCGAGGATGCTCTGCACGCCACGCGCGCGGCCGTCGAGGAAGGCATTGTTCCGGGCGGCGGCGTCGCGCTGCTGCGCGCCAGCAAGGCCCTCGAAAAACTGAAAGTAGCCGGTGACGAGCAGATCGGGGTGGATATTGTGCGCCGCGCCTGCGAAGATCCGGTCCGCCAGATCGTGGTCAACTCCGGCACCGAAGGCGCCATCGTGGTCGAGAAGATTCGGGAGAACAACAGCTCGAACTTCGGCTTCAACGCCATGACCGACACCTACGAAGACCTGGTGGCCGCGGGCGTGATCGATCCGACCAAAGTGACCCGCACCGCTCTCCAGAACGCTGCTTCGATCGCGTCGTTAATGTTAACAACCGAAGCAATGATCGCGGAGATCCCGGAGAAGAAGCCGGCCCCCGCCCCCGGTGGCGGCCACGGTCCCGAGATGGATTACTAGGAGGAAATGGGGAAAGGCGCGAGTTTCGTGCCAGTCCCCATTTTGCCCCTTCCTACAGAAATCAAACACCAGCCGCGCTCCGCAAGGGGCGCGGCTTTTTTGTGCCGGTCCTCCGACGTCAACTCCACACGAACTCGAGAGTCGGTTCTCCTAGCCGGACCAGATGCAGTAGCGAAAACTGCTTCGCCGGATCGAAATCGGCCATCAAGTGATTTTTGCGCTGCAGGGCACGATCCTGAAGGTATACCAATCGTGAAACCGCAACTGGATCCCCATTCAGGCGGAACCTTTTCGGCGCTCGCTCGTATCTTATTCCGGTGACCGTATTGGTGCCGCCGTTTCCATGACGCGGGGGAAGGATCACCATGAGCGCGGATCCGACAATCGAATCGATCGCAGGGATGCCGCGGGTCCTGGCCCGGGTTGCGGCTGTTTTTTATGTGCTCAACATCGTGACGTCGCTAATCGCCTTCTCCAGCAGAAGCCAGTGGGCGGTCGCATCGGGTCGCGTTGCTACGGCCGCCTATGTCGTGGTGACTATTCTTTTCTATTACCTGTTCAGGCCCGTGAACCGGAACCTCTCTCTGGTGGCGGCCTTCGTCGGCATTCTCGGATCCGCCTGGGGCGTGCTCGGCTCCTTGCATCTCACTCCCTTCCGCATGAGCAGTCTCGTGTTCTTCGGAATTTATTGCCTCCTGATCGGCTGCCTGATTCTCCGCTCCGCATACCTGCCCCGCATTCTCGGCGCGCTCATGGTGCTTGCCGGGCTCGGTTGGCTGACCTTTATTTCACCCAACCTCGTGCACACCTTGTCCCCGTACAATTACTACCCCGGCGGAATTGGCGAAATCTTGCTGACGTTGTGGCTGCTCGTGTTCGGCGTCGATTCCCAGCGCTGGAGCCGGCAGGCGGCTGGCCTGTCCCCCGCCGGTTCCGTCTCATAATCTGCTCCGAACCCGCGTCTTCGCTCCTGACCGTTAAACCGTTTTACAGAAATCGGATCCCCAGTCGCCGCCCGCAAGGGACGCTGCATATGCAACCGTCCGGTTGCTCTTTGCGCGCCATACCCTATGATGCAACTGGGAGGTTGCCTGATGCATGAACGGATCGAGAAGCGTATTGAGCTCAAAGCCCCGATTTCGCGCGTCTGGCGCGCCCTTACCGATTACCAGGAGTTCGGTGAGTGGTTTCGCGTGAAGTTGAATGGACCCTTCGTCCCGGGTCAGGTCTCACGCGGCCATATCACTTACCCGGGTTACGAGCATCTCAAGTGGGAGGCGGCCATTCAAGCCATGGAGGCGGAGCGTCTCTTCTCCTTTACCTGGCACCCGTACGCCGTCGATCCGAGCGTGGACTACTCGCAAGAGCCGCCGACGCTGGTGGAATTCAGGCTTGAGAAGACTGCCACCGGCACCCTGCTTTTGCTCACCGAATCCGGTTTCGATAAGATCTCCCCCGCCCGGCGCCGCGAGGCCTTGGGCGGGAATGAGGGCGGCTGGACCGAGCAGATGAAGAATATTGAGCGTCATGTCGCGCAGAAGCCATAGAAGATCTCCGGTCCAGCGTCGCTTCCAGGCGCCGTACTTGCGGCCCTCGGCGACGAGATCCGGTTGGCCCTGGTAGCCCGTTTCTGCAAGGGACAGCCGCATTCCATCTCCCAGCTCACAGGGGGCACCAAACTGACGCGGCAAGCCGTCACCAAGCACCTCCGCGTTTTGGAGGGCGTCGGAATAATTCGTCGGGGTGCGCAGGGGTCGCGAGAGCTTGTTCCAGTTCAACCGGGAGCTCGTGATGGAACTGCAGGATTACCTCGATCTCGTCTCCACCCAGTGGAATTGGCATTCGCGCGCCTGAAGGCGTTTGTCGAAGAGTAATTGCACATTTTTTTACACGGAGTGTCTTTAATTCGTATGACCGTTCCCGAACGCGACCATTGCAAGTGGCGGCGGGGGGACCGGAAAGCACCGGCCCTAGTCCACAAAGCGGCCCGCTCGGGCAGATCGTTTGACATCCTCCCCGCCATCGTTCGAAAGAACGCGAGGCCTGGCCCTCCGAGCTCTACTTTATCGAGTTAGCAGAGCTCCAGAGCCGCCTTCTGAGAGGTAGTTCACCACAGAGGTGGCGGTCCGCAGCGCTACTCGTGTGATTTTTCATGGATTCTACAACGAAGTCGGTAGCCCGACCAGGATTGTGGCTGCGGCCGCCGTTACCGTCGCGTCCGCCTGCCCCGGTTTCAGCTCAAAAATAGTTTGAAGACAGTATTTTCCGCCGGCTATCTTTGACCGTACAGTCAGAGAACAAGCGCGCTAGGGAATTAACGAATGTTCGCTGGTAAGTGGCTGGTTTCGTATGCTGTGGTGGCGTTCATCCTGCTGGCGGGCGCCGGCCCGGCACAAGCACAGTCACTCGGAGTTTCGCTTACTCCTTCCGTCGTCTCACCCTTCCCCCTGGGAACCATCGTGACCTGGACTGCCACGGCATCCCTCAGCTCTGGCAATCTGTGGTATCGCTTCCGGGTGCGGCCTGCCGGGATGGATTTTCGCGTGGTCCGCGATTTCAGCGCCACCAGAACATTGGACTGGACGGCAAGCCAGCACGAAGGGCTTTACGAAATCGAGGTAGTGGCGCGGGATACGAGCACTGGTGCTACCGGGATCACCTCGGCTCAGTTCCGGATGACTCCTCTGGCAGTTGACACTCCGGTCCTCACCCCGACAAATAATCCGCTCGTCTTCCTCTATAGCGCCCCGCCGTGTCCCGCCCAAAGCCGTATGCGAGTCGAATTCCAATCGCCCGAAGGATTCATCCAATCTACGCCTTATGAGAATTGCCGGAGCGGCCTCAGCATGAATTTTTACCTTGCAGGTCTGCGCGCGAATACGACTTATAACATTCACCACACAATCGATAGCGGTCTAGCTCTTCTAGCCGGCCCAACTCTGATGGTGACGACATCCGGGGTATCGATACAGTTACCGGTATCGACCATCCTCCAGACGAGCATTACGCCGACGTCTGACGGTGTTGTGATGTACAGCAACTTATTTGGCCCGTCTTTCGCCACGGACCAACATGGCAACGTGATCTGGTATTACCCGGCAAGCTTTACTCTTCTCACCCGGCCTGAATCCGGCGGGCGTTTCCTGGCTGTGGTCTCAAACCAGGCGGCGGCAGGATTTGGCCAGGTCCTTCGCGAATTCGATCTGGCTGGCAACACGCTTCGCGAGACCAATACCGCGCGCGTTAACGAGCAACTCGCGGCCATGGGCAGACGGGCCGTCGGCATGTTCCACCACGACGCACTCAGCTTATCGGATGGGCAATTGGTGGCGCTCGCGAACACAGAACAAGTGATGACCGGGGTTCAGGGGTCCGGGCCGGTCGACATCATCGGCGACATGATCGTCGTTTTGGATCAGGATTTACAGGTTGTCTGGGCGTGGGATGCTTTCGACCATCTCGACCCCCGCCGGCCGGCTACTCTGGCCGAGACGTGTCCCGGATTGGGTTGTCCGCCCATTACTCTCGCGTCTCACGCAAATGACTGGTTGCACGGCAATGCACTGCAGCTAACCGCCGATGGTGACCTGCTATATTCCAGCCGCCATCAGGATTGGATCATCAAAATTGATTTCCGCTACGGCCAGGGCACCGGAGATGTAATCTGGCGCCTGGGCAAAGACGGTGACTTCCAAATTAATTCCAATGATTCTTCGCCGTGGTTTTCCCATCAGCATGGGCCTCAATTCGCACCCGACAGCGATACGATCCTGGCCGTATTCGATGATTCCAACCTCCGCCATGCCGTCGACAAGAACGCGCACAGCCGCGGGCAAGTTCTGCAGTTGGACGAGCAGAACAAGATCGCGACGCTCCTTGTCAACGCCGATCTAGGCGGTTTCTCGTTTGCCGTCGGCAATGCCCAGCCCCTGCGTGATGGAGAATACCACTTCGATGTCGGATGGCTGCCCGACAATAGTTCCCGATCCATGGAAGTCGATTCCTCCGGGAATCTGGTGGATGTAGTGAAGGTCAATGCGCAGGAATATCGGTCATTTCGAATGAGAGATTTATACACGCCGGATTCCGATCGCGTATTTGCGGAACGGCGCCGGGCGCAAACCCGGAGGCTCCTGGTTCATTAGGCCGCGCAGTATTCTGGGATAATCTACTCGATTTCGAAGGCCAGGTATTGAAACCGCTGATCCCGTTCAATTTGGAGGACAACCGCATCGCCCGCCTTTAGTTCCTCCACCGCCCGTTGAAATGAAGTCAGTGACGAGACCGGGAGGTTATTAATTGCATGAATAATGTCCCCTGGTTCGAGGTCAATGAACTGGGCCTGGCCTTCGGGGGATCTGGCGGCTACGATCAAGCCGTACTGGCGGCGCAACTCGGGCATCAATTCGGCAACCTGCTGGTCAATCTCGACGCAAAGAATGCCCAACCGGGGCACCAGGTTTTTTTCGGGGGAAGCCAGCGCCGCCAGCGGATCGAAGGTTGTCGCCTGTTCATGGATTTCGATTGTCACGGAGAGCCGATCATTGCCCCTCATAAGTGTCATCTCGGCCTTTTGACCCCCTTTTCGCCGGTAGACGTCATTCGCCAATTGCAGAGCCGTAGTGACGGGGTGGCCATCAAAATCGAGGACGATATCTTTGCGCTTGATGCCAGACCGCTCGGCCGAACTTCCAGGATCGACGTCCGCGACGATCACGCCGCGCTGAACCGGTAGGGTAAGGCCCTTCGCCATCACGGGAGTAATGTCTTGGGCGATGACTCCGATGGCCCCTCTCGAAACCCTTCCGGTTCGGCGCAGCTGCTCGTAGACGCCGCGGACGATATTGCTCGGGATCGCAAAGCCGATCCCTTCATTCCCTCCCGACTGGCTCACGATGAAAGTGTTCAACCCGATGACATCGCCGCGGGTATCCACCAGCGCTCCGCCGCTGTTTCCCGGGTTGATGGGAGCATCCGTCTGGATGTAGAGGATCGGGCTGCTATCGGTGAGGGCCCGGGCTGGAGCGCTGACCACACCCATCGAGACGGAATTGCGCAGCCCCAGTGGGCTACCGACTGCAAAGACCAGATCGCCCTGGTGGATCTTGTCGGAATCTCCGAAGCGGAGCGTCGCCAACCCCTTCGCATCGATCTTCAGCAAAGCGAGGTCGGAATCGCGATCGACTCCGAGGATCCGGGCATCGAAGACGCGCGCATCCGGAAACGCGACGTCTCCGGCAGCGCCGGACGTTGTGACGTTCTGAACGAAAGCCCGAATCCGGACCGCGCCGGCCACAACGTGGGCATTGGTGATGATGTAGCCTTCAGGATCTACCAGGACGCCGGAACCGCTGGATTGCTGGCGTGCGAACTGATTCGCCGTTCGTCCCGCCCCGGCATCGCCGGAGGTGTAGCCGGTGACCACGATTTCGACGACCGCAGGAGCGGCGCGGCTAGTCAAGCGCCGGACCGAAGCGCTCAATTCCACCAGCGGATTGGGCTGGCCTGCCTGGGCGAATCCACCCGCTGCGCCTGCAAGCAGCAACGGCAGAATCGTGACTGCGCGGTGCACCATATCTGAAACCGGTCTTGTCGGCTCGGTCACTCGCGCCGTTTCAAAGTGGGACGCTCGTCTTGATCCGGCTTGGAATCTTTCTGATCGGGCCCCGAATCGGCATCGGTCGAAGTCCCGGGCCCCGGCAGCCGGCGCAAGCTCGGCCGTTCCAGATCCTTGGTCGCTGGCTTACGGCGGTTTTCCAGCTTCGCGAGACGATCCTTGACATCATGGTACTCAGATGTGTCCAAAACGTATTCAGGCCGGACCTTGAGGTTCTCTTGAATATTCTCTTGAGCAGCTTTGATTCGGTCCTCGGTCATAGGGTGCGTCGAAAATACCTTGGATAGGCTGCCGGGCTTTTTCTTTTCCAAAGATTCGACCTTTTCGAAGAAGTCAACGAAGGACGTGGGATCGTAGCCCGCCTTGTACATATACTGCAAGCCCAACATGTCCGCTTCGGATTCGAAGCCCCGCGAGAACTTCAGAAAGCCGAGAGGAATGGCGGCGCTGGCGGCCTGATAGACGGCATAACCCGTCCAGCCTCCGGCGAAGATCAGCGGCAA
>CAZKQQ010000284.1:0-6750 GCA_964554945.1 uncultured Solibacteraceae bacterium | reverse complement strand
CCGGCTGGAAGACACGATCGTAAAGACGAACACCGAAGCCGTCAAAGAGATTGTTCGGCAGATCCGGTTGCGCGATCTGGGCGGCATCATCGTGGTCGATTTCATCGACATGGATGAGCGCAAGAACCGCCAGAAGGTGATGCAGACACTGGAAGAGGCCATGCGGGCCGATCGCGCCCCATACAAGATTCTCCAGTTCAACGATTTCGGGCTGGTAGCGATTACGCGCAAACGTGTGAAGCAAAGCCTGGAGCGGACGCTGTGTACCCCATGTCCGTATTGTGAGGGCGCCGGTTACGTGAAGAGCCCGCAGACGGTGGTCGGCGAGATCCTGCAGGAAGCTCACAAGATTGCCAGGAGCCTGGAAGGGAATAACGTGATGTTGCGCGTGGCGCCGGACGTCGCCAAGATGCTCAAGTCGAACCAGAATTCGTTTCTGCAAGAGATCGAAGAAGTCCTGGGGCGGACGGTGATCGTCAAGAGCGACCCGCTGCTGCATCAGGAGAAGTTCGATTTAGGGTAGTAGCGCACGGCCGAGCCCTGCGCACGGACGCGGCGCTTCGCGCCGGCACCAGGGCGGGAACTTTTATTTTGCCCCCAACGTTACCTCGCGAAGCTGACGCGGAAGCCGGTCGATAGCAGCAAATCATTGCGCTGGCGGCCGAACACGGGGTTGGTCATGAAACGGTCGCTCGCCGTCACCTGCCAGCCCAGCCATTTCTTCAGTGTGGTCACAGCGGTCAGATCGAAGTTGGCGCGGTAATCGCCGCCGGAGCTGAGATTGGGGAAGATGCGCGCGGACTGCGTGATCGTGGTCACTCCGGAAACCTTGTACAAAAACTCGTCGCCGAAGTTCACCTCGGCGAAGTTCCGGTGCAGCCCGGAGGTGAAAGTTTCCCGGTCGTAATCGAGACCAGCGACCAGATCGAGGCGGATGCGGTCGGTTTTGATCGCGGTGTACCCCAGTCCTCCGCCTATGACAAAACGCAGATCCAGATCCTGAAATTGGTCGTGCTCGTATTCGTTCAAAACAGTGGCGAACAGGCGCGGCGAGAGATTTTTGCTGAAAGACCAGCCGCCGCGCACGGCATTGGCGGTATCGGCGGTGACCCCGTTCAGCCGCGCGGTCCCATAGATCTGGTTGAAGTGGAGGGTGGTCTTGCTCCCGCTGGTTACCCGCGACGCCGCGAAATTCGTATTCAGCGTATCCGTGTGGGCGTTGCCGCGCGTCAGAGCCAGCCCAAGATCGACAGTACCTGCCCATAGCTCCAGCAAGCCGGGATGTTCGTAGGCCCTCTGCTCGGACGCGTTGCGTACCGCCGCGACCCCGGCAAGCGGCGTATTCCTGGTCTGACCGTTCACGGTGACTTCGAGCTGATTATCGCGAGTATCGACCTTGCCCTTCACCGTCTCGCCGCCCGGCATTACGACAGCCAGCTCCTCGTCGGAGCGCAGGCTCTTGACGGCGGACCAGGGCACCGTCACCTCACCCAGAAATTCGCTTTTCAGCGTGAGTTTGTTGTCATCTTTCTTGATGATGGAGCCGGTAATCGTGTCTCCATTGGTCAGAACCACTTGATCGGCGCATAGCAAACCGGGCAACCAAATGAGCGTGAGCAGGAAGCGTCGCATGAGGATCAAACTCCTTAACCAAGGAGCGTGACATCCTCAACCGGATTTGAGCAAGAGCGAAATGCGAAATTCTGTACCGGAATTGACCCTACGGCTCGTGCGCCGAATATTGCGCCTGCGGCGGATTCAATTTGATTTCGATGGTTTTTTCGGGCTCGGTCACCTCGAAATCCTTTCCGAAGGTCTGGTAACCCTTGGCGATGATCTGCACGCGAATGGTTCCCTGCGGGATCTCGGGGATGCTGGCCTCGCCCTCCTGGTTTGTGCGGAGTTCATAGGTGGTGCGAATCTTCTTGCCGAGCTTGATGTAGTTACGTCCCTGGACGAAGCGGACGATGACTCCGGCGCGGTCGACCGGCCGCCCGCTGTCGTTCTTGACCGAGACCGTAAGTTTGGTCATGGAGGCGGCATGGGCCGCGAAAGCCCCGCCGAGCAGCGTAAACACGCAGATCACCCCGGAAAACCAGCCCCGATTGCGCATAATTCGATTATACGCGGCCACTGGTATAATAGACGATGTAGTACCCTTCATTGTTCAATCGAGGGCTCGCATATGGGGGCGCACCGGATTCGACGGGATTGGATCGTGTTGGGGAGGCGTGCCGGGTTCCGAGCTCCCGTAAAACGATCGGAAAACCAAAACTGCCAACACGCAGTTTGCATACGCTGCTTAATTAATTAAGTAGCCGCTCCAGCCGCTGAGCCCGCGCGGCGGTGAGTGAGCGTCATTTTGCGGGATAGGCCAAAGGCTTCGGTCCGGAGCCGGCGGCTGAGATCTAATCGGGCTAGGTTGCCGCAATTCTCGCCGGTTCTGAGGCGGCACCCGAAAATTATGAGCCGGCTACGCACGTAGTCTCTTCAGTACGGACTTTCTCGGACGGGGGTTCAATTCCCCCCGCCTCCACCACTTCATGCAACTCTTCGCCAAAACCAGCTTTTGTCTCAGTTAGTCGCCGATGGCCTTAAGGCATTGAAATCTGACCAAAGCGCCGTTACCGCTTCTGGGCGACCGAGGACGCCACATACCTGTCAAGATGGACGCCCAGGCCGTGACCCTGCTGATCCGTAATGATCTTTGGTTTTGTGCCTCTCTCCTCGTGCAGCGCTGAATGCGTTCGCCGTAGAACGGCGAATTGATCCAATCGAGCCCAAGGGGCGCCAAACGCGGATGGATGCAGCGCCTGAGGATATTGTCCGGCCGCAGCGGCATTACGATCCGCTCGCTCGGAAATATCCAACCCTCTTTACTCTGGTCCAGCAGAGTCGAGATCCATGTCGAAAGCCGCTCGAAATCTCTGCAACGACGCCAAACCCAGAAACAGGAGTTGCTCCTGGATCACCGGCGCCAGATTCCGTAGGTCGACGATCTGGGTCATCCGAGCGCGAGAAACCCCTGTGGTCCTCGAAAATTCCATCTGGCAGGAATGGCGCGATCTTTCAATGACTTTCAACATGCGATCCTGATCCTTCATGACCCTCCCTCGGAACAGCGGCCACTGTTTTCGCCGGCTTCCGCCAAGGAAGGTGTTCGCGGTTTCTTTAACACCGCGCTGGACGATCTCGACGATCCGCACGCCGCGCGCGCTTGCCTGATGGCTCGCGGCGTATCGTCGGAAGTTCTTGCCGAGGGGGACTTGAAGCCACCGGCGAATTGCCACTCGACTTCGAGGCGGAACTTGTAGCGGAGATCACCGGCGCATATGTACAAGGGCTGTTTCGGTCCGTATTGCTTACTTACGACAGGCCTCAAATCGAACGGCAAGTTGACCGGTTCCTCACCCGCCTCGCCGTCTGAAATCGCTCTTTGCCTCCGCCAAGCAGAGCGCCGGAGGGGAGCAGCCGAGTGCGTCAGCGTTTCAGGCTCACCCGTCTGTCCCGCCCGTAGCCAGCTGATGTATTCTGAATACATTCCATTCGCCAGCGCGAGGGTTCATTATGGCGTCCATCAAATTCACATTAAACGGAAAACCGCAGGCCGTCGAAGTGGCTCCCGATATGCCGCTACTCTGGGTTTTGCGGGATCAACTGGGGCTCACCGGCACGAAATTCGGCTGTGGCATGGCGCTTTGCGGCGCCTGCACTGTTCACGTCAACGGCAATGCGACACGCTCCTGCGCAACGCAGATCTCCAGCGTCGCGGGAAAGAGCGTCACTACAATTGAAGGCCTTTCCGCCGATGGCAACCATCCCGTCCAACAAGCCTGGATGGAGGTCGACGTTCCGCAGTGCGGCTATTGCCAGTCCGGCCAAATCATGGCGGCCGCCTCGCTGCTGGCGAAAAAGCCTCGTCCGAGCGATGCCGATATCGACGAGGTGATGCGCGGCAATCTCTGCCGCTGCGGCACCTACCAATCAATCCGGCAAGCGATTCACCGCGCCGCCGCGATCAAAGCGCAAGGAGGGAAGGCATGAGCGCCACTGTCAACTTCAGCCGGCGTAGTTTTTTGGGCGGCGCGGGCGGCCTGGTGCTGGGTTTTGTGCTGCCGGAGAAAGCGCGGCTTGCGGCGCAAGCCGTGGGCGTACCGCCGCCGAATCTGTTTGCGCCGCCGCCGGGAGGCAAGCCCAACGCGTATATCCATATCGGCACGGACGAGAGCGTCACGTTCCTGATCCCGAAGGGCGAAATGGGGCAAGGCCCGACCACCGCCTGCTCGCAGTTGCTGGCCGAAGAACTGGAGTGCGATTGGACGAAGGTTCGCATGGAAATTGCGCCCGTCGATCCGGCATCTTACGGCCATCAAACAACGGTCGGCAGCCAGGCGATTCGCACCACGTGGGAACCGCTGCGGCGGGCCGGCGCGGAGGCGCGCGAGATGCTGATCCAGGCAGCCGCCCAGCAGTGGAACGTCGACCGTGCGCGATGCCGCGCCGAGAATGGGTTTGTCATCAATTCGGCGACCAATGCCCGGCTCAGTTATGGGAGCCTCGCCGCAACCGCGGCCCGGCTACCGGTGCCGGCAAACGTCACTCTCAAAGATCCAAAAGATTTCCATATCATCGGCAAGCCGGTGAAGCGCTTGGACACTCGCGACAAGGTGACCGGCCGCGCGAAGTTCGGGATCGATGCGCGGCCCGAGGGCGTGCTCTATGCGGTGGTCGAACGGTGCCCCGTGTTTGGCGGCAAGGTCGGTTCGTTCGATGCCACGAAAGCCAAGGCTGTGCCTGGCGTCAAGGATGTCATTCCGCTGGCGCACGGCGTTGCCGTGGTCGCGGAAAACACCTGGAGCGCGATCGAGGGACGCAAGGCTCTGACGGTGCAGTGGAACGAAGGCGCTGGCGCCTCGGTTTCCAGCGCCGGTTTGCGCCAGATGTTTGCCAATCGCGCGAAGGAAAAAGGAGCGCTAGCCCGGAAGGAAGGCGACGCGGAAACCGGCCTGGCCAAGGCCGCCACAAAGATCGAAGCCGTGTACGAAGTACCGTTCCTCTCGCACACTCCAATGGAACCGATGAACTGCACCGTGCATGCACGCCCCGACGGCGCCGAAGTGTGGGCGTCCACCCAGAGTCCCACGACGTCACGCAAAGTCGTAGCTGACACGCTAGGGCTACCGCCAGAGAAAGTCGCCTTCCACACGATGTATTGCGGCGGCGGGTTCGGCCGGCGTGGCGAAGGCGAACTGGATTGGGTGGAGGAGGCCGCGGAAATCGCGAAACATTTCACGGTTCCGGTGAAGGTGACCTACACGCGCGAAGACGATACACAGCACGACTACTACCGCCCCGCTTCGTACGTGGAACTCGCCGGCGGCCTAGACGCGGAGGGCTGGCCGGTGGCGCTCAGCGCCAGGATTGCGTGCCCATCGTTCGGCTTTCTTCGGGATGGCGTGGATTTTACGGCCGTGGTCGGACTGAGCGATCTCTCTTACCAGATCCCAGACATGTTGGTGGATTACCGGGTCGCCGAAACGATCGTTCCGGTTTCTTACTGGCGCGCTCCGGGCGTAAACCAAAACACGTTTTTCGCCGAAAGTTTCGTGGATGAATTGGCGGCCGCCGGCGGCAAAGACCCGGTCGAGGTCCGGCGCCGGCTGCTGGCAAAGACCCCGCGCATGCTGAACGTGTTGAACCTTGCGGCGGAGAAGGCGGGTTGGGGGAAACCGCCGGCCGGAAGATTCCAGGGCGTTGCCGTGGGTAACGGCGCGGGGGCCTTCGTCGCGCAGATTGCCGAAATCTCAATCAACCGCGGACGGGTGCGCGTCCACCGCGTTGTCTGCGCGTTCGATTGCGGGCAGGTGATCAACCCTGCAATTTTGCGGCAACAGATCGAAGGCGGCATCGTTTACGGTTTGAGCGCTGCCCTGAAGGGGGAAATCACGCTGGAGCGCGGCCGCGTGCAACAGGGCAACTTCGATACCTATGACGTGATGCGCATTCACGAGATGCCGCAGATCGACGTTTACATCGTGCCCAGCCGCGAAAGACCGAGTGGGGCGGGCGAGGCAACCAATCCACAGGTCATTCCCGCGGTGACGAACGCGATCTTCGCCGCCACCCGCAAACGCATTCGAAAGCTGCCGATTCGAGCGGCGGATTTAGCTTAACCCGCAGCGATGGCCGACGAACGCGACCGCGAAAGCCTGCGCGATCTCGATGGTGTTCGCGTAGCAATAGAGCCTCTATCGCTGGCCTCTCCGGTGAGAGGGGTCTCGGCCGACCAACTGAAGCAGGCGGCCGCCCGCAAGCTGGAGCAAGCCGGCATCCGTCTCCTGAATCAGGGCGAGTATCCTGTCGGCGACCCGTATCTCCGCGTGCAGATAGCGACCACCGATGAGACGAATGGGCTCGCCGCTTACTACGTTCACGTGGACTTCGTGCAGATCGTGTTTCTGCGGCGGAATCCGGCGGTCACGTTCAATCGCGCCGAGACATGGAAGGCGAATTCTCGATTGGGCCTGGCTCCTGCTCCTCAACTCGCCCAGGCGATACTCGAAGAGCTATCCGCGCAATTGGACCAGTTCCTCGCCGCCTACCGCGCGGTAAATGCGTAGTGCGCCTTTACAAAGGTTAACGAATTACCCGAAATCAGAATACATACTTGAGTGCGAATTGGAACACTCGAGCAGGGGCATTGGTTGCGGAGCCACCCGTGACACCAGGAGGTGGGGTCGCATCGTTGAG
>CAZKQQ010000283.1:0-6905 GCA_964554945.1 uncultured Solibacteraceae bacterium | reverse complement strand
GTGAACACGGTCTTCAGCAAGATCGCGTCCATCATCGATAACACGGTTAAGTAGCCGCGCCCCGCGCGGTGTATACTTCCTGCATGAAGTCTGCACCGGCGGGCGTAACCCGACGACGGCTGGCCCAGATGGCCGCAGTCAGCGCCACTGCGGCGCTTGCAGCCAGGGGCCAGGGGCCAGCCACACCAGCCGCGAATTCGGCCGGGGTGACGCGGCGCGTGGTCGAGTTTATCCTCTCGACCCGATACGCCGATTTGCCTCGCGACCTCGTGGCGATCGGGAAGAAATCGATTCTCGACGGTCTCGGGCTGGCCTTGGTCGGCTCGGTGGCGAAGTCGGGCGAGATCAGCCGCCAGTACGTGCGCTCGCTCGGCATTACCGGAGGCGCCGCCACCATCGTCGGCTCCCCCCTGAAATCGGCGGTCCGCTTCGCCGCCTTTACCAATGGCGTCGGCATCCACGCCGACGACTACGACGACACCCAGCTCGCCGTCGCCCAAGACCGCGTCTATGGCCTGCTGACCCATCCCACCGCCCCCTGCCTCTCCGCTTCCCTCGCCCTCGCCGAAGACCGCAAAGCTTCCGGCCGCGACCTCCTCCTCGCTTACCACATCGGAGTCGAGGTCGAAACCAAAATCTCCGAAGCCATCTCCCCCCGCCACTACCAGGACGGCTTCCATTCCACCGGCACCTGCGGCACTTTCGCGTCCGCCGCCGCCGCCATCAAACTCCACGGCGCCAATGCCGGCGTCTGCGCCCGCGCCTTAGGCATTGCCGCCAGCCAGGCCGCGGGCCTGCGCGAGAACTTCGGCACCATGACCAAGCCCTTTCACGCCGGCCATGCCGCCGAGGCCGGTATTGTCGCCGCCGATTTTGCCCTGCTCGGCTGGACCGCCAGCGACCACATTCTCGAAGCCGAAAACGGCTTCTTCCATGCCGCCGGCGGCGGCTTCGATCCCAACGCCCTCCACTTCGGAAATCCCTGGACTTTTGTCTCGCCCGGCGTCTCCATCAAGCCCTTCCCTTCCGGCTCGCTGACTCATCCGGCGATGTCCGTCATGCAGCGCCTCATTCGCGAGTACCACATCAACGCCGGAGACATTGACTCGGTCGACGTCGGCGCCAATCGCAACATGCCGAACGCGCTCATCCACCATCACCCGATGGATTCCCTGCAGGCTAAATTCAGCATGGAGTTCTGCATGTCGGCGCTACTCCTCTACGGCAAAGCCGGCCTGAACGAATTTAACGATGAGGTGGTGAGGCGTCCCGAAGTGCAAGCCATGATCCAGCGCATCAAATTCGGCGTGAATGCCGAAGCCGAGAAAGCCGGTTATGACAAAATGACCAGCATTGTCGACATCCACATGAAGGATGGCCGCACCATCTCCGGCCGCGCCGATTTCGCCAAAGGCAGTCCGTCCGATCCGATGAGCTTCGACGATGTAGCCACTAAATTCGAAGACTGCGCCAGATTCGCCAAATGGTCTTCCGCCAAGTCGAATCAAATCATCACCCATGTCCGCAAATTGGAAGATCTCCAGGACGTGCGCACCCTGACCGCGCTATTGAGTACCTAGTGGGGCGGACCCCCTGGACTCGCCCGGCCGAAAGGACTAACCATGATCCGACGCCTGTTGCCGTTTCTCATAGCCGCTCCACTCGTAGCCCAGCTCTCGCCCTCCGCCACGTGGGCCACTCATGCCGCCAATCAATATCAGTCGGTCCCGAATCTGACTTACGTCACCGCGACCAATTACGAGTCGAAGCTCGACATTTACAAACGTCGCGATACCTCCGGCCCGCAGCCGACCGTCATCTATTTCCATGGCGGCTTCTGGGCCGCCGGCAATAAAGAAGGCGCGTTGATGACGCTCATGCCCTGGTTCGAGATGGGCTGGAACGTAGTCAATGTCGAATACCGCTTGGCCCGCGTTGCTCCCGCGCCCGCCGCGGTGGAAGATTGCCTCTGCGCGCTCAAATATATCGTGGCCCAGGCGAAGAATTACGATATCGACGTCAATCGCATCGTCGTGACCGGGGAATCCGCGGGCGGCCACCTCGCGCTGACCACGGGAATGATACCCGCCAGCGCCGGGCTTGATAACGAGTGCACCGGCCCACGCGTTCCGCGGGTCGCTGCCATAATCAACTGGTTTGGCATTACCGACGTGAGTGACGTGATCGACGGCCCGAATCGCCGGGATATCGCCGCCACGTGGCTGGCGGGCTTGCCCAATCGCGACGAAATCGCCAAACGCGTTTCCCCGCTCACATACGTGCGCCCGGGATTACCTCCCATCCTCACCATCCACGGCGATGCCGATCCCACCGTTCCCTATCCCGAAGCCGTACGCTTGCATGAAGCGCTCAGCCAGGCGCATGTGCCCAATCAACTGTTAACCATTCCGGGCGGAAAGCATGGCAATTTCACGGCGGAAGAGCGCACCAGGATATTCCTAACTATTCGCGAATTCCTCTCCAAGAACGGCGTTAACGGCAAACCGCAATAACGAGGAACTAATCAAAGAGAACCTTGACGGTTTTAGTGACTGTGCCCGATTCTAAAAAGCATGGAAGCTTTGCCGATCGTACCCGCGGTTGCACTAAGTTTTGGAGCTACTTATTACCTCGGCAAAGCGTGTTTGATGTTGGTGATGAGTTCTTTGGAACAGCCTCGCCGCAAAGCCTCCGAAGGCCCGCAAGTGAAGACATCTGGGCTACCCGCCGCGGATACTATCGTTAGTTAGCACCCTCTTTGTTTTCAGGCTTTTTCTGCCAGCGCCAGCAGTGTCCGCCGCACCACCGCTTTAGTTAGAGGAACCTTGTAACCATTCTTCGCCAACGGGTTAGCGCCCTCCAGTGCAGCTCCTCCGGCTTGCGCCGCCAGTTCGGGGGTGATCCGCTGTCCGGCGAGCATCGCCTCCACCTTGGGCAACCGCCATGGGATCGGCGCCACCCCGCCGAGCACCATCCGCGCGCTCTTGCAGA
Source organism: uncultured Solibacteraceae bacterium (assembly GCA_964554945.1). GTDB lineage: Bacteria > Acidobacteriota > Terriglobia > Bryobacterales > Bryobacteraceae > PSRJ01. The sequence continues at coordinate 3,914 of CAZKQQ010000283.1, read as the reverse complement.
CCTGCTGATCCATCTCGAGCACGATTGCCGCGCTCACCACTGCGTGCGTCCAGGCTTCCCGGTCCATTACCTTGTGGTACGTGCTGCGGGTGCCCGGCCGCGGCGGCGGCACCAGGACCGAGGCGAGGATTTCGTCTTTACCCAGCACGTTCTCGCGCGCCGCATCGACGCGCGGCAGCGCGAAGAACTCGGCCGCGGGGATCATACGGTCGCCGCCCGGCCCCACAACCCGGAATTTGGCATCGAGCGCCACCAGCGCCGGCGCCGTATCCGACGGATGCACAATGAAGCTCGGGCCACCGCCGAAGATGGCGTGAAACTGGTTCTCGCCCGTGATCGAGTAACACTGGTTCCCGCCCGCCTTAAAACAGGGAAAGCCGTTGCGGTAATACCAGCACCACGGGCGCTGGCAGACGTTGCCCGCCAGCGTACCCGCGTTGCGGATTTGTGGCGTGCCGACGCTCTCGGCCGCTTCGGCCAGAACCGTGTAGTTGTCGCGGATCATCGGATGCCGGCTGAGGCTATCCAACGTGATTATGCCGCCGATGACTGTCGGCCGACGACCCCCATAAGCGATCCCGTCCTGCCCGCGGATTGCTCTTAAGTGCACCAGAACATCGGGCTGCACCAAATGTTCTTTGACCATGCCCAGCAGGTCGCTACCGCCGCCGACAGGAACCGCATTCGGCTGGCGCAATTTCTCCACCGCATCTTTCAAATTGCGGGGATTGACGTTCGCAAAACTTTTCATGCCAGCACCCCCAGGATCTTGTCTCGCGTTATGGGCAAGTCCTTCACGCGTTTCCCGATGGCATTAAAAATCGCATTGGCGACCGATGCCGGAGAGGGAATGATCGTCGGCTCGCCCAGCGTTTTCGCGCCGAACGGCCCGTACGGATCTTCCGTCTGGATCCAAAGCACGTCCACCTCCGGCGTATCCAGGTGCGTCATGGTGCGCGCGCCATAATACCCGGCCGTGAGCGGTAATCCGGACGCTCGGTCGTACAGCAATTCTTCGTGCAGCGCCATCCCGATCCCCATCGTGGCCCCGCCTTTTACCTGGCTTTCCGCCGTCAGCGGATTCACCACGCGCCCGCTGTCATGCGCCGCCACATATTTAGTCACCTTGACGTGGCCCATCTCGATATCCACTTCCACTTCCGCGAAGTGCGCCACGAAGCTGACGCGCGCCTGCCCGTTGAGCGGCGCGGGATTCGCGTTCACCGTGGCGGTGAGCAGATCGTTGCCTTTGGGAAGTCCCTTCTCCGCAATCTGCTTTTTCAAATCCTTAGCGGCCTCCACGACGGCCCAGCCCGTCTGCGTCGTGGTGCGGCTTCCCGATTCGCCAACTGAATAGGGGCACCGGTCCGTATCTCCGGAGATTAGGTCGATCTTCTCCAGCCCCACGCCCAATTCTTCGGCCGCGATCAGCGCCATCGTGGTCTTCGCTGCGGTGCCGATATCAGTCACGCCCACGTGCACGTGATACATGCCGCGCGAATCCACGTCAATCACCGCGCTGCTGCGTCCCAGATTCGATCCGAACGAGCCCATCGCCACGCCCACGCCACGCCGGATTGCGCCCGACCCCTCGCCCGGCGCATGCCACCGCTTTTTCCATTCGAATGCTTCGGCGCCCCGCCGCAGACAATCTTCCAGTCCGATGCTGGTGTAGGGCACCTGGTCCTGGAATTTCTTCGTCATGTTCTTCAACCGGAATTCCAGCGGGTCCATCTTCAGCGCGGTCGCAATATCGTCCATCAACGACTCGAGCCCGAACACACCCTGTGGATAATCCGGCCCGCGCAGGTTCGCTGACACGGACTTGTTCGTATACACCGGATAGACCAGCCGCTCCACGTGCGGGCATTGATAAATCTCGATTCCCGCGATCCCGCCGGTGCCCTTGCGGTACGGCCCCATTCCGCTGTACCCGCGAAGCTGGATTGCCGTCAGCGTTCCGTCATTGCGCACGCCCACCTTGTAATATTGCTTGGTCGGCCAGCGCCCGTGCACGGCCAGAAAATCTTCCTTCCGCGTGAACTCGATCTTCACCGGCGCTCCGGCGTTCTTAGCCAGCATCGCCGCCATCAATTCGAAATCGTGATCCTGGTTCTTGTTGCCGAAGCCCCCGCCCATGAACTGGCAGACCACACGCACTTTTTCCGGCGCCAGCTTCAGATCGCGCGCGATCTCGGTGTGACAGTTCGAAATGCCCTGCGTCGGCGTGAATACCGTGAGATGATCGCCGTCCCACTGCGCAATCGCCACACGCGGCTCGAGTTGCGCGTTGTTGATGTGCGGCGACGAATAGTGATCTTCGAAAACGCGGTCGGCAGCCGCCAATCCGGTCTCGATATTCCCGCGCTTGTAGGTTTCCGGCTCGTGCGCCCCCCGCGCCGTCGGCGAAAGATTTCCGCCCGGCTGTATCTCTACCGCGCCTGGTTTGAGCGCGTCCTCCGGCTCCAGCACAAAGGGCAGCTTCTCGTATTCCACTTCGATCAGCCGCATCGCCTCTTCTGCGGTGTGCCGGTCTGTGGCGGCCACCGCGGCCACCGCGTCGCCCGCAAACCGCACCGGGTTATTAAAGAGGTAGCGCTTGTTTCGCATGTCGCCGCTACCCCAGATCACATCGCAATTCTCGTGCGTCAGAATCGTCTTGACGCCCGGCAGCGCCTGCGCGCGCGCCAGATCGATGCGCTTGATGCGCGCGTGCGGATGCGGGCTGCGCAGCACCCGCGCGTACAACATGCCCGGAACCCGTAGATCGCCTGTATAAGTCGCTGTTCCAGTTACACGCTTCTGCGCGTCGATACGGCTGGTCGGATGCCCGACCGTTTTCAGCGAGTTCATGCCTTCCTCCTCGCGTCCGCCGACAGCGTTCCCGCCGCCGCCAGCACCGACTCTACGTAATGGTTATAGTTCCCGCACCGGCAGATGTTGCCGGTCATCGCATGCCGCACCTCGTCCGGGTTTGGATGTGGATTGTGGTTGAGCAGCGCCTTGGCGCTCATCAACTGTCCCGACGTGCAGAACCCGCATTGCGGCCCGTCATGTTGGATGAACGCCTCCTGCAGCGGGTCGAGTTTCCCATTCTGCTCCAGTCCCTCGACGGTCTGTACGGTGCGTCCATCCGCCCAAACTGCGAGTTGGCTGCAAGAGTACACATTCTTACCATCGAGCAGCACGGTGCACGCCCCGCACTCGCCCCGGTCGCATCCGATCTTCGAGCCCGTCAGGCCCAGGTGGTCGCGCAGCACCTCAGCCAGCGTCCATCGGTCTTCGACCTCGATCCGGCGTGCAGTCCCGTTGACCGTAAACTTAATGCCAGTCTTCGGCGGACCCGCCGCCGCAGTCTGTCCCTTCAGAGGAACGGTGGTTGCCACCAGTCCGGCGCTGGTACCCTCGACAAACTTCCGACGCGAGATCTTGCTCATTGGAATTTCCCTCTTTGTCTGCTCTGGCGCCGATTCTATCGTGCGCGCTTGGCGGGCGTCAACGCACTGCCGGCAAGCCCTTGACCCACTTGAGTATGGCGTCGGATACCGCCCTCGGCTGCTCGACCATAATCGCGTGCGCCGTATGCGGGATCCGCACCACCGTCACGCGTCCCGCCCCAAACTCCTCCACCAGCTCGTTGCTCGCGGAAAGTGGCTTGTACGGGTCCTCGCCGCCCTGAATATCCAGCATCGGCGTTGTCCCTCCGGAATAATACTCGTTCTGCGGCGTAGCATCCCGCGCAATGACTTCAGCATCCCGCACACTGGCATGAAATCCCGTCAGCCACGCCGTCGGATCGTTCCCCGGCGCAAAAAACACGTGTTTCAACGCTTGTAGCCGCGCCGCCTCCGGCTGCGAAGGATCGCTCGCAATGGCCACCGACCGCTGCACCGCCGGATCCGGCTTTTTCTGCG
>CAZKQQ010000282.1:0-6977 GCA_964554945.1 uncultured Solibacteraceae bacterium | reverse complement strand
GGCCCGGTCCCAATTCAGCGTGGGGCCGGGCCGCTTTTTGCGTTTCTCGCAAAGTTTACATAATATCTGTTATCGGAATTTATCCCAACGTACAGCACTGTCATGATTTAGTCCGCTACCCCTTACTCGCTGCCGCCTTCCCGTCGTACCGCTTGGCAGGCCAATTCACTTTCTCAATTATCTTCGCCGGACAAAACTTCCAGTCCAGCCGCGCGACACGCTTCCAGCAAAGCCCCCTCCGCCGCGCTGTGCTTCGGCGGCCCGCAACGGTTGGCCGGCTCCAGTTCGATCAGCAGACGAAATCGTTCCAGAACTCGCGAGCTCCGGTAGACCCCGCCTGAATACGCCACCTCTACCGGCTCACCCTCTTTCCACAGCTGCGCGCGCACCGACCCAGCCAGCATAGCCAGGTGATGCGCGGCGGCATTCAGGATTTCCAGAGCGACCACGTCCGCAGCCCCGGCAGCGTTGTCGACCAGAGGGGCCAGGCCGGCGATCCGGGCCCGCGGCCATTCCGTGGTGTAAAACCGGTGCAGCAAATCGTTGCTGTCGCGCGATCCGGTGGCCTCAATCAGGACTTGACGCAGCGTCGTCGTCGGGCCCCAGCCTTCTTCCATGCGTACCGCCGCCCGCACAGACTGGCGCACGATATCAAAGGCGCCGCCTTCGTCGCCGAAGATGTAGCCCCAGCCACCGGCGCGGACTACCGGGCCGCTGCCGCGGCGCCCCAACGCCATCGAACCGGTCCCGGCGATTACGATGATCCCCTGCCCTGCCTCCACCGCTCCGGATAACGCGATTTCCGCATCCGTCGTGACGATCAGGCGCTCCGCCTGCACCAGTTCCGAGATAATCGCGCGCTTATCGTCCGGCCCCCCGCTCATGCCGAAACAAGCCGCCTCGAAGCGCACGTGCGCGGCATCTAAACCGGCTTCTGCGCAGGCTGCAGTCACGCTCTCTCGCACCGCACGTTCCAGCTTCGTGCGGCCTTCGGCGGCGGCCGCGTGGTTGCACGGTCCGCCTTTGCCGGCTCCGAGCACGCGCCCCGTTTCATCGCAGATCAGCGCAGTAGTGCTCGATTGGCCGCCATCCACGCCCAGGAATAGTCTCATCACGGGAAAACAAATTGTAGCGCTGCGAAAACAAAAGGGGCGGCCGGTTCAATTTCCGGCCGCCCCAAAAGTGGAAGAAGTACTTTAGCCTTTTTTCGTCGAGGGATTTTCTACGCGCAGATTGTTCGTGACGGGTCCGAAGCTCAGTCCGGCAGCCGACGCCCGCATCCCGGCTACCTGTTTTTCCAGATCATTGTTGACCACGCCTTCAAGGGTCACGTGCCCGTTATCAACAATTACGTGAATCGGCGGAACTGCCTGGATACCGTAGCGAGACAGGCTGGGATCGCGGTAAATCGCCCGCGCGATCTGCAGCCGCAACTGGTCGTCCATCGGCGACAACGGTAGAACCTCCAACTCATTGGTCACGCTGGCCACCCCGGGGAGCTGCTGCACGCTCTTGCCCAGGTCCGACTTTTTCCAGGGTTGGGTCACTGCGCCGGACAGTTCCACGTTGCCGTTCACGACTCGATAGTTGATGTTGTCGAAAATCCCGTAATAGGGATACATGACGATCTCGTGCCGGACGCGGTTGGAAAGGGTCGCGTCGTTCTGCGGAGCGCTCGAATTGGTGGTGGCGCCGGCCACACCCGCGCTCAACAGGAGGGCGCCGGCTATCAGCACCTGGCTCAGAATCCTTGATTTCATCTCTGAAATCCTCCTGCTTATTAAACGCGGCAACCGTCCCGCGGGATGCAATCGCATTGTAAATAGATCGTAAATGACGGCTGAAAGTCGGTATTTCAGGCGGTCTTGTCGCGCGCGTAGCACACCGGATTGAGCTTGCATTCGGCGCACTTGGGGTTGCGCGCGACGCACAGCGCGCGGCCATGCAGAATCACCTGGTGGGAAAACAGAATCCACTTATTGCGGGGGATAATCTTCACAAGGTCCTGCTCGATTTTCACCGGGTCCGTCTGGCGTGTCAAATCGAGGCGGCGCGCAATGCGCTGCACGTGAGTATCGACCACCACTCCGGAGGCAATCCCATAAGCGGTCCCCAGCACCACATTGGCCGTCTTGCGCGCCGCGCCCGGAATCGTCAACATCTCTTCGATGGTCTTGGGCACCTCACCGTGGAAGTCCGCCGTAACGCGTTTGGCCGCACCCACAATTGACTTCGCCTTGTTGTTGAAGAAACCAGTGCTACGTATTTCTTGAGCCAGCACTTCCGGGCGAACTGCCGCAAAGTCCTGAGGCGTCGGATACTTCGCAAACAGCTCCGGTGTTACTTGGTTGACGCGTTTGTCGGTGCACTGTGCCGAGAGTATCGTCGCCACCAACAGTTCCCAGGGATTGCGGTGCTGCAGCGCGCAGGTAGCGCCCGGGTACATCTGATCGAGAAGCCGTAAAATCTCGGAGACGCGCTGCTGCCGCTCGGCGGCGGTTTTAGGACGCGTGATTTTCGGCGCAGGTTTGGCTTGGGACGTCTTTCTCGGAGCTGCCGTTTTCACTTTGACGATTATGCCATTGTCACTGCGGTGCGGTAATCTGCAGATCCGTAGTCACGTTTTGCCAGTCAGGCAGCTCGTAGATTTTGAGCTTGGTGGTCAGCGGCGCGGTGAATTCACGGGCCGTCTGCGGGCCGACATCGCCGGTAAATGAGAAGGTGCCGACAGCGTCTTCCTCCGATTTCTGCGTACGGCCCCAAATCGTCACGTTGCCCGCCAGGCCGTTGATATCAGCATCGGAGTGATTGGTGAGCGTGAACTTGACCTGCAATTTCTTTTTGGCGTCCGTGGTGAATCGAATGCCGGAGACCTCGATGTACTTCTGCATCGGGCTGTTTTTCGCGCCGGGCTTGGCGGCGGGACTCTCAACATTAGTGGCTGGCGTGCCGGCGCTGGAGGTGCCGCCCCCCCGGAAATATCCCACTGCCCAATACACTCCCGCCACCAGTCCCAAAAAAGCAAACGCGAATAAAACCGTGAGCAGCCAAGTGGGCAGCGCGGGGGCCCCGCGCCGGCGCGCTGGAGCATGCGCCCGGGGTGCCTGATACGCCGGCTGTTGAGGCGGTTGATATGGCGGCTGCTGCCCCTGATACGGCGGCTGAGGCGGTTGATACGGCGGCTGCTGCCCCTGATACGGCGGTTGTTGAGGCTGATACCCCGGCGGCGCCTGGTATACGGGCTGCTGCTGCGGCTGTTGATAGACCGGCTGCTGAGGCGGCGGCCCTGCCTGCGGCGGCGGAGGCGGAGCCGCGGCTTCCCTTGCCTTGCAATCCGGACATTCCGTGTATGACGGAGGTACTTCGCGCCCGCACTGCGGGCAGATCCACGAAAACATTTTTTGCGCCTACTCTCTACTGTACCGCCCAGCGAATTCCGGCGAAGGAGTGCATGCGGCCGGCGATGTCGCGGTCGCGGCGGAACGAATGAAATTCATCGGCCCGGCACATGGTGCAAAGATTCGACGCGTAGACGCGGCCAAGCGTTACTCCGGCCTTCACCAGCTGTTTTCGGTTGGCTTCCGTCAGGTCGATATGCGCCCTGCCCTGCTCCCCGAACTCTGCGGCCACCTCGGGTCCCACTTCGTAGCAACACTTGCCGATTCCGGGACCAATCGCGGCGTGCAGATCGGCGGGCCTGGTGCCGAATTGCTCATTTAGGGCGGTGATCGCCCGCAGTGCGATTTGTGCCACGGTGCCGCGCCACCCGGCGTGGACCGCCGCGACGGCACGGTTCCGTTCATCCACCAGCAGGATCGGGATACAATCCGCGGTCTTCACAGCTACCACCGAACCGGCCTTCCCTTCCACGAGTGCGTCGCCTTCTCCCAGCACGCCGCTGCGCCCTTGCGCGGGCACACAGATTGCGGAATGAATCTGCTTGAGCATGGTCACGTTTTCGTAGAGAGCCGGTACATTGACGAGCCGCGTGCCGAAACCGTGCTCGAGCCACTTCAGCGCATCCAACTCCGGCACACGATAAATCTGGCGGGGATCTTTATAAAACAAGCTTGTCGAAGTCTACTCCTTTGCTATGCTGGCACTCCGGTGTGCGCAATCTTCACCTGTTGCTTGAAGTTTTCCAGCATCGATTCTTCCAGCCGCACTTCGGTGGGCCGCTTGACCACGGTGGTCATCTGATCGATTTTATCCTGGAGCTTCAGCAAACCGTAGAACAGGTTCTCGGGCCGTGGCGGGCAACCGGTAATATACACGTCCACTGGCACGATGCGGTCGACGCCCTGCAGCACGGAATACGTATTGAACGGCCCGCCCACGCTGGCGCAGGCGCCCATCGCGATGCACCACTTCGGATCGGGCATCTGGTCCCAGATGCGGCGCAGCACCGGCGCCATTTTCAAGCTAACGGTGCCGGCGACGATCATGAGATCGGATTGCCGGGGACTCGGGCGGAAGACCTCGGCCCCGAATCGGGCGATATCGAAACGCGAGGTGGAAGAGGTGATCATTTCGATGGCGCAGCACGCCAGACCGAAAGTGAGCGGCCAGAGCGACGATTTGCGCGCCCAGTTGAACACATAATCCACAGAGGTGGTTATGACGTTCCGCTCGAACTGGTTTTCAAGTAAAGCACCCACCGCAGCCATTTCCTCCCCTCTAAACCGCATTCTAACACCTTTAAGAGCAAATCGGTGTTTCCGATGTGGTTACCTGAAATCGGTGGTGTTGATCGGCTTTGTCCGCATCCTTTAGCCGGCCCGACGGTGGTATACCAAAGGCCCGAGGGTGGTATACCAAAAGAATGATGAGACCCCTCATTTCCCTGTTTGCTCTTGCGCTGGTATCGGCTCCGGCGTTCGCCGCCGATGCACCGTCGCTCGGCCAAACCCTCGACGGGCAGTTCCGGAACGCGGAGCGCGAGATCGTCGGGCTCGTGGATGCGATGCCGGCCGACAAAATCAATTTTGCGCCCAGCAGCGCCGAACTCAAAGGCAGCGATTTCAAGGGAGTCCGCACGTTCGCCCAGCAAGCCAAGCATCTGGCGACGTATGTCTACATGGAGTCATCCGCCATCCTGGGTGAAAAGGCGCCGGTGGACATCGGCAAGGACGACAGCGGTCCCGATTCCGTCACGACCAAATCGCAAATCATAGATTACATGAAGGGCGCGTTTGCATTCGGGCACAAAGCACTGCAATCGATTAACGAGAAGAATGAGATGGAACTGGTTCCGGCGAACGGCCCCGGGCGCAAGATGCCGCGCATCGCCGCAGCGACTTTCATGATGTATCACAACTTTGACCACTACGGCCAGATGGTAGTCTATCTTCGGATGAACGGCCTCGTCCCCCCGGCAAGTCAACCGCAATCTCGATAAAGCGCTCTGACGGCCGACACACAAGCGCGACCGCCGGAGACCGGAGAAAGGATCGCCATGTATCGAACACTCGCTCTTGCACTGTTCGGCTCTGTTTGCATTCTCGGACAGCCGAATATTTCTGCCGAGAAAGAAGCTTCCATGAAAGCCGACCTCGCCGGCCAGATCGAGGGCATGAAAAAGCAGACGCAAGTGATGGTGGACAGCGTCTTCAGCTTCGGCGAACTCGGCTTTCAGGAAATCGAAACGTCCAAGTACCTCACCGGAATCCTGGAGAAAGAGGGCTTCCGGATTCAGCGCGGAGTTGCGGGCATTCCGACGGCGTGGCTCGCCACGTGGGGTGAAGGCAAACCCGTCATCTCGCTCGGCTCTGACATCGATGACATCCCCCAAGCCTCACAGAAACCGGCGGTCGCGTGGCACGAGCCGATGCTCGAAGGCGCGCCGGGACACGGCGAGGGCCACAACTCCGGCGTTCCGCTGAATATTCTCGCTGCATTGGCCGTGAAGAAAGTGATGGAGCGCGAGCACCTGAAAGGGACCATCGAACTGTGGCCGGGCGTTGCCGAGGAACTGTTAGGGACGAAGGCCTACTTCGTCCGCGCCGGTCTTTTCAAAGACGTCGACATCTGTCTGTTTGCGCATGTGGGGTCTAACCTGGGCGTCTCGTGGGGCTCCTCTCCCGGCCAGAATGGCCTGGTGTCGGTCGAGTACAGCTTCAAAGGCGAGACGGCACATGCAGCGGGTGCTCCCTGGCGCGGCCGCAGCGCGCTCGATGCGGCGGAACTGATGGATGTCGGCTGGAACTTCCGCCGCGAGCATCTGCGCATCGCGCAGCGGTCGCACTACGTGATCACCGATGGCGGCGATCAGCCCAACGTGGTTCCCGCTACAGCCTCCGTCTGGTATTACTTTCGCGAAGCCGATTACGACCACATCCTGGACATGTGGCGCATCGGGGACAACATGGCTCGCGCCGCGACGCTCATGACCGACACCAGTTTCTCGTCGCGCCTGCTGGGAAGCGCCTGGCCGGGGCACTTCAATCGCCCGATCGCCGAGGATATGTACGAGAACATCAAGAAGGTCGGTTTGCCCGCATGGTCGGACGACGATCAGGCACTGGCGAAGGCGGTGCAAAAGGAGCTGAAGGCGCCGGTGCGCGGTCTGGCCACGAAGATCCAGGAGATGCGCGAGCCACCCAAGACCGAAGACAACGATGGCGAAGGGCCCGGACCGGTTGGAGGAGGCTCCGATGACATTGGCGATGTCTCCTGGAACGTTCCTACCGTGACACTGCGCTATCCATCGAACATCTCCGGCGGCCCCGGCCACAACTGGGCGAACGCCATTACAATGGCCACTCCGATTGCCTACAAAGGCGTGATCGCGGGCGCCAAAGTGCAAGCGCTGACTATGCTCGATATCCTCACGCATCCCGACCTGGTCCAGCGGGCCTGGGACTACTTCAATAACGTGCAGACCAAGGATGTGAAGTACAAGAGCTTCCTGCGGCCGGACGACAAGCCGGCCATCTGGCTCAACCAGAAAACCATGGAGCGGTATCGGCCGCAGATGA
>CAZKQQ010000281.1:0-6993 GCA_964554945.1 uncultured Solibacteraceae bacterium | reverse complement strand
TCTACTGGGAAGTATCAATCTGCCGTACAACAAGTTGCTCACTGGAAATCCGCTGAAGTCTCCACTGGTCTCCTACCAGGACAAGACCTTCAGTCCCGACAGCAACGCTTACGGATTTGGCCCCAATCGCGGCCTGGGATGGGCTCTCGATGCCTATCCGGGTCATACACCCTTCGAGGCTCTGATCAATGCGGAACTCAACCTGGCTTCGGTCAATGTCGAACTGTTCGGCTGGAGCACGGGATCGCTGGTGCTAGCCATGATTGGTTTGCTGTGCGGACGGAGAAAGCGCGGCGATTGGCTCATGATCGCGGCGATTCTCGTCGTGATCCTCGCGTACGCGCCCTACTGGTTTAGCGGAGGGCCGGATTTTGGCGCGCGCTATTGGTTTCTCATACTGATTCCGTGTGTAGTATTAACTGTTCGCGGCATCGAGGCACTCGTGGATGACGCCCCGCCACTGGACCAGATGCGGGTTTTGTTCCCTGTGCTCGGCTTGTGTCTCATGGCGGCGTTGAATTACTTTCCGTGGAGAGCGCTTGACAAATATCACCATTACCTGCGGATGCGTCCGGACGTAGTCCGATTGGCGGAGCAACACAAATTCGGCAGGAGCCTCGTCTTGATCCGTGGCTCGGAGTTTCCGGATTACGCTTCGGCGGCGATCTATAACCCGCTGGACCTTCATTCGAATAACCCGATATACGTGTGGGATCGGAATGCTTCGGTGCGCGATCAGGTGGTAAGCGTTTATCGGGACCGTCCGGTATGGATAATCGAAGGACCTTCTATCACCAAAGCCGGATTTCGGATTGTTGCGGGCCCCCTGCAGCCCCGAAGTCTGAGTCAACCGAATTTCGCGCGTATTCAAAACGCAGCTTTGAAGTAATCACCGGCAACCAAGGCCTTCGTCGTGTTCCAAAGTTTCTCCTTTTTTGGGATGTTTCGGGAGACTGGCGGCGGCCATCCAGATCCGTCTCTAAACCATTGAAGACATTTGATTAAGCGGGTGTTTGGGCAGCTGGAACGGGGAATGCGTTGCACGGGTGGACGCGGTATCGGCAGGTGGTCCCATTGGGCAATCCGGATGGCGAAATCGGCCGCCGGCGGCCTAGTTCCGGTCTCGAGCCGCATTCCCAGAGGGTGACAGCCAGGCGGCCCCGGGGATGGCAACAGCGTCATGACAGTGACTTCCGGGGCAAATTGCCAAAGGATTCGGTGCCTCAGCGGCATCGCCGCCGGAATGTCCTAATCGTCGGAAAATAAGCCCATGTTTTTCTGGGACTTGCCGGTCACTCGGAGCCAGTCGAAGCGGGGGACTGGCAACCCACGTGCTTTTTGAAGCCCCGCAATGGCACAGTTCGGACACCTGGAGTACGCCGGTGGTGCGCGACCGGGGCCGGCAAAGGAGTTGACAAGCGACTCGCCGTATCGTCTCGGCTCGTTGAGTGATGTCCAGTAACTACAATGCTCACTGATGGCGTTTTAGGAAAGTCCCAGCCTGATATTTCGTTCGTTATGCCTTGTTATAACGAAGAGGCGATCGTTGGTTACACGGTCAAGAAGCTCTTTAGCGCCTTCGAAAAAGCGGGATTCTGGCTGGAATTGGTAGCGGTAGACAACGGATCGCGGGACCGGACCGGCCAAATCCTTGGCCGCCTCGCCGAAGAGCACCGGACCATCATCTCTCATCGGATAGCCGTCAACCAGGGATATGGGAACGGCATACTCGCGGGCATTCCCCTGTGCACTGCACCATGGGTAGGCTTTATTCCAGCAGACGGGCAGGTCGACGCTGAAGATGCCGTCCGCCTGTACGAAGCAGCGGTTGCGGCGAACCAGCCGGTACTAGCGAAGGTGCGCCGTTTGTTTCGCATGGACGGCGTCCGTCGAAAAATCGTTTCCACTGCATACAACCTATTTTTCCGACTCCTCTGGCCCGCACTTGCGTCACTCGACATCAACGGAACTCCCAAAATTCTTCCCCGTGACATTCTCGGCGTGATGCAACTCGCCTCCAAGGATTGGTTTCTGGACGCCGAGATCATGATCAAAGCGCACGCCCTTAGGATCCGAGTCATCGAGTTCAACGTGTTCGCGCGTATGCGGGGCGGGGGCAGATCGCACGTGCATGCGACGACGTGCTGGGAGTTTTTCCGGAATCTGTTGAGTTACCGGTTTGCGTCCGAATGGAAACGGGAATTGCTGGAGCGGCGCGCCGGAATGCAACCCTGCGTCACGAATTATGAGTCCGTTGTCCGGAGCTGAAAGCATGACTGCTAGCGTTTGCCACAAACGGACAACGTGCCGCGTTTGCGGAAGTGACCGGCTATACCTGTTTTTGTCGCTCGGCCCCCAGCCTCTGGCCAACGCATTTCTTAGCGACACGACCCGTTTTGGAAGCGAAAGTCGCTATCCGCTGGACGTGTATTTCTGCGAGTCCTGTTCGCTGGTGCAGTTGCTTGATGTAATCGACCCCGAAGTGCTGTTTCGCGAATACATTTACGTTACCGGGACGTCGGAAACCATCGCGGCGCACAACGTTTCATACGCAAGGGCAGTCGTCGATTTGTTGCGTTTGGGTGAGAGTGACCTCGTCGTAGAGATCGCCAGCAATGATGGCAGCCTGTTGCAACAGTTCAGGGCGTGCGGTGTTAAGACTCTGGGGATTGAGCCGGCCCGCAACCTCGCCGAAATCGCTCGGGCTAAGGGGATCGCTACGATCGATCGCTTTTTCGAGTCGGAAGTGGGGAAGTGCGTGCGAGGGTCGCACGGTCCGGCTCGGGCCGTAATTGCGAACAACGTGCTCGCGCACGTGGACGAAACGCGGGATTTTCTTTGCGGTGCCCGGGAACTGATCGCCGACGATGGCCTGGTCATCATGGAGGTGCCGTATTTACGAGATTTGGTGAACCGTCTCGAATACGACACCATTTATCACGAACATCTCTGTTATTTCTCGGCCACTACGCTGGCGCGATTGTGTGAGGCGGCAGACCTTAGTCTGGTGCGGGTCGACTACGTTCCAGTGCATGGTGGCTCGCTGCGCATGTATGCGGGACGCAGGGAATACCACCCCAGCCACACGCCTGCAGTGATGGAGCTGCTCGAGCAAGAACGCCGGGAGGGCTTAACGAGTCGCGAGCGGTACGTGAAGTTCGCCGGCGAGGTTGCGGAGAATCGGCGAGCGATCCTGGATCTGCTCGAGAATCTAAGCGCAAAGCGCAAGGTAATCGCGGGGTACGGCGCGCCAGCCAAGGGCAACACGTTGCTGAACTACTGTGGAATCGGCCCAGATCTGCTTCCGTTCACTGTAGACAAGAACCAAATGAAAGTCGGAAAATTCACGCCGGGCACGCACATTCCCGTGGAGCCGGTGGAGCGCTTGCTCGAACGGCAGCCGGACTGCGTCCTGATTCTGGCGTGGAATTTCGCAGAAGAGATTATGCGCCAGCAGAGTGCATACCGCACGCGCGGCGGCAGCTTCATCATTCCGATTCCAAGCCCTATGGTGGTTTAACTCATGAAAACGGTCATATTGGCGGGTGGACGAGGAACACGACTTTCAGAAGAGACGACCATGCGCCCCAAGCCCATGGTGGAAATCGGCGGTAAACCCATCATTTGGCACCTCATGAATATCTATGCCGCCCATGGGTGCAAAGACTTCCTCGTTGCGTGCGGGTACAAGGGGGAAATGATCAAGGAATACTTTCATAGATTCTCGATTCACAGCAGCGATTACGTGATTGATCTAAAGGACGGGAGCCGCACGGTCCTGAACGGCAACGGAACAGACTGGCGCGTCGGACTGATCGATACCGGGCTCGACACCATGACGGCGGGCCGGCTGCTCCGGCTTCGGAAATGGATTGGAAACGAACCCTTCATGGTCACGTACGGCGATGGGCTGGGAAACGTAAATATCCGCGGCTTGCTCGAGTTTCACCAGTCGCACGGCAAACTAGCGACGGTCACGGCCGTCCGGCCCCCGGCGCGTTTCGGAGATTTGGAGATACGCGGAAACATGGTGCACACGTTTTCCGAGAAGCCACAAACCGGCGAAGGCTGGATTAACGGCGGCTTTTTTGTCTTCGAGCCCGGTGTTCTCGATTATTGCGAGGGAGATGACGTCAGCCTGGAACGCGGACCACTCGAGAAATTGGCCATAGACCGGCAGTTAATGGCCTTTCGTCACAGCGGTTTCTGGCAACCGATGGATACCTTGCGTGAGAAGGAACTGCTCGAATCGCTTTGGGCTTCCGGCAAGGCCCCTTGGAACGTGTGGGACGTCAAAAAGGAATCGGCGGCGGCGCAAGGTCAGGGATGAATCAGGGCCGCACGAGCATCGCCATCCTGGGCGCCGGCCCTGCGGGTCTAGGCGCGGCCTATCGCCTCGCGAGCCGCGGCACCTTTGACGTGCATGTGTTCGAGCGCGGCGACGTGGTTGGTGGAAATGCCGGTAGTTTCGAAGTTGCTGGATTGCGCGTCGACTACGGAAGTCATCGTTTGCATCCTTCCTGCGCGCCCGAGATCCTTGAGGATATCCGCCGATTTCTCGGCGAGGAGTTACTCGACCGGCCGCGGCATGGGCGAATTCGTCTACGGGGTCGGTGGGTGCATTTCCCTCTCAAGCCGGTTGATCTGGCGACACACCTTCCGCCCGGGTTTATCGCTGGCGTCGGGTTAGATAGCCTACGTAAGGCGGTTCAGAGGGAATCCGGTGAAACGTTTGCGGCCGTTCTCGAGCACGGGCTCGGACGCACCATCTGCCGCGATTTCTATTTCCCGTATGCGCGGAAGATCTGGGGCGTCGAGCCGGAAAAGTTGGATGCGGAACAGGCCCGCCGAAGGGTGTCGGCCGGCTCTCTCGGAAAGATGATGCGGAAAGCGCTAAATGCCATCCCCGGACTGAAAACCAAGAAAACCGGCAGATTCTTCTATCCGAGGTGCGGCTTCGGGTCAATTTCCGAAGCCTACGGCGTGGCGGCCGTGGATGCGGGCGCACGCCTGAGATTGCGAACCAGTATCAGTGCCGTGGAGACGGAAGCAGGCCAAGTATGTGCCGTACGAGCGACTGCGCCGGACGGTGCGGAGTTATGTGAAGTTCGGCAGGTACTTTCGACCATTCCTATATCCCAGCTGGCGCGGCTGGTCCAGCCGCAAGCTCCGGAGGAAATCCTTGCGTCGGCTTGCGCGCTGAAATTCCGGGCGATGATTCTCATTTACCTGGTTCTCGAGACAGAACAGTTCAGCGAATACGATGCGCACTATTTTCCCGATTCCGATGTTCGGATCACCCGTTTATCGGAACCGAAGAATTATGGCCTGGCGGCTCTTCCGGGCCGAACTGTATTGTGCGCAGAGATGCCGTGTTCGGTTGAAGATCCCGTCTGGCGCGCCAGCGAGTCGATGCTCGCCGAGGTTGTTAAGGAGGCACTCGCCACGGCGGGTTTACCGGTGCGTGTTCCCGTTCTGGCAGTAGCCAGCCGCAGGCTGGCCCAGGCGTATCCGATCTACACAAGGGATTACCGCGAGCATTTCGATCGTATCGACAATTGGGTAAGCGGGATCGATGGTCTGGTGACGTTCGGTCGGCAGGGCCTCTTCGCACACGACAATACTCACCATGCGCTCGCTATGGCATACGCTCTCGACGGCTGTCTGGATGATAGCGGGCGGCTGGACCGCACCGGTTGGCAGGCAAAGCGCCAGGCGTTCCAGGAACACGTAGTGGAGGATTAATGGCGGCGGGAACCATACAGATTCCACAATTCACGTCGCACGATGGGCCGACGGCTGCGAACCGATGGCGTGCACGGCTTCCGTATGTCCTGGCGATCGTTTTTGGCCTGCTGTCGCTCCGCGGAGTCGCGCACACCGATGTGGTCGACACGGACGCGGCCCGCCATGCGATGAACGGCGCTTTCATTTACGACATGGTGCGGAATGGCCGAATCGCAGATCCCATTGAATTCGGAAAGGAATATTACGGCCATCTGCCGGCCGTATCGTTGCCCTATCATCCGCCAGCTTTTCCTGCACTGGAATCGTTGTTTTACGCTGTTTTCGGAGTGAATTTGTGGGCTGCCCGGCTGGCGATCGCGGTGGCAGTTGCCATCTCGACCATACTTCTTTACCGGCTTGTAATGGCAACGCTCGGCTCGTACTTGCTGGCGGCCTGCGTGACGATCACGACATTCTCGGTATGGCAGATCCAAGCCGTCGCAACTGATGTCATGCTGGAGATCCCAGCACTGATGTTTATGCTGGCCGCGCTCTATAGTTTGTGGATTGTGCCGCAAGGTTACTCCTTAGGCCGGGCGTTGGTTTTCACGCTGCTGGCTGCGGCCGCCGTTTGGACCAAGCAGCACGCGGTATTCCTCGGCATCATGCCGGTGATTTACCCGTTACTACTGGGACGGTGGCGGATCCTGTTCGGCAAGGCGCTTTGGATTTCTTCACTGGCATTCGGCGCCGGGGTTGTCGCACTCATCTCGCTTTCAAATCCCTTTCACGGGACAGGCGTAAATACGGTCCGGACTGCCCCGGAAAACCTCCGTTGGATATTCGTCCATAACTCCAACTTCTATGGATCGTGGATCACGTCACAGTTACTGGGTATCCCCGGGCTGTTTGCTCTGTGCGCAGTCGCGGCTTACGGCTACGCGGTTTATCAGCGAAAGGCGGGCGGGCTTTCTCTGCAACTCTACTGGGCATGGATTCTTGCGTTCTCGGCTCTTTTGTTGTTCCTTGGAGAGAGGAATGGCCGCTATTTAGTTCTGGTTATTCCGGCAACTGTGGTTGTCGGATACGCGATCCTATATCGTGGATCGGCCGTGCTCTGGGATGAGCGCCGTGCGCGCTACACGGTTGTGGCGTTCGCTGCTTAATGGTGCGTGGCTGGGTTGTGGTACCAGCCAGAGTTTCTACGAGGCCCCGGCGACGCCGCGGCCCTCATCATGAAAGATGGGCCTACACGAGTCCAATATT
>CAZKQQ010000280.1:1363-7029 GCA_964554945.1 uncultured Solibacteraceae bacterium | reverse complement strand
CGTCGTAGTTGAGCGTGGGGGAAAAGATGTACGTGCCGGAAATGGTGCCGTTGAATACATTGGTGGCGCCCAACCCTTGCGCCGTGTTCGTGTTCGACATGCCAGGACCGCCGAGGTCTCCGAACTGAGTCGGCGTAGTCCAATAGTTGTTACCCCAACCGAGGCGAACGAACGTCGCAAGCTTTGCAGTCGGGTTCCAGTTCACCTTGGCGTCGGTCTCCGCGCGGCGGAGATACGTGCTGCCGTTGCTTAAAAGATTGTTGGCCAACCCGGCGCTACCCGTTCCGACCTGGTTTGGCAAGGACCACTCGGGCCGTGCCAGCAGAGCCTTCACGCCGGAGTCAATGCGGTTAGCCGGAATGATGCCTCCCGTAAACGGATCTCTGCCGCTGCCATCCGGATTGCCGGTGGCCGGGTCGTAAATGACCGTCTTGGACGCGCCCAAATTGCCGGTGCGCATGGCAGCGGTGGGAACCTGCGCAAGGAAGGGCGCCACTTGCACTTGGCCGGTGCCTTCGAAGCTGACGAAGTAGAACAGCTTGTCTTTCTTGATCGGACCGCCGATGGTCCCGCCGTACTGATTGTTGATGTATTTCGGGTTGGCTTGGGTGCGATCCGCCTTCCAGGGATACGTCTGCAGGTGTTGGTCGGTGTGGTCTTCAAACAAAGAACCATGTACCCCATTTGTGCCGCTCTTGATGGTGATGTTGACGGCGCCGCCACCTGTGGTCTGTTCCGCGTCCAGTGAGTTGCCGGCGACGCTCACGCTCTCAATGGCCTCCAACGCGGGGATGAACTGCGCCACCGTGAGGGCGGTCATATTGAAAGTGCCCGTTCCATCCACCCGGATACTGTTTGAACCCGTGTAGCCGCCGCCTACACTGAAGTTCAGTCCGCGGTTGGAATTCGCGGTAAAGGAGTTGGAGTTCGTCGGAGGCGAGATGCCCGGCATGGTAATGAACAACATCTGGTAGTTGCGGCCCATGGGCACCGGAATGTTCGCCAGCGACTCGGTGTTCAGCAGATCGCGGACTTCCGCCTTATCGGTCTGGAGCACGTTGGCGTCCGCCGACACCTGGATGTTTTCCGTTACCTGGCCAACCGTAAGGGAAACGTCCTGGCGCGTAATTTGTTCCGGAGAGACCGTTATACCCGTAACGTTCGTCGTCTGGAAGGACGGCGCGCTCACGGTGAGCCGGTACGTACCCGGTGGCATGGTTACGAGATTGTAGCCACCCTGATCGTTGGTTATCGTCTCACGCGTGAAATTCGTCTGCTGTTCCGTTGCCAGCACTCTGGCGCCGACCACCGCGGCGCCACTCGAATCCACGACATTCCCCGTGATACTGCCCTGCAGCAATTGCGCCCGAGCAGGCATCGGGCCGATTGCTCCGATCGCCATGAAAATCGCCAGCAATCGCCAAGAACTATTCTTCATACCTCAACCCCCATCGCGCTTGATTTCTTCTTACCAAGTCCCGTCTGCGTTTTTGTGGAGAGCCTCTCTCTTTCGGAAAACTGAACCCCGTCGCCGGCCAAATGCGCAGACTATTAGTGCGAAGAATATTAATGCACCCGTTCGTGGAAGTCAATCGGGGTGCCTCTGTGTCAACGCCACGTGAGCATGTCCTATTTGTGCCAAGTAGAAATGTCCGGTTGACAGGTTCAGGCTGTGTTGACCGAACACCACGTGCGACGGTTGTTAGTGCGGCTGAAAGAGGTAGGCACAATGCTCGATGCCCGAAACATGTTGCGCGAATACTACCGGCTCCGCGATCAGGCGCAACTTCCCCGGATCCGCTTTCACGACCTGCGGCACTCTGCAGCCACCATACTGAAAATGGCCGGTATTCCGGACGAAGCCATTCAAAAACTACTGGGGCATGCGTCCGTGCGCACAACACAAGAGATCTACGTGCACCTGACTGGAGATGCTGAGAAACGAGCGGCCGACAAAATGGACGAGATTTTTGGGCCAGTAGCGGTCAAAGCCGCCAAAGTTCAAGTGAACTGAAGGCCTAAGCGCCTGATGTTATGGGTGTTATCTGGCGCGCCCGGAGAGACTCGAACTCCCGACCTACTGGTTCGAAGCCAGCCGCTCTATCCACCTGAGCTACGGGCGCGCATTTTCAACATAGCCCCAAACCAGTGCCAGAAAGCGGTACTGGGAAATGGAACGCTTCGATGATTTTATCAAGGAAAGCATCTACTTGAAGGGAGTTTCGCCGGCCACCATCGAATGGTACAAGGACGCCTTTGACGCCTGGCGCCGCTACAGCGGCGGTGAGCCCAAACAATTTGTCATTGCCATGCGGCAGGCCGGAACAGAAAATTCTCTCAACAATCAGCCCGGAGCAAATTTCTAGGCTTATACACTGGAAGCCCGTCGGGGCTAATCAGACTCGGGCGCACATCATTGCTCTGGTCGCGCTGGACACGGGACTTCGGATAAGACGACTTCTGGACCTATCCCCCTTCCCGCGTGCAACACTGCAACACCCAGCAGGGTCAAAGCCCGGTCCTTCCTCCCGACTGCTGGAAATGATAGCCTAGCCACAAATGCATGGAAGGACAATTCCTGACGCCATTTGTCACCTCATACACAAAGAGTTTGGCCGAAGAGGCAGGATCGCTAGCGTCCTTTTCGAAATAACAAGCAGAATTCCGATTCAGGTTCAGATTCGCCGTCTTGCGAAGATGCTGCGATCCCTCATTAACAAATCCAATCCTGAAGATCCTTATGCGATGGTCACCGCTCCCACGCGGCCTCGGTCGCCACACAGGAGTGGATCAGTGGCGGTTGATCCTTACGACTATTGAGGCTCTCCGGATCAAATTGGCTTTGGCTCTCTCCCGTAGGCGATGGTGATTCTATTTTTCTTGTGGGCTGATTCGACGTTCATCTTCCAGGCTTCCAGAAACTCCCGGAGCACCTTCATTGACACATCGTGCTGGATGTCACTGCCGAAGACTGCTTCCACTTTGACCAGGCTGATGTGGACGAAGCTGGGGCATGGCATCATATTGCACCGAATCATTGCCCATTGCAATTGAACTCAAGCAGTCTGCTGTTTCCTTCGGCTTGCCCAGCCTCGACCTGAAAACCGGCCTTACGTGGACACTTCAAAACCGGCCAACGAAGCCGGCCCAGAACAACATCGGTTATCCATCGGCAAGGCTCTAGTGGCAACGGTTTTGCTTCGGTGACTTGTTGAGAACGTGGGCCACGGCCTAATCATCGTACAGGCGCAGGTCTTCCGTTGTGTACGTGTGGGTCTTCCCGCAGCCCGGGGTTGCGCAGGTCAATGTCTTTTGCCATGGTTTTTTATCCGAATCGATAACCCCTTGTCTGGCTGATTTGAGGAAGTGCTTGTAGAAATGGCTATAAAGACCCGCTGCCATTTGTGCGGCTCGTATGCCTGGAATATATTCATCGTCGATCTCGATACCTTTTCTGCAGCTTTTGCAGAGCACCCCAGTTTTTTGAGCCACGATCACACTATATATCCGTCGCGAGGTTATCAGTAACCACCAGATCGAACAGTGGGTTCAGCAGCAAGGGATTCGTCCTCCATCCTCTTTGGATCAACCATTGCCGGCAGCTTTAGTTAGAGGGCGCGCACCATAGGAAGGGAACCGGCCGCACCGCCCATCGCGACAGACCGCGCGGTGTAGAATGGTGGCGATCCGTGTTGCGGAAAATCCATACCAGGGGAACAGAGCGATGAGCAAACAAATGGACCGGCGGTCGTTTTTCCGGGGCGCCACGGTAGGCGGCGCGACCTTGGCGGGAGCGGTGCAGAATGTTCTTGCCACCACCGGCCCCACCGTCACCACTACGGCCGGGAAGATCCGCGGCATCACGGTGAATAAGGTACTCGCCTTCAAAGGTATCTCCTACGGCGCTTCGACCGCGGGCGAGCGCCGGTTCCTGCCGCCGGCCAAGCCCGAGCCTTGGACCGGCGTGAAAGAAGCCGTCGAGTGGGGGCCCGAAGCGCCGCAAGGTCCGCACACCGAGATTCCCGAGGTCGCTGCCACCATTCCGAAGCAGGGGATCAGCGAGGATTGCCTCCACCTCAACGTCTGGACCAACAGCCTGAAAGGCAAGCGGCCGGTCATGGTTTGGTTTCATGGCGGCGGTTTTACCAGCGGCTCCGGCAGCTACACCATGTATGACGGCGCCAATATGGCGCGCAAGCATGATGTGGTAACGGTCACGGTCAACCACCGGCTGAACTCGTTCGGGTTCCTGTACCTGGCCGATGGCGGCGGCAGATTCGCGCAAGCCAGCAATGCCGGCGTGCTCGATCTGGTGGCGGCGCTCGAGTGGGTGCGCGACAACATCGCCAATTTCGGCGGCGATCCGAATAACGTGACCATCTTCGGCCAGTCCGGCGGGGCGGGGAAGGTGAGCACCCTGCTCGCCATGCCGCCCGCAAAAGGATTGTTCCACCGCGCCATCGTGCAGAGCGGCGCGAATCTTCGCGGCGTGTCGCCCACCGATGCCACAAAAACCGCTCAGACGCTCATGGCGAAGCTGGGCGTGAAGAACGCCGACGAACTGCAGAAGGTTCCGATGGACAAGCTGGTAGCGGCGACGCTCGCCACGCAAGGTCTGCGGCTGGCGCCCGTGATCGACGGCAAGTCGCTTCCGGGCGGCCCTTTTGATCCCACCGCGCCCGAGATTTCGGCGGATATCCCGCTGCTCATCGGCAATACCGAATTTGAGGTCACGTTCTTCCCATTCACCAAATTCGATCCGCTGGATGACGCCGGATTGCACGCCGCGTTCAAACAAGCCACGCGGGCCGGCGATGCCGAAGTCGATCGCTTGATCGCGGTTTACCGCAAGGGCCGGCCCCAAGCGAGCAATCTCGACCTCTCGCAGATCGTGGCTTCAGACAATTTCACTGCCGGCGTCCTGACGGAAGCCGAGCGCAAATCGCAGCAAAAAGCGCCGGTCTTCAAATACTATTTCACCTGGCAGTCCCCGGTGCGCGACGGGAAATTGAAATCCTTCCACACGCTGGAAATTCCCTTCGTCCTCGAGAACGTCGACGAAGCCAAGTCCATGACCGGCACCGGCCAGGATCGCTATGCGCTCCAGACCGAAATGAGCGGCGCTTGGGCGGCGTTCGCGCGCAGCGGCAATCCGAATCACAAGGGTTTGCCGAAGTGGCCGCGGTTCACCGGGGATGAGCGTGCTACTATGATCTTCGACAAGGAGTGCAAGGTGGTCAACGACCCGCACGGCGAGGAGCGCAAGGCCTTGGCCGCGCTGCGGAGTTCCTAGACGCCCGGTGCGTGGCGCACGACTGCGCCACCGATGAAGGCCGGTCCGATCAATACAAAGAAGTTAGACGGAAATCGGTGGCGCAACTTGCGCCACGGCGAGGATGCGCTCGGCCATCGCGTACTTCAGCGCGTCAATTCCCTGTCCGGTCGCGCTGGAAATCTCAAAGTACGCCATCCCGCGTTTGGCGGCATGGTTCCGTAGCGCGGTCACACGCTCGGCGTCTTGCGCGATATCCATTTTGGACGCCACCACGATCATGGGTTTTTTCACCAGATCCTCGCTGAAGCTGGCGAGTTCGTCCATTACGGTTTCGAAATCGTGGACCGGGTCGCGTCCGGATGCTTCGGAAACGTCCACCAGGTGCACTAGC
>CAZKQQ010000280.1:0-1353 GCA_964554945.1 uncultured Solibacteraceae bacterium | reverse complement strand
TGCCCAGCCCGTGGCCCAGATGCGCTCCTTCGATCAAGCCGGGAATATCGGCAACCACGAAGCTGCGGTAATCGGGAAGCTCGACGACGCCGAGATTTGGTTCCAAGGTGGTGAAGGGATAATCGGCAATCTTGGGCCGCGCCGCCGAGATGTGGGAGATCAGTGTAGATTTGCCGGCATTCGGGAAGCCGACCAGGCCCACATCGGCCAGCAGCTTCAATTCGAGCCGCAGGCGCTTTTCCTCGCCGGGGCGGCCGGGCTGGTGCTCGGTCGGGGCCTGATGCGTGGCGGTGGCGAAACGCGCATTGCCTTTGCCGCCGCGGCCGCCGCGGGCGACCGTGAATCGCTCGCCGGCGTGCGTAAAATCGTACAGCCGCTCTCCCGTGGATTCGTCGTAAACCACCGTGCCGACCGGCACCTGAAGTTCGATCGAATGGCCTTCCGCGCCGGTCCGGTTGCTGCCTTCGCCATGCCGGCCCCGCTCGGCTTTATGCTCGGGATTGTAGCGGAACTGCAGAAGCGTGTTCTGGTGTTCGGTCGCGACCATGAGTACGTCACCGCCGCGGCCCCCATCGCCGCCGCTGGGACCGCCCTTGGGAACGAACTTCTCGCGCCGGAACGCGAGACAGCCGTTGCCGCCGTCGCCGGCTTTCACGAGAATACGAACTTCATCGATGAACATGAAAAAGCCGCTCCCTGAATGTCGCGGTTCTGTTACACAGAGCCACGCGCCTACGCCAGCGGGGTGTTGAGACGCGGCTTACGCGACTTGTTCGGACGGTTTGATGTTGACGAACTTGCCCAATCGGCCGCGGTCTCTGAATTCCACCACGCCGGTTATTTTCGCGAACAGGCTGTCGTCCTTGGCCCAACCGACGTTGAGGCCGGCCTTAATCTTGGTGCCGCGCTGCCGCACGATGATGGAGCCGCCGGGGACCAGTTGTCCGCCGAAAACTTTCACTCCGAGCCGCTGCGCGTTGGAGTCGCGGCCGTTTTTAGAACTGCCTAATCCTTTTTTATGCGCCATACGTCATCCTACGCCGAGATGTCGCCGACCTTCACTTCGGTGAAAGACTGACGATGCCCGATGGTTTTCTTGTATTGCTTCTTGCGCTTGAACTTGAACACAAGGATTTTGTCGCCGCGCCCGCTGCCGACAATGGTCCCTTTCACGGTAGCGCCGGAAACCAGCTCACCGCTGTCAGTAAAGGCTGCCTTGGTGGCGAGCTCGACTTCAGAGCCGACGTCGCCGACAACCTTTTCGACGCGGATGACATCGCCCGGAGCCACCCGGTACTGTTTTCCGCCCGTTTCGATAATCGCGTGCATGTTGAAAGCCTCTTTTGGGAGCCG
>CAZKQQ010000279.1:0-7042 GCA_964554945.1 uncultured Solibacteraceae bacterium | reverse complement strand
TTCAGGCATGCAGATTCCTCCAGCTCAGGGCCGCATCCGGACACATTAGATAAGCGATGACGAATCTTACTTGAATTGATTTTCTTCTATTGAAAGAGAGGCGGCGGGGTTACTTTTGTGACCCAACCGGATTGGGAGTGTTCAACCCCATGTTTCTACGCGTGGCCGCACCGTGCTTACAACTGGAATGCCGGGACGAAATGGAAAGGAGGCTTACCGCCTATGCATTGCTCTCAGTGGCCGGATCTCGGAACGCGTGGCGCAGTTTCTGCCAAGTCGTTTCCAGATCCTCCGGCAGCACCCGGGTTTCCCCTACCGAGGTCATGAAACTGGTATCGCCGGTCCAACGCGGCAGTGCGTGCATATGAACATGCCCCGCGATTCCAGCCCCGGCGCTCCGCCCGATATTGAACCCGAGATTCAACCCGTCGGGCCGGTAAATCGCGCGCAGTTGCTTTTCCGCCAACCGGGCCAGACGGATTAACTCCACCAGCGTCTCGTCGGGCACGTCTTCCAGAGTGGCGACATGCTCGTAAGGAACCACCATGACGTGGCCGGAAGTGTAAGGAAACCGGTTGATCATGATGAGATTCCGAGCGCCGCGATGTACCACCAGATTTTCATGATCTCGTGCCGGATCAGCCGCAGCCGCGCAGAAGATACATGCCACCGGCTCTCCCAGACTCGTGACGTACTGATAACGCCACGGGGTCCATACAAAATCCATGGGATTGTGCCGGACCTATTGCGGATTCGGCACTCGTTCGGGCGACGGAGTCGATACGGGCGCGGCCGAATTGTTCACTACGTCCTTCAGTTCCTTGCTGGGCTTGAAGTACGGGATCTTCTTAGCCGGCACTTCCACGCGCGCGCCGGTCTTCGGATTGCGACCGATGCGCGGCTGCCTTTGGCGCGTACGGAAACTCCCAAATCCCCGGATTTCAATTTTGTCGCCGGAACGCAGAGAGCGCACGATACTGTCGAAAATGGCCTCCACGATGACCTCGGATTCCTTCCGGGTCATCTCCACCACACGGGAGACTTCTTCAATCAGATCGGCCTTCGTCATCTCATTCTCCTTGCCCTCTCAACAGGTTACGACACCGCAGTATCTCTTGAATACAACAAATTTGCAAGTTATTCCAGGTTCCGATCTTTGAGGCTCATTACTTCTTCAATGGTAGAGGTAGCGGCAGCCGCCTGGCGTTGGTAATCTTCCAGGCGAGTCTTCTCGTCATCCTCCGCCACCGCGCGCAGGCTGAGACCGATCTTCTTCTCCGCCTCGCTCATTTTTATGATCTTGAAATCGAATTCCTGCCCCACTTTCAACGGCATCTCTTCGGAGCCGCGCCGGCCCGAATAGCCCGGCACCTCGGAGAAATGACATAAGCCTTCCACACCTTCCGCCAGTTCAACGAATCCGCCAAAGCTGGCCAGCCGGCAAACGCGTCCGTGCACGGTATCGCCCACTTGGTGGTTCTGAAAATAAGTTTCCCAGGCGTCCGGCTGCAACTGTTTTATGCCGAGCGACAACCGGTGCGCGGACGAATCGATATTAAGGATCACCGCCTGGACGATCTGTCCCTTCTTCAAAACTTCCGAAGGATGTTTCACGCGCTTGGTCCAGGAGAGATCCGACACGTGCACCAGCCCGTCGATGCCTTCTTCGATCTCGATAAAGGCGCCAAAGTCGGTCATGTTCCGCACCCGCCCTTCCACCACCGAGCCTACGCTATAGCGGCTATCGATAGTGGTCCACGGATTCGGCTCGAGCTGTTTCAGGCCGAGCGAAATGCGGCGCTCCTTCGGGTGCACTTCCAGAACTACCGCCTCTACCTCATCGCCGGGCTTGACTACTTTCGAGGGATGTTTCATGCGGCGCGACCAGGTCATCTCGCTGATGTGAATCAGACCTTCAATTCCGGCTTCCAGTTCCACGAAAGCACCGTAGTCGGTGACATTCACGACGCGGCCAATGACGCGTGCGTTGACCGGATATCGCGTGCCGACGGTCTCCCAGGGATCCGGTTCTATTTGCTTGAGCCCAAGTGAGACCCGCTCCTTCGACCGATCGAATTTCAAAACTTTGACTGTGAGGTCCTGCCCGACCTGCAGCAACTCGGAAGGATGTCCGATGCGGCCATAGGAAATGTCGGTCACGTGGAGAAGCCCGTCGATGCCGCCCAAATCGATGAACGCGCCGTAGTCGGTCAGGTTCTTCACCACGCCGGTGACCACCGAACCTTCCGCGAGATGCTCCAATGTGGAGCTCTTGCGCGCATTTGTCTCTTCTTCGACGGCTACTTTGCGCGAAACCACCACATTGCCGCGGCGGCGGTTCAGCTTGATGATTTTGACTGGGATGTCCTGGCCGATGAGACCGTCCAGGTTATGGATCGGACGCGGGTCGGCTTGCGAGCCGGGCATGAACGCCTGAATGCCGACATCCACGGCGAGCCCGCCTTTGACGCGGCCAAGCACTCGGCCGGAAAGAATCAATTGTCCTTCGTAAGCTTTCTCCAGGTTGTCCCAGATGCGGAGCCGCGCGGCGCGAGTATGCGACAGCGAAACGTAGCCTTCCTGCTGCTCGCCGCCGTGATCGATCATCACGTCAACCACGTCGCCGGGCTTCACGGTTAATTCGCCGCTTGGAGTCTGAAATTGCTCAATCGGCGTGATGCCTTCAGATTTGTAACCGAAGTCAATGATGACGTCTTTGCCGGTGATGCTGAGAACCGTGCCTTGCAAGACTTCATCGGCGGCGGGCGGGGCGAAGTGGCTGTAATCTTCGAGAAGGTGTTCGTAGCTTTCGGGAACCGATTGGTCCAGTTGGCCCTTGTCTTGGTCCACGGCTAATGCGCCTCCGCCGACTACTGATTCACTGGGAGTGCCAGAGTGTGGAGAACTGCGATCTTGGATGCGCTGGGTCGCGCTATTCATCGTGCTCCCGAGGCCGGCGAGACCATGCATCCTCACTGGCAAACCACTGTGAGATCAGTATGTTAGCAACTATACGCCAGCCGTATGGGGTTGTCAACGCCCCGCCTGGCAAGTTTGGATGCAGGCACCCGTAGTTCCTCGCGGTTTTACTCGGAAGCTGAAATTTGGCGCATTACGAATTTGACGCGGCCGGCATACTCGGCATTCGGATTGTAGGTGGCCAGAATTTCATCGATGTCTTTGTCACGATACAGCTCGGAGTGCGAGAGGCGGTAGCCGACGGTCTGGATGCTGGCGACCGGAGAGACGAAGCCCGCGCGCCCGGAGTCCCAGCCGAACAGATTATTGTTTTTCGCGGCCTTGCCGCCGGTGGATTCCACAAAAGAAATGCTGGGCAAAAGACGCCAATCGAGATCGTTACTGTCGGCTGCTTCCAAGAAAACTTGCGAATACTTTTGGGCCGGGCAATTGGCTTTTCCAAAGAACTTCTGGAGGGTTTTCAATCGGACATCCTGTTGATAGTCGGGCAGTTGGCTGCTGTTGAGGGTCTGCTGCTTGGACACGTGGGCCGGCATCGATACGATTCCCGCAAACACTGCCAATCCACTGGTCAACAGTTTTCTCATCCTGAAAACCTCCTTGTTTTTATGGGATTAAAAGGTCAAGCAGCGTGCGCTGCAAGAGGCCACGGGGCCTGCGTTGGTAACGGGAGAACGCTCCCCCAGCCATTGGGGACTACGGGATGTCCATAGAGCTCGATTTTACCATCTGCAGTCGGCCGTGCCAGTGGGGTACCGGCTATTTCCACGGAAATACCGTTACATAACCGGTGATTTTCCCCACACCTTGGGAGATAGAATCCATGCCGCCGAAAGACCACAAACTGCGGCAAAAGATAGCCAAACGCCAGGAATCGCATTATTTCCGGTGACATGGATGAGGTAAGTGCAGATTGCCGGGGTGAATCCCCCAAAAACGGCCGTGGCTAAGCTATAGGCCAGGGAAAACCCCGAGGTGCGGACTTCGACCGGCATAATTTCAGTCAGGAAGACCGCCATAGCCCCGTTATAAATAGCGTACAGACTGGCCAGCCAGAGCTCTACCCCGAGCAACCGGCCGAACGACGGTGCGGCGACCAGCCACGACAGAGCTGGGTAGGCGGTCAGGAGTGAGATCAGCGTACAGGCGATCAGAATTGGACGGCGGCCAATGCGATCCGATAAAGCGCCCGAGATCGGCAAAAGAATAAAATTGCACGCGCCCACGCAGAGCGTGACGATCAGTGTGCTCGTATCGGCAAGTTTCAGCACTTTGCTGCCGTACGTAGGTGTGTATGCAGTGACCATGTAGAAACACACGGTGGTCATGGTTGACATCATCATGCCAAGCAGGACAACCCGCCAGTTGGCGAAGAGGATCCGTACGAGCTCGGCAGGCTGGGGACGGTGGCGTCGCGCGCGAAACGCGTCGGTCTCTTCGAGCGAACGCCGCAGGAAGAACAGTAGCGGGAGTAGCGAGCATCCAGCGAGCAGTGGAATGCGCCAGCCCCAGCGCGTCATCTGGCTGGTCGAGAGCGAGAGAGTCAGAACGATCCCGAGTAGCGCGGCGAACATGACTGCGACCTGCTGGCTGCCCGACTGCCACGCGACAAAGAATCCTTTTCTTTGAGGAGTGGCAATCTCGGAGAGATACACCGAGACGCCGCCCAGTTCAACGCCGGCGGAAAGGCCCTGGACCAGGCGCCCAAGCACGACCAGGAGCGGCGCGGCAATTCCTATGGAGGCGTATCCCGGCACGACGGCGATCGACAGCGTACCGATGGCCATCAGTCCCAGCGTAAGAAGAAGACCGGCGCGCCGCCCATGATGATCGATGTATGCGCCCAGGAGAATCGCGCCGAGGGGGCGCATCAGGAAGCCCGCGCCAAATGTCATCAACGAAAGCATCAGACCGGCGAAGGCGCTGCCCCGCGGAAAAAAGGTCAGGGCGATCGCGGGCGCGTAATAGCCGAAGATCTGGAAATCGTACATCTCCAGCATGTTTCCCGCGGCAACGCGGACTACGGACCGGAAGTTCGATTGCCGCGCGCTAATGGCGGCGGTGGGCGTCACTCGTCCAGCATACAGGGTGAATGGACGGGAGTGTTAACCTGCGCCGCGGCGCTGCGTAATATCCGGTAGACAGGAGCGGTAGAATGGCGCGGGCGCGAATCAGGTGGGCTGTAGGCGTTGCGGCGCTGCGGAAGTAAGCGCCTGATAAATCGACGAGTCACGCGTCCTTCTGAATAAGCGGAGAAAGTCAGACTGCTCTAGCAGAGGGTCCAGCACGGGATTGTACAGGACAACGAAAAGCGGCCGCGGGTGAGCCGACCAGGAAAAACAAATATTGGCCAGAACGCTTCGCATCACGCTTTCGTCGAACGGGTTGAAGAAGTACAGGACGGCCGGATCGTCCGGAAGCGGATAAGCCATTGCGTTCTCACAAGAGATTTCCAGACGCGTGCATTTTTGAGAAGGGCTCGAGTAAGTCTGCACGTTGCGAGCGGCGATCCGGCAGAGTGCCGGCGAGAGCTCGACGCCCACAATTCTGCGAAACGGAAATTCCGAAGCCATTAGCAGCGCCCTGCCCTTACCGCACCCGAAGTCAATAAAGGTGAATTCTTCGTGACGAATGGGCAGGGCACGCATGAATTCAGCAAATCCCCCGAGGCGCACGGGCTGATAGTTGCTGCCGTGGCGGCGGTCGTCTTCACCGTAATCGAGATCGCCGGCTTCCACGACGCCGGAGGTCTGCACGCGAAAGCGCACGTCGAATCTCCAATCGTCATAGCGATAGAAAGGCTCGGCCAACGCCCGGCGCACCGTTCCCCGGACGCCGCGGTCCCGTAGAGACCTTCTGAGCGCTTTCAGAGTGGCGGCCATTCCGGGCATGACAAGAAGCTAGGCTACCAATCCGATCGCGCGCGTGTCACTAACGCGCGGCACGCGTGCGTTTCGCCTGGACGCGACGCGATGCCGGCTTTTTCGCGGTCTTGCGAACGGCTGGAGGCTTGCGGCGGGAAGCGGTGGCAGGCGAATCGCCCTTGCCATTCATCTTGGCCACCATGGCGTGCTCGGCGTCGGAGGGGATGCCGTCCGCTTTTAGCTCCTCTTTGCGGTCGAGCATCCGCTGCCCCAGCGCTTCGAAGTCCATGTCCAATCCTTTCGCCTGGGGCAGCATCTCATTTTCTTCTTCCTTGATATGATGCCGCACGCTTTCGGCGAGGACCGTGAACTTGGCGTCCCGATGGTCATTGCCGCGGCCATCGCGGTCCAGTTCCGCGATCAGGACGCGGGCGACGTGGTGCTCTTCATCCGCCTCATTCATGATACTGGCGCCGACGTGTTTGCGGACAGCAGGATAGAAAATTTCTTCTTCGATAACGGCGTGAATTTTGAGCTCGGTGAGGGCTTGATTGATCAGCTTCTCTTTTTCGGCGGCCGATTCTGCATGTTCGAATTGATCGAAGATGTTTTTGACGGTGTCGTGATCCTTCATGAGGATCGCGATCGCGTGTGTTTCGGGTAATAACAACCGTTCCAGCATGGCGTCTCCTAGGTAACCGTATGTTTTGTGACTACATTCTTCGGCGGCCGCGTTTTTTCCCAAGTCCACCGAGAGCAATTTAGGTTCCAGGAACTCACCGGCGACAAGATCGCGGGCGTTACTGTAACATTCTCAAGGAGGGTTCCATGAGCGATCACCATCACGGGCATTCGCGCCGCGATTTCTTTAGCAGGTCTTTCGGGGGCCTGCTCACCGGGGCAACCATCCTGGAACAGGCATTCTTCCGGGCGAATTGGGCGCGCGCGCAGGCCCGGACGGCGGGCGCGGAACTTTTCACGATTGAAAAAGTGACAGACGGCGTTTATGCGGCAGTGGCCAAGCCGGCGATCATGACCAATTGCAACGCGGTGATTTTCGAGCTGTCGCGCGACGTGCTGGTGGTGGACGCGCACTCGAAGCCGTCGGCGGCCGCGGCGCTGCTGGCGCAAATCAAAAAGGAAGTGACGGACAAACCAGTGCGGTACCTGGTGAACAGCCACTTTCACTGGGACCACAC
>CAZKQQ010000278.1:0-7195 GCA_964554945.1 uncultured Solibacteraceae bacterium | reverse complement strand
GATTGCGGAAAGGCGCAGGCCGCGCTCGTGGAGAATCTCCGCCGCAAAGCATTTCTCTTCGCGCACCAGTCCCAGCAGCAGGTGCTCGGTTCCGATGTGTTTGTGATTCAAACGCTCGGCTTCTTCGGCGCCATAGGCCAGGACGCGCTTGCACTCATGACTCAGGGGCAGATCCACGGAGGTAGAAACCTTCTCACGGATCGTGGTATGTCCTTCAATCTGCTTGCGAATCGACTCAACTGCCGCATGGGAACGCAGAAACCGGTTGGCCAGCGCCTTATCTTCGCGGAGCAATCCCAAAAGCAGATGTTCCGTTTCAATATAAGGGCTGCCGAACTGGCTGGCTTCGTATCGGGCGAAAAAGATGACCCGCCGCGCCTTTTCCGTATATCGCTCAAACATAGACCGT
Organism: uncultured Solibacteraceae bacterium; assembly: GCA_964554945.1. Lineage (GTDB taxonomy): Bacteria > Acidobacteriota > Terriglobia > Bryobacterales > Bryobacteraceae > PSRJ01. Next base: position 6,786 of record CAZKQQ010000278.1, on the reverse strand, counting down.
GACGCCCCCTACAACTCTAAAGATAACCCGGTTCGGTTCCGCTTGGTGAGACAATCCATCACGCGGGTACCAAACCTCCATTCTGCAAACTGAGAACTCGATCACAGCGCCGGGCGAACGACAAATTGTGCGTAACCAGCACGGAAGTGAGCTGGTGTGTGCGGTGCAAGTCCGTAAGCAGATCAAAAACCATCTCGCCGGTTCGAAAATCGAGATTGCCGGTAGGTTCGTCGGCGAGCAGAACCGAAGGACGGCCCACCAGAGCACGCGCTAGTACTACGCGCTGTTGCTCACCTCCGGACAACTCGCCGGCGCGGTGCGAGGCGCGCGCGGCCAGCCCAACTTCGGTGAGTCTCTCTAAAGAATCTGACGATGCCTGGCGGGAAGAGGTTCCCCGAATCAGCAGTGGCATCATCACGTTCTCCAGCGCCGTGAACTCTGGTAAGAGATAATGGACCTGCCAGACGAAACCAATCTCCCGGTTTCGAAAATCAGCTTGTGCAGTATCGGCGAGCCCTGAAATCGCTGTACTCCCGTAGTATATCTCACCGGCCGAAGGCCTGTCCAGACAGCCCAACAAATGCAGAAAGGTGGATTTGCCCGCGCCGGACTCGCCGACCAAGGCCAGCATCTCGCCGCGTTCCACATCGAGGTTCACGCCGGAGAAAATTACCAGATCTGAGTTGCCCGAACGGTAGACCTTCGAGAGATCGCGCACGCGAATATAAGGTTCGGACATCCTTCCGATTACCATAACGCAGGTTGGCGGTGCGGCCGGTGTCTGGAGCTGAAAAAAGTCCCGACCGCAGCGGCTTGCTTGCCGCGGCCGGGAGGAGGAGAGAACTAATGAGCCGGTCTTTTCGAAAACTGAATCAGGCCCAGAGGTGTGCAGGCTGTCTGCTGGACAGGATGCGACCCGTCGAGCGTCCAGCCGGCGCGAATTGAAAACAACACCGGCGGCTGAGCGGAGGGCGCCGCCGCCGGTATGGATGGTGGGATGTCTGTAGGGGTGACAGGCTGGACTATTGCGAGGAGTTGGGCGTAAATCGTTCCTGATTTCGTGACCTGCGTGTGTAAATCGGGTGACGCGACGGCGCCTTGCTGGGCGTCGGCAGCGCTCGTGATTCGATAACAATCTCCACGCATAAAAGATTTTCGGCGAACGTACTGATTAGACGCTCTAAGCGGTGGGAGATCAATGATCGAAAAGGCTAATAGAAACTTCATTAACAAAAGTAAGCACGGAGCAGGAGCGGAGCAAAAAAAAACCGGGGCGGCCCGACGCCGTCCCGGTGGTCGCTTCCAGAAACTGTTCTGACTAGTATTGGCGCGGCGCGACGGGCCGCAGGGGGGTGGGAAAGCGGGTGACCGGTTCGGTCCGCTCGGCCGGTTTCTCCAGAACGAGGGAGCGCAGGCCGGGCATGGGGGTCGCACCGGCACGCTGCCCTTTTTCAGCCACGGGGAGTTGTCCGGTGGTGAGATTCTTGAGGCCGAAGAGGGCCAATTCGAAACGGTCCTTGACGCCAACTTTTTGGAAAAGACGGGAAAGATAGACTTTAACGGTGCCTTCGGAAATCATAAGAGTGCTGGCGATTTCCTTGTTCTTCAGACCTTGGGACAAAAGGCTGACGAGTTGCCCCTCGCGCTGCGTGAGAGCCACGCGGCGTGCGCAGAGGAAGCTATCGGTCAGCGCCTTTTCGAACCACAACTCGCCGGCCTGTACTTTCTGCAGACACTTAACCTGAAGGTCGGTCGGCAGAGTCTTGCGGAGAATTCCACGCACGCCCAGACCCATAGCCTGGAATGCCAGCTCTGTCGAGATCGAGTTCACCCACAGGACGATCTTGCAAGTCGTCATTGCATGCTTCAGTTCGCTCATCACGCCGAAGGTAATTTCGGGGGTGAGGTCCATCAGCACCAGGTCCGGAGAGCCATGAGCGATCTGCTCCATGAGCCCGGCCACGGTGGTGCATGTGGGGAGCAATTCAAAATTCTCAACCTGCCGCAGGACCGCTTCGAGTCCTTTGGCTAGGATTGGTTCGTCACTGTAAAGAAGAATTCGCGTCATCGTTCCCATCTCCACCCTTGGATCGCCATCTTTAGAGAGCACTAATTTTCGGCTAATATCGGCGATTCATTTTTGCATTTTGCCCCCATTTACTTCAGTTGTCAACAGATAATTAGGAAAAATACGAAGTAATTAGCCGGATATTTTTTTGAATTGACGATCGATGCAAAATTCAATAGAAAATCCGTCTGGACAGCCGATAACAGGGGCGCGAGAAATGAGGGGCAGAACAGGCCCGCCCGGCGAGAGCAGCAAAAAGCCTCAATTAAATCCGGTCTTTATGTTATTCAAAGCGGCGACAATCTACGGATTTAATTTTGATAACCTTCGCCAGCGGCAGCGTGTCACCCATTTGCGATATTGAACCGCTGCGGTTTCGACGATACAGTCGCGGATGTCAAAGCTGGACCAGCGATGAAGACTGCGAACAGGCGCGAGAATCCGCGTATCGAAATCAAGCTTCGGTGCCACGTCATGTCACCGCGGCTGTGGGCGGAGAGCGCCGTTTTCACGGAAAACATCAGCCGGCGCGGTGTTTTGATTGGTTGTCGCAGTGAGAGGGCATCGTTGCCACCTCTCGCATTCAGTCAGATGGTGACGGTAGAAATCGAGCTTCCCGCCAATCACGGCTTTGGCCAAAAGTGTATTTACTGCCAAGGCGCCGTAATTCGCGTGACGCAGCCGGAACCGGCTGGGATGCACGTAGCTCTGCGGGTAAATTACATGGATTTTCGCTCATTCCATGACCGCCCTCGCGCGCCGGAAGCCCTGCAGCCGGTCGCGACCAGTTGGATGGCCTGACATGCAAGCGACCAAGCCACCCTTTGTATTCCGGCTGCTGCCCTCTCTTACGGATATCGCGTTCCTGATGCCGATCCTTTTTCTGTTTGCGCGGATGGGTGGGGTGAAAACGCTGCTCTCCGATTGCGACACCGGGTGGCACATCCGTACCGGCGAATGGATCATAAGCAATCATCAGATTCCGGCCCGCGACTTCTTCTCGTTTACCAAGACCGGAGAACCCTGGTATGCGTGGGAATGGCTGTCGGACGTCATCTTTGCCTGGCTTAACAGCCATGGCGGCCTGGCGACCGTGGTAATCGCGAGCATCCTGCTGATCGCTGCCACGTTCACGCTGTTGTTCCGCCTGACTCTGCGCCGCGCCAATCCCATTGTGGCCATATTAGTAACGATGGTCGCCACGGCGGCTTCGGCCGTGCATTGGCTGGCCCGGCCTCATCTGTTTTCGCTTCTCTTTATGGTTTTGTTCTACGGCGCACTGGAAAGCGTGCGCGCAGGCCGCGAGCGATTTCTCGGGATTCCAATTCTAGCGATTCTTCCGTTCGCGACCATCTTGTGGACCAACCTGCACGGGGGATTCTTCTTCGGCATCCTCCTGCTGATCGGTTATGGGGCCGCCGAGATCCTGACATTGGTGCTCGCCGCTGACCGAAGCCATGCGGCATCGGCGCGAGTACGCGCGCGGCACTACTTGTTGTCGGCGCTCGCGTGCCTGGCAGCCAGCCTGGTGAACCCGTATTTCTATCACCTCCACGTCCACGTGGTGCAGTATGTGATGGATCCCTTCCAGGCGCAGCACGTGGTTGAATTTTTGACCATCAGTTTCCATCATCCGATCGCCATCTTCTTCGAGGCGCTGTTGGTGCTTGGGGTTGGCGGAGCGATCTGGCATGCGAGCCGAGGCAGCTATACCGAGGCGTTGCTGGTGGTGATGTGGGGCCATGCATCATTGCTCGCCGCGCGAAATCTGCCGTTGTTCGCCATCATCTCGGCGCCGATCGTGGCTTCGGCAGTCGATGCATGGCTGAAGAAATTGCCGCATCTGCCGGTGGTGATGTGGCTGAAAACGGCGGCGCGCAGGTATGTGGAGGTGGCCGCCGAGACTGCGGAAACCGATGCTATTCCCCGCTGGCATGTGGCCAGCGCGGCAGCCGTCGTCGTGGTGGCGGCGTTAGTCTATGCGCCCGCGCCGCCCAAGCTCTTCAAGCCGGAATACGATCCCGATTCATATCCAGCCGCGGCGATTGCCATGCTCAAGAGCGATCCATCCGCCCGAATTTTTACCAACGACGAATGGGGCGACTACCTCATTTACCGCCTCTATCCCGAAAACCGCGTGTTCGTCGATGGCCGCAGCGATTTCTATGGCGACGATTTTGTTCAAAAGTATCTGGATGTAATGAACGTGAAATACGACTGGCAGGAGACGCTGGGGCACTTTGGGGTCAATACGATCCTGCTGTCCCCGAGCGCTCCCCTGGCGGGAGCATTGAAGGAATCCCGCCGCTGGCACGTGGTTTATGACGATGGAATCGCGCTGGTTTTCCGGCCAGCCGCGCACCTCGGAGGAGAATCGAATTCCACCACTACAGTCAGTGGAGGAGAAGGGCGGAGCCGCACGGTCAGCAAGACGGAAATGCACGATGCGGCGGTCCCGGCGCACAAATTCAAAACTTAGGAAGCGAATCAAAATGACACGGTTGCAAAACTTCTGGAATAACGAACAGGGACAGGATCTGATCGAGTACACGTTGCTCATGGCGTTCGTGGCGCTGGCTTCAGCAGCGCTGTTCCTGGGCGCCGGCACAAGCATCAAGGGCATCTGGTCGGTTACCAACAGCCAGCTTGCCGCGGCCAACACGCAAGCCAGCTAGGGCCGGCTGGTCGGGGCGCGTGGCGGCTTGTTTTGCCGGTGTCGGCCGTGCATCGCTCCAGATGCGTTGGGCGGAGGCGAGAAGCCTCTGACCGCGCCGGGCACTACAACGGCAGGTAGCTGAGAGTTTTCCGGGCAACCGGATCGTCGGGCCGAACGGGGAATTGAGATGAATAAACGATTCTTAGCGGTTTTAGGTTTTGCGTTCGTGGTCGCCTCGGGCGCGAGCCTCTTGTTGTACCGGCTCATGTCGAATAAGCAGCCGAATACGCACGCGCAGACGGCTTCTTCGGTGAAAATCGCAGTGGCCGCACGCGATTTGGAACTGGGCACGGTGCTGAAAGAGGAAGATATCAAGCTGCAGGATTGGCCGGCTGAAATGCCGCTGGGGGCCTCTACCCGTACACAGGACATCGTGGGCCGCGGCGTGATCACCAAAGTTTTCGCCAGGGAGCCGATTCTGGAGGTGCGCCTGGCGCCAAAGGGCGCGGGCGGCGGATTCGCGGCAATCATTCCCAAGGGGATGCGCGCGGTGGCAGTGCCGGTCAATGAAGTCGTGGGCGTCGCCGGGTTCGTCGTTCCCGGCATGCACGTCGACGTGCTCATTTCCGGCAATCCGCCGAATGGTCCGCCGTCGCTGGGAACTCTGACCAAGACCTTGCTGCAGAACATCGAGGTGCTGTCTTCGGGCCAGGACTTCAAGAAAGATCCCGAGGGCAAGCCGATCACGGTGCAGGTGGTCAACTTGTTAGTGACGCCTGACCAAGCCGAGCAGCTCAGCTTGGCCAGCCATCAGACCACGATTCAGCTGGTGCTGCGTAATCCGCTCGATCACGATGAGACGAAGACTCAGGGTACGGCAGTGGCCAGTCTGTTCACCGGCACCAAGATCAAGCTGAGGGACATAGATGGTCTGGAGACCGAACCCCGGCGCAGAGCGGCAACCAAGCAGCCGGTGGCAGTGTTGCCGCTGCTTCCACCGCCCGCCAGGAAAGAGACTCCATACGTCATGGAGATCATCTCGGGCAACAAGAAGGTCGAAAGCAAGTTTGACGGTAGCGCGGAGGTCAAATAAATAATGTTACGCAACCCGCATTCCAATCATATTCTGTTTGCGGCCACCTTCCTGTGGGCTCTGGCGCCATGGCAGGCAGCGGCCGCAACAGTTCTCGAGAGCCAGGCCCAGCCGGCTCAAAATGAAGCGGGCGCCAACGCGCCGGGACGCTTGACGGTGACCGTCGGCAAGTCGCTGATCATCGACAGTCCGTTGAACATCCAGCGAATTTCGGTGGCCAACGGCGATCTGGTGGAAGCCGTAGCGGTCAATCCGAAAGAAGTTCTGATTAACGGCAAGGGAGCGGGAGAAACCTCGCTCGTCATCTGGCAGCAGGGCGGCAGCCGGCTGCTCTATGACCTCACTGTCCGGATGAGCACTGCTAAGCTGGACGCAATCCGGCAGCAGCTTTCCCGCGAGTTTCCGAATGAGAACATCACGATCAATTACGAGAACGACATTCCGTTCGTTCGCGGGACGGTAAAAGATGTCACGGCGGCCGATCGCGTGATAGCCATTGCTTCGACGCTCGGCAAGCCGGTCAACCTGCTGCGCGTGGAAGTGCCGCCTGTGGAGACTCAGATTCTGCTGAAGGTGAAGTTCGCCAACGTGGATCGCTCCGCGGCGATTGACTTGGGAGCCAGCTATCTCAGCACGGCCGGAAATCAATTTACCGGCGTTTCGACCCAACAGTTCGGTAGCCCGCGCTTCAGCCCGGATGGAACCCAAATCACATATCCGGACCCGCTGAATATTTTCATGTTTCGGCCCGATATCAATCTTTTTACGACTATCAAGGCCCTTCAGAACAAGAACCAGCTTCAAATGCTGGCCGAACCGAACGTTCTGGCGATTAATGGAAGACCGGCGAGTTTCCTGGCCGGCGGCGAGTTCCCGGTCCCGATGGTGCAGGGCGGCGGTGCGGTAGGAGCAGTTACGATCATGTTCCGCGAATTCGGCGTGCGTCTTAACTTCACACCGAACGTGACG
>CAZKQQ010000277.1:0-7397 GCA_964554945.1 uncultured Solibacteraceae bacterium | reverse complement strand
GCAGCGCCCGCCCCCGCCGGGACGCGTCACCGGATCAAATTAAAGAAATGCGAATTCAAGGCCTCAGCTTTCGCGCGATCGCGCGCAAGACGGGCCTGGGATACGGCACTGTCCGCCGTGCCTACTGGGCGGCAGAGGCGGTCGGCGCTTCGGCGGCGGATTGAAGGGAATTATTAAGTCGAGGTTTACTTAGACTTTTTCGATTTTCGATAGGCTGCCCAACGCTTCTTCTGTGCGGCTGCAATGCGCCGGCGTGCTGCGGCCGACATCCCGCGCCTGCCAGTTTTCGGTGAGCCGGTCTCGGCGGGAGATTCCATCTTTAGCCGGCGGCGCAGTTCTGCCATGGCTTGTTCAATCTGCGCAAGTTGGTTTTCGTAACCGATTAGTGCGGCGCGAAGGAGGGCGGGGTCAAGAGTCATGGGCACAGTCTAGCATAGACAGCCTGTAAGTGAGCCAAAAATCCAAAACAAGATGACATATCTTGTGAATACACGAGCACCCTAAGCAGTTGTTGCATCGACCTTGGGCCAATACTCGCCATTTCATAAAAGACGTATGTATCCGTTTCAGTCCGCCGGGTGTTACTCTGTTCGCTTCCAGGGCTAAGTGGACCATGGAATTTGTTCAGGGGCTTCGGTGCGTATTTTGCGGCCGGATTTATACCAGGCGCGACATCTCCACGTGTCCCCAGTGCGGCGTCTCGGGCATTCTCGACGTTCTCCTCGATTACCGCTCGATCGCGCGGCTCCTGACGCGCCGGTCTCTGGCGCGGCGCCGCGAGCCCGGACAATGGAGATACCGGGAGTTATTGCCAATGCGGGCCAGCTCCGGGTTACCACATCTATTGGTAGGTGACACTCCGCTGACAGAGGCGCCGTTACTCGCGCGCCATATAGGGATCCGCCACTTACTCCTGAAGGACGATGGACGGAATGCCACGGGCTCGTTGAAGGACCGCGCCAGTGCGCTGGGCGTAGTGAAGGCGCGCGAAGGGCGCAAAAAAATCATTGCCTGCGCCAGCACCGGAAATGCAGCGTCGTCCTGTGCCGGTATAGCGGCTTCGATAGGAATCAAGAGTGTGATCTTCTTGCCGGAGCGAGCGCCGGAACCGAAGATTATCCAACTGCTGATGTTTGGCGCAACCGTGGTGCGGGTGCGCGGCAGCTATGAGCAGGCATTTCAGCTATGCCAGCAAAGCTGCGAGAAATGGGGTTGGTACAACCGCAACAGCGCCATCAACCCTTACCTGGTGGAAGGGAAGAAGACGGTGGGATTGGAGATTGGCGAACAGTTGGGATGGGAACCGGTGGACTGGGTCGCCGTCCCGGTGGGCGATGGTTGCACGATTGCGGGTGTCTGGAAAGCCTTTCGGGAGCTGAAGGCGCTGGGATTGATGGAGAGATCGCCGCGGATTCTCGGTGTGCAGGCGGCGGGCGCTGCGCCGGTGACGGCCGCGTTTCTAAGCGGAGCAGCCATCCAACCGGTCGAGCCGCGAACACTCGCCGATAGCATCGCAGTCGGCGTGCCGCGCAATTGGAAAAAAGCCGTCGATGCCGTGCGGGAGTCGCGCGGCGCGATGCTCAACGTGACCGACGAGGAGATTGTAGAAGCAATGCAGTACACCGGCCGGCTCGCCGGAGTCTTCGCCGAGCCCGCCGCGGCAACGGCCGTAGCCGGTGTGCACCGCGCCGTAGCGGACGGCGTCATTGGGCGGCGCGCCAGCGCGGTGGCGCTGATCACGGGCAACGGATTGAAAGATATCCAATCGGCGCGGACAGCGGCTGGGCGGCCATTCGAAGTTCCTCCCGACGGCACCGGGCTGGAAGACATCTTATGCCGCCAGAAACTGATTCCGGTTCGCTGTTGATTCGCGACATCCACACGCTAGTCCTGATGGACCCGCGGAGCACCGTGCTGCACGGTGCCAGCCTCTGGATTGATGGCGGAGTCATTCGGCGCGTAGCCAGGGGGACAATCAGGCTGGCGAAGACGAAGCGCGTGATCAGCGGCCGGCACGCGGTGATCGTACCGGGTCTGATCAACACGCATCATCATCTCTATCAGACACTGACGCGCGCTTACGCGCCGGCAGCCGATGTGGAACTGTTCGATTGGCTGCGCACCCTATATCCGATCTGGGCGCGCCTGGACGAGGAATCGTTGTATGCCGCAGCCTTAACCGGAATGGCCGAATTGCTGCTCTCCGGCTGCACAACCACCGCCGATCATCACTACATTTTTCCGCGGGGACAGGGCAACCTGATCGATGCGGAGATTGAAGCGGCGCGCCGCATCGGGATGCGGTTCCATCCGTGCCGCGGCAGCATGAGTGTGGGCCAGAGCAGCGGCGGTTTGCCGCCGGATTCGGTGGTGCAGCGGGAGGACCGGATCCTGGCCGATTGCGAGCGTGTCATCCGCAAATATCACGACCCATCCCATGGCTCGATGTTGGGAATAACACTGGCGCCGTGTTCGCCGTTCTCGGTCTCACCGCGGTTGATGCGGGAGACCGCCGATCTGGCTGCCCGCGAGGGAGTCCGGCTGCACACCCACCTGGCCGAGACGCGGGACGAAGAACAATACTGTCTAAATCGGTTTGGCAAGAGGCCGCTCGATTTACTGGAAGATACCGGCTGGATGGGTCCGCAAACCTGGCTGGCTCATGGGATTCATTTCAACTGGAAGGAAATGGCCCGTCTCGGCGGCGCCGGAGTGGGAATCGCTCATTGTCCGACTTCGAACATGCGGTTGGGTTCGGGCTGCGCGCCGGTGTTGGCCTTGCGCCGTGCGGGATGTGCCGTAGGTCTCGGAGTAGACGGCAGCGCTTCCAACGACAGTTCCCACATGCTGGCCGAAGCTCGCCAGGCGCTGTTACTGCAGCGGGTGAAACACGGCGCCGCAGCTCTGAGCGCCGGCGAGGCGCTGCGCATGGCGACGGTAGAAGGCGCGCGCTGCCTAGGCCGTGATGATATCGGGAGTTTGGAACCTGGCAAGTGCGCGGATCTCGCCATGTTCGATCTCCGGGACGTGGGTTACAGCGGCGCCGGCGACGCGGTCGCCGCCCTGCTGCTGTGCGCCCCCACTCGCGTTTCGACATTGATCGTCGACGGGCGCGTCGTCGTGGAGGGCGGGGAATTGCAAACGATCGCGCTGCAGCCGGCGCTGGCCCGGCACCGCCGCCTGGCGGCGAAATTGATCGGCGCGCAACCGCAACCCAGAAAGCCTTAGACTGTTGAGATCATGAAGAACCTGTCCAGATCCAGCCGCCTTCAGTGGCTGCCCTTGTTCCTGATGTTTACATCCAGTCTGGCTGCCGCCGATTCGTACCATGTCCTCAATCGAATTTCCATTCCCGGCGATTATGGCTGGGATTATTTGACCGCTGATACCGAAGGGCGCCGGTTGTACGTGTCGCATGATCGCGAAGTCGTCGTGCTGGATCTGGATTCGGGCGCAACGGTCGGGAAGATTCCCGGAAGCGGTATCCACGGTATCGCCATTGCCCGCGAGCCAGGCCGTGGGTTTATCAGTTGCACCGACCCCGGTTCGGTGATCATCTTTGACCTGAAGACGCTCGCGGTTACCGGCAAAGTGAAGGTCGGGGCAGACCCGAACGGAATCATCTTCGATCACAAAACGGGACGCATCTTTACGGCCGATCGCGGCAGCCAGCGCGTCACTGCAATTGATGCGATGACCGGCAAGGTCGCCGGTATTATCGACTCCCTCGGCGGGAGGACCGAGCATCTCGCGTCCGATGAAGCGGGTCATATTTTTCTCAACATGCAGGACCGCAATACCGTGCTGCGCCTCGACGCACAAGCTCTGAAGGTAATGAACACCTGGCCCGTTGCTCCCTGTGAGCAGCCGAGCAGCATGGATATGGATCGGAAGAACGAGCGTATCTTCATTGGTTGCCGCAGTGGCGTGATGGCAGTTGTCGACGGAAACACCGGAAATATTCTGAGCACACAACCAATCGAAAAGGGCGTCGATGCCACCGAGTTCGATCCAGCAAGAGGCCTGATCTTTTTTTCTAGCGGCGGCGGTGACGGTGCACTCACGATTTTCCATCAGGATTCACCTGACCAATACACTGCTGTCGCGACGGTGAAGACGCAGGCGGGTGCTCGCACGATGGCTCTTGATCGAAAGTCCGGCAAAGTTTATCTCTCGGCGGCGCAATTTGGCCCGCGTCCCGCGGCGGACCCTACAAAACCGCCGCAACGGCCGCCGATGATTCCGGGGACGTTTTCTGTTCTGGTGGTCGGACAGTAACTACCAACCTTTCTCAGTTCTAACTATTGGCCGACAGCATTGGCCAACGTTCTAGGACTAAGATGCTAGAAGCCTTATGTCTACCAACCAGTACCAAGGGTGCGCTGAGCCCCAATTGATTCTGGTGGTTGAAGATCACAGTTCTGTGCGACGGTTCATGGCCAGGGTCTTGCAGCAGGCGGGATTCAAGACGCTGGAGGCAGCCAACGCCACCGAAGGCCTGCAGTTATTGCGCGAGCACAGCGACGCCATTGTCCTGGCGATCGTCGACATGGTCATGCCCGATATGAGCGGCCTCGATCTGGCCGTTGAGATGGAACACGTACACGCCGGCACCAGCATCCTGTTCACGTCCGGACATGTGACCAGCATCGCGATCGAAGGGATGGCGCGGAAATATCCCGAGCGCGTACTCGCGAAACCCTTCTCTGAAAAAGAACTTCTCGCCCACGTCACCGCCTTGATCCAAACCGGCCAATCCGGATATTAGTTGTTTCAGACCTGTAAGCCTGTTATATTTTGATCAAGCCGGAGGTGGGCTCGCGATGTTTGACAAGGTCGAAGCGTTCTACCGGCCGGAGAGCGTTCTCGAAGCGGTTCGGCTGCTGGAGCGTAGCAAGGGGCACGCCCGGCTAGTGGCCGGTGGCACGGACCTGACGGTGGAAGCGGCGCGCTCCGTGCGGTTCCTCATCGATCTGACGCGCGCCGGGCTTTCCTACATCCGCAAGCGCGATACGGTATGCACAATCGGGGCGACCACCACGCTGGCGGAACTGGAAGACTCGACAGCGATTCGGGCGTTGGCGGGCGGTCTGCTTTCCCGGGCCGCGGCCACGTGCGGCTCCGTGCAAATCCGCAATCTGGCGACGCTGGGCGGAAACCTGGCGCACGGCTCGCCTGCCGCGGATATGGTGACACCTTTGCTGGCGCTCGATGCCTTCGTGCTGGTGGCCAACGCGCACGGACGCAGCAAGATGCGGCTGGCCCAGTATCTGGAGCGTTCGCGCGAACACGAGATGTCTCGTTCTCTGCTGGTTGAGGTCGGGATTCCGGATCCGCCGCATGGCGCGCGATGCGGCTGGTCATTTCAGAAATTCGGCCGGACGGAAATCGATATCTCGCTGGTGAACGCTGCCGCGGGACTCCAACTGGATGGGCATGGGCGGGTAAAGTGGGCGCGGCTCTCACTGGGGGCCGTGGCGGAGTGCCCGTTCCGCTTGCTTAGCGTGGAACAACTAATCACCGGGCGTGAGTTGGATCATACACTGCTGGCCGAAGCCGGCGACCAGGTCATTCGCGAAGTCAAACCGGTCACCGATCTGCGCGCGTCGGCAGAATTCCGGCGGGATTTGAGCCGCGTGCTGGCCGGACGGGCCCTGGAGGAGTGCGTGGAGCAGGCGGGGCACACGTTATGAAAACCATGCCACTGTGTGTGACGGTGAATGGCGCAATCCGGCAATGGACAGTTGCGCCGGGTGACCTTCTGCTGGATGTGCTGCGGCGGGAAGGATTTTTCGGGGTGAAGCGCGGGTGCGAGACGGGCGAATGCGGCGCCTGCACCGTGCTGCTGAACGGGAAGCCTGTGAATTCGTGCCTGATCTTTGCCGCGCAGGTAGAAAGCTGCGAGGTGGTGACGATCGAAGGTTTGGCGCAAGGAGATGAGCTTCATCCGCTGCAGGAAGCGTTTCTCGAGCACGGCGCGGTGCAGTGCGGGTTCTGCTCGCCCGGGATGATTCTGGCAGCCAAGGCGCTACTCGACCGGCAGCCGCATCCGACCGAGGAGCAGGTGCGGGATGCGCTGGCGGGCAATTACTGCCGGTGCACGGGGTACCGGAAACCGGTAGAGGCGGTACTGGATGCGGCGTCGCGGAGACCCGGCGCTTCACGCCAGCATAAGGCTGGAGCGGTAAGCCAATGAGAACTGTTGGACAGAATGTTCGCAAGGTGGATGGAGTTAAACTCGTCACCGGAGCTCCGGCGTTTACCGACGACGTGCAGTTGCCGGGGCTGTTGATTGGCAAGATTCTGCCCAGCCCGCACGCGCACGCCCGCATCGTTCGCATAGACACTGGCAAAGCCAGGGCGCTTCCGGGCGTTCACGCCGTTCTCACCTATCAGGATGTAAAGCGTGTTCCGCATACTACCGCGGGGCAGGCCTGGCCGGAGCCTTCGCCGTACGACACTTATCTGCTGGATTCGAAGGTGCGGTTCGTGGGCGACCGAGTGGCGGCGGTGGCGGCCGAGAGCCGGGCCATCGCAGAAGAGGCGCTGCGCCTGATCGAAGTGGAGTATGAAGTTCTCGCTCCGGTGCTGGACATGGAGCAGGCGATGGAGCCGGGCGCGCCCGTGATCCACGATGAACTGGATTCGAAGAACATCTACAATGCGCAACACAATATAGCCGCTCACATTATGCGGGAGATCGGAAACGTCGACGAGGGGTTTCGCGAGGCCGAATACGTTTTCGAGCGCGAGTACCGGACACAGCGCCAGCAGCATTGCATGCTGGAGCCGCACGTCACCATCTGTTGGCTGGATGGAGACGCCCGGCTGGTGATCCGCAGCAGCACCCAGGTGCCTTATCACTGCCGCCGGCAGGTGGCGATGATCCTGGGGCTTCCGGTGGGCCGCATCCACGTAATCAAGCCGCGGATCGGCGGCGGATTTGGCGGCAAACAGGAAATGCTGCTGGAGGATATCTGCGGCGCGCTCGCGCTGGCCACGCGGCGGCCGGTCAAAATCGAGTACACGCGCGAGGAAGAGTTCTACATGGCGCGCAGACGGCATCCGCAGATCCTGCGCATGAAGTTGGGATTGAAACGCGACGGAACCGTGGTGGCGAGCCATCTCAAGGTGCTGGCGACCACAGGCGCGTACGGCAGCCATGCCAGTACCGTGCAGGGCAACACGGGCAGTAAGGTGCTGCCGCTGTTTCGCGCACCGAACCAGCGCTTCGAATGTGACGTGGTCTATACCAACACCCCGGTTGCCGGCGCGTTTCGAGGGTACGGCTGCCCACAGGGTTATTTCGCGATGGAGAGCCTCGCCGATGAGATTGCGGAAGCACTCAAGATGGATCCGCTGGAGTTTCACCGCAAGAACGTCATTCGCCTCGGGGA